>RFRL01000059.1 GCA_009924545.1 Planctomycetia bacterium | reverse complement strand
CCGCCCGCGTCTGCCGCACCACGCCCCGACCACGGACCCAGACGGATGCCCCGCTACCAACCCGCCCGGATCGAGCCCAAGTGGCAGTCGTGGTGGCAGGCACACCACACCTTCGCCACGCCGCGCCTCCCGGCCGGGCGCAAGCGGTATGTGCTCGACATGTTCCCCTACCCCAGTGGCGACGGGCTCCACGTGGGGCACCCGGAGGGTTACACAGCCACCGACATCGTGGCCCGCTTCGAGCGCATGCGCGGCACGAGCGTGATGCATCCGATGGGGTTCGACGCCTTCGGGCTGCCGGCCGAGGAACATGCCATCCGCACCGGGACCCCGCCCCGGGAGAGCACGGCCCGCAACATCGAGACGTTCCGCCGGCAGCTGAAGATGCTCGGCTTCAGCTACGACTGGAAGCGTGAACTGGCGACCACCGACCCCGGGTACGTCCGCTGGACGCAGTGGATTTTCCTCGTCCTCTTCGACACCTGGTTCGACGCCGAGCAGAAGCGGGGCCGGCCCATCGCCGAACTGCCGATCTCGCCCGAGGTGCGCGCCGCGGGGGAGGAGGCCGTGGCCCGCCACCGCGATGCCCACCGGCTCGCCTACCAGACGGAGGCCCCGGTCAACTGGTGCCCGGCCCTCGGCACGGTGCTGGCCAACGAGGAAGTGATCGGCGGGGTGAGCGAGCGCGGCGGCCACCCGGTGGTGCGCATCCCGCTGCGGCAATGGATGCTGCGGATCACCGCCTATGCCGATCGACTGGAGCAGGAGCTCGACCACGTCGACTGGCCGGCGAGCATCAAGAAGTTGCAGTCCGACTGGATCGGCCGCAGCACCGGTGCCGAGGTCGACTTCTTCATCGCCCCGGGCACCGGCACCGAGGCCGCCTTCGCCGCGTGGGCCGACGGGCGCCGCCGATCGGGATTCCCCCCCCGGCCCGGCCACGACGCGATCCGCGTCTATACCACCCGCCCCGACACGCTCCACGGCGTCACCTACCTCGTCGTGGCCCCCGAGCATCCGCTCGTCGACGACCTGACGACCGCCGGGCAGAGGGAGGCGATCCGCACCTACCGGGAGGCGGCGGCGCGCAAGAGCGACCTCGACCGCACCGACCTCGCCAAGGAGAAGACCGGGGTCTTCACCGGCTCCCACTGCATCCACCCGCTCACCGGCCGACCGGTGCCGGTGTGGGTGGCGGACTACGTCCTGGCCAGTTACGGCACCGGGGCGATCATGGCGGTGCCCGCCCACGACGAGCGTGACTGGGACTTCGCCCGGAGCTTCGGTCTGGAGGTGATCACCGTCGTGGAGCCGGTGGGAGGCCACGCCCACGTCGGCACGCTGTTCACCGGCGATGGCCGCGCGGTCAACTCCGGCCCTTACGACGGGCTCGACACCCGGAGTTTCATCACCCGGGTGGGGGCCGATCTGGCGGCCGCCGGACTCGGCCGACCGGCGGTCAATTACAAGCTGCGCGACTGGCTGTTCAGCCGGCAGCGTTTCTGGGGCGAACCCTTCCCGATCCTCCACGAGCTCGGCCCCGACGGCCGCCCCACCGGCGCGATCCGTGCGGTCGCCGAGGAGGAGCTTCCGGTCCGACTCCCCGAGCTCATCGACTACCGGCCGGGCGACACGCCAGATCCGCCCCTTTCCCGGGCGGCCGACGACTGGCTGCTCGTCGAGCGGGACGGGCGGCGCTACCGCCGCGAAACCAACACCATGCCGCAGTGGGCCGGCTCCTGCTGGTACTACCTGCGGTTCCTCGACCCCGACAACGACGAGCGCTTCGTCAGCCCCGAGGTGGAGCGGGCCTGGATGCCGGTCGACCTCTACATCGGCGGCGCCGAGCATGCCGTCCTCCATCTGCTCTACGCGCGCTTCTGGCACAAGGTGCTCCACGACCGCGGGCACGTCTCCTGCCCGGAGCCGTTCGGCAAGCTCGTCAACCAGGGGATGATCCTCGGCGAGATGGAGTTCACCGGTTACCGCAGCGAGAAGGGAGGCTGGGTCTCGGCCGAACAACGGACCGGGGCCGACACGCCCGCCAAGGTGCGGGCCGATCAGGTGGAGAAGCAGGGGGAGCATTTCGTGCTCCGTGACTCGCCCCGGATCCGGGTCGAGAGCCGGGCCTACAAGATGTCGAAGAGCCGTGGCAACGTGGTCAATCCCGACCAGGTGGTGCGCGACTTCGGGGCCGACAGCCTGCGCCTCTACGAGATGTTCATGGGCCCGCTCGAGGCCACCAAGCCCTGGAGCACCACCGGGGTGAGTGGTGTGCGCAGCTTCCTCGACCGCTGCTGGCGGCTGATCGTCGACGAACGGGCAGAGGAGCCGACCCTCGCGCCACAGGTCGTCGACACCCCGCCCACCGACGACCAGCTCCGCGAGTTGCACCGGACGGTGCACAAGGTCACCGCCGACATCGAGGCGCTGTCGTTCAACACCGCGATCGCCCGGATGATGGAGTTCGTCAACGTCTTCACTCCCCTCGACCGTCGGCCGCGCGCGGTGCTGGAGCCGTTCGTGACGATCCTCGCGCCGTTCGCCCCGCACCTCGCCGAGGAGCTGTGGGAGGTGCTCGGTCGCCCCGCGCCCGTGTCGCTGGCGGCCTGGCCGCAAATCGACGAGCGCTGGCTCCGGGACGACACCGTCGAGGTGCCGGTGCAGGTCAACGGCAAGCTCCGCGGGCGGGTGACGGTGCCCGCCGATGCCGACACGGCGGCCCTCGAGGCGGCGGCCACGGCCGACCCGCGGATCGCGGAATTGCTGGCCGGCAAACAGGTCGTCAAGGTCGTGGCCGTGCCCGGGCGGATGGTCAATTTCGTGATCCGTTGACCGACGCCGGGTGTGCGACGCCACCGCCGACCTGCCAGGCCCGGTCGATTGTCGGCCCCCGCCGCGGTGGCGTAGCATGCCGCTTTCCACAATGGGCGACGGCCGGGACCCCGGTGCCGCCACCTCCGGGAGCCTTCCATGAGCGTCGTGCGGCGGGTGCTGGCGTTGGTCCTGGGGGGTGGTCGCGGCACGCGGCTCTACCCTCTCACCCGCGACCGATCCAAGCCGGCCGTGCCGCTGGCCGGGAAATACCGGATCATCGACGTGCCGCTGTCGAATTGCATCAACAGCGGCGTGCAGCGGATCTACGTGCTCACCCAGTTCAACTCCGTGAGCCTCCACCGCCACATCCGTCGCACCTACACCTTCGATCCCTTCAGCGGCGGCTTCGTCGAGATCCTCGCCGCCCAGCAGACCCTCGACAACGCGGGGTGGTACCAGGGCACGGCGGATGCCGTCCGGCAGAACATCCGCTACCTGCAGCAGCCCGACATCAAGCACGTGCTCATCCTCTCCGGGGACCAGCTCTACCGGATGAACTACGCCGACATGATGGCCACGCACCTGGCGCAGCGTGCCGACGTCACCATCGCCGGCATCCCCGTGCACGAGTCGGCCGCGTCGGGGCTGGGGATCATGCGGCTCGACGACGAGGGGCGCGTGGAGGGCTTCCTGGAGAAACCGCAGACCGCCGCTGAACTGGAGATGGTGCGCACCGCGCCGGCATGGATCGAGCGCCAGGGCATCCCGGCCCATGGCCGCTCGCTGATGGCGAGCATGGGGATCTACCTGTTCGACCGCGACTGCCTCCTGGAACTGCTCCGGCAAACCGACTACCAGGACTTCGGCCGCGAGGTCTTTCCCGCCGCCATCCGCGCCAAGCGCGTCCACCTCCATCCCTTCGACGGGTATTGGGAGGACATCGGCACGATCCGCTCCTACTACCAGTGCAATCTCGATCTCGCCGGGGCACGGCCTCCGTTCGAGCTGGCGTGTGCCGAGGCACCGATCTACTCCCGGGGCCGCTTCCTCCCGCCGTCGCGGATCGACGGCTCGAGCATCCGCACGAGCCTCGTGTCCGACGGGTGCCTCATCGAGCAAGGAGCGGTCATCGAAAACAGCGTCATCGGGCTGCGGTGCCGCATCGGCCGCAACGTCGTGATCCGCAACTCGGTGATCCTCGGCAACGACTACTACGAGACCGCCGACGACCTCACCGCCAACGCCTCCAAGGGGCGCCGATCGGCATCGGCGAGGGCTCGATCATCGAGGGGGCGATCATCGACAAGAACGTGCGCATCGGCCGGCGCACACGGATCGTCAACGACCATGGCTGGCAGGAGAGCCCCGACAGCGACCGGTTCACCGTCCGCGACGGCGTGGCGGTGGTCCCCAAGGACGCGGTCGTCCCCGATGGATGGTTACCCGAGCCGGGACCGGCGCCGACAGCCGGGTGAGGTCGGGCGCGTCGTGTGCCCACCGGCGGCGGCGCGTCAGCGGGTGACCCTGTCGGTGTCGTCCGCCGCACCGCTGGCCACCTGCTCGTCGGGCGCGGTGTCTTCGGCCCCGACCGTGGCACCCGTGTCGGGCGCGCGATCGGCGTCGACGACCGGCGGCCAGGGAAGCGGTCGCGACCGCAGCGGCAGGATGCCGTTGCTCCGGGCCATGAAGTCGTTTTGCGGGGCCGATCCGTTGGGCACCGGCCCGGAGTAGTCGAACGGATCGGGGCACATCGTGCAGCCGGTGGCCAGGAGCGCGCAGGCCACCAGACTCGTCGTCATGCCGACGGCACCGGGCAGTCTCATGCCGCGATCCTCCCCTGCATGCCCCGTCCGTCGGGCTCCCCAGCCCGACGGCCATCGGCGGCTGTTCACCCCCCGCAACCCCGCCGCTGTGATCGGTTTGCCCGTGGCCGGCCCTTGAGGCAATCGCCACGCCTCCGGTCGGGCCCGTGGGGAAAGCGACACCGTGGGGAAATCAATCCACCGAAAGGTCGATTGCCGCCCGCGCCGCGAGCGCTTGCATGTCCTCCCACACCGGCCGTTTCGCCGCGGGATTCCGCAACAGATAGGAAGGATGGTACGTGCAGATGACCTGGGAAGGACCGTGGCTGAACCACCGGCCACGGAGTTTGCCGATCGGTTCCACCGCCCCCAGGAGGGCGTGGGCCGCCGTCGTGCCCAGGCAGCAGATGAACTCCGGGCGGATGATCTCCAACTGCCGCTCGAAGAAAGGACGGCAGTTGGCCACCTCGTCGGGCGCGGGGCTGCGGTTGGCCGGTGGCCGGCACTTGAGCACGTTGAGGATGTAGACCTCGTCGCGCGTGAGGCGGATCGCCTCGATGATCCGCGTGAGCAACTGCCCGGCCCGCCCCACGAACGGGATCCCGCTGGCATCCTCGTCGGCTCCCGGGGCTTCACCGAAGAAACAGATCCGCGCCCGCGCGGCCCCCGAGCCGAACACGGTCTGTGTCCGGGTGCACGCCAGTTCGGCGCAGCGCGTGCAGGCCGCCACCGCGTCGCGGAGGATGGTCAGGGCGGCGTCTTGGTCCGATCCGGTGCGTGCGGCAACGACCGGCGGCACCGTTACCGCGACGGGGGCGATGCGCCTGGCCGGAGGTGGTGGCGTGTCCGGGTTGGTCTCGGCTCTGGCCGCTCCGGCCACCGGAAGGCGCCCCTGCACCCCCGGCGTCACGCGGGGCAGGGCCTCGACCCCGGCATCGGCGAGGCTCTGCAGACGCTGCACCAAAGCCCGACGCCCGTCAGGGTGACATGCGGGCGGTTCGCCGGGACGCGATTCAGCCATCAGTCACTCCGTGGCGATCGCCCCACCCCACGGGCCCAACTGCCACCGCCTCACAGCGCCCGGCGGAAGCGCTTCGCACCACGCCCCTTGCCCAGGAGCGAGGCCGCGGACGGGCCGGTCGGCCGCGGGGGTTGCGGCTGCTCGGCGGGCGACTCGGCTCCGGCCCCCGAAATCGCTCCCGGGGGCGCCGCAGACGCCGACGGCGCCGCTCCCGAAGCACCTCCGGCCGGCACACCGTAGGCGGTCGGCAGCGCCTGGACCGGCGTCGGCTTCGCCCGCCGCTCGAAGGCTTCGAAACCGGGGATCTCGTCGCGCTTGAGCAGTTTCTCGATCCGCATCTCGATCCGGGTCAACTGCGGCCCCTCGTCGGGGGCGACGAACGTGAAGGCCACCCCCTCGCGGCCCATCCGACCGGTGCGGCCGACGCGGTGCACGTAGTCGTCGCAGAACTCCGGCACATCGTAGTTGACGATGTGCGAGACGCCCGAAACGTCGATCCCGCGCCCCACCACGTCGGTGGCCACGAGGATCCGCACCCCGCCGTCGCGGAACTGCCGCATCACCCGGTCGCGGACGTTCTGGGCGAGATCGCCGTGGATGCACGCGACCCCCCGCCGCGGCGCCGGGCGAGTTTCTCGAACACCTTGTCGGTGCCGCGCTTTGTGCGGCAGAAAACGATCGCCTGCCGCGGCTGCTCGCGATCGAGGAGCCGCTCGAGGAGGTCGAACTTCCGCGTTGGATCGACCGTGAAATAGAACTGTTCGATCGTCTCCACCGCGATGTCGCGGGTCGAGAAATCGAGGATCTCCGGGTCGCGCATGTAGCGCGTGGCCAACCGGGCCACGGGGGGCGGCACGGTAGCCGACAGCAGCAGCGTCTGCCGGCTGTCGGGACAGCGGCGCAGGATCTTCTCAATGTCGGGTCGGAACCCGATGTCGAGCATCCGGTCGGCCTCGTCGAGGGTGATGATCTCGAGATCACCCAGCATGATCGTGCCCCGGCTCAAATGGTCGAGGACGCGACCGGGGGTGCCGACGACCACCGCGGGGTGACGGGCCAGCTTGTCGATCTGACCGCGGATCGGCTTTCCACCGTAGACCGCCACGCAGTGGATCCGCGATCCCTGGGCCAGCTTCTCGAACTCGTCGCGAACCTGCACGGCGAGTTCGCGCGTGGGCACGAGCACGAGGGCGCGCGTGCCGGTGCCGCGGCCGGGACGGGACATCGCCTCCAGGATGGGGAGGACGAAAGCGGCGGTCTTGCCGGTTCCCGTCCGCGCCTGCCCCATCACGTCGCCGCCGGTCAGGGCCCGCGGGATGAAGCCCGCCTGCACCGGGGTCGGGGTGGTGTACCCTGCCTGGGCGACCGCTGCGAGCGTGGCGGCGGAAAGGCCGAGGTCGGCGAAGAGCGTTGCCCCGCCGTCACCGCCTTGGACAGAGGCATCGCCACCGTCCATCGGCCTCGCGGGAGTCGTGGCGATCTGCCGATCGCCGCCGCCGTCGAGCCAGGCGTCGGTGTCTTCACCACGCCCGCGACCACGCGGCGCGTCACGGCGCCCACCGTGGCCGCCGTCGCGACGACCGGGCCCGCGCGATGATCGGCGCCCTTGGCCACCATGGGCCTGACCGCCACTTCCCGGGCCAGCCGGACGCCTACCCCTGTTTTCTCCAGTCACGTTTCCTTCACAGTCAACCGTGTTCCGTGGGCACGCGGTGGGATCCACCATGCGCACCCCCGGCTGGCAGCTAGGTTAACACGGCCCCGTGTCCCAGGGCAAACGCGCCCCCCGGACAGAGGCATTCCACGCAAGGGTGCCAGGAACCACGGCATCGGGCAAAGCGCCAGTGGCGCCGCGCCAGCGAAGCGTTTACCCGCGCGGGGCACGTCAGCGGTCGAAGAGCCGCTTGATGGCCCACACCGTGGCCGCCCGGCCGGCCCGGGCGATCGAGCGCGTGAGGGGGATGGCCTTCGGGCACACGGCCACACAGTTCTGGGCGTTGCCGCACATCTGGATGCCACCCGCACTCGTGAGCGCCTCCAAGCGCTCGTCGGCGATCATTTTTCCCGTGGGGTGGGCGTTGAAGAGCATCGCCTGACTCACCGCGTGGGCGCCGACGAACCCTCGGTCGAAGGCCCCCTGACGACGCTCTGCGAACGCCTCGCCCGTCTCCCCTTCACGGCGCACCGGTTCGATCTTCGTGTACTGTGGGCAGGCCTCGAGGCAGCATCCGCAACTCATGCAGGTGGACAACGGATAGGCATCCTCCTGCTCCTCGGGGGAGATCCGCGGTCCGGGACCGTGGTCGTAGGAATCATCGACGGGCACCCACGCCTTGACCCGCTCCAGGCCGCGGAACAGGCGCCGCCGATCGACCACCAAATCGCGGACCACCGGGAACTTCGACATCGGCCGCAATTCGATCTCCTCGGGTTGCTCCTCCAGCAGCCGGTCGACGAGGGCCGAACAGGCCATTCGTGTGCGCCCGTTGATGAGCATGGTGCACGACCCGCACACCTCCTCCAGGCAGTTGCAGTCCCATGTCACGGGGGCCACGGGCCGTCCGTCGGCCGACCGCGCGCCGGCGGCGATCCGCTGGAGCACGCTGATCACGTTCATGTTCGGCTCGTAGGGCACGGCATGACGCTCCCAGTAGCTCTCCTGACCGGGCGCATCCTGCCGCAGGATGCGGACACGAATTTCGCGTCCCTCGTCAGCGGCGGGGGCGGAATCGGCGGCATGATTGGGGGCGATCATCGGGTTGCCTCCACGACGTGGGCTGTGAGATCGGCTGGTGTGAGTCGTTGATCCTCGGCCTGGCCGGTCGACGAAGTCACGAGGTGGCCGCCAACGGGCGGCCGCTGCCAACGCCCGTCCCGCCAACCCGAGCCTCGCTGGCCTGCTGCCGCTCCCGCCACACCTCTTCGATGAGGTCGGCGCCGACGAGGCCGTAGAGGCGGGGTCGCGGTGGGATCAGCGAGGTGTCGACATCTTCGTACGCGATCTGGGGATGGCCATCCGCCCCCGGCCGGGCCACGGTGCTCTTCAGCCACCGCGCCGTGTTGGACGCGAACCGGTCGCACCACTCCTCGGCCTCCCGGCGCCGCGCCGCTTCGTCTGTGGCTTGGAGGCCGGGCACGGCGAAAGCGGGCTTGAAGTGGGCACCACGGCACTCGTCGCGCTGCAGCGCGCCGATGAGGATGATCTTCGCCAGCGGGAACATGTCGCCCAGCGACTTCGTGAAGACGACGTTTTGGTTGGTCCAGTTGCCGGTGTCACTCACGGCACAGCGCCGCCACCTGTCCTCCAGCGCGCACACCTCGTCGTACGCCGCCGACAGTTGCTCGTTGCGGCGCACCACGGTCGCCACCCGGGTCATGAGGGCGCCCAGTTCCTGGTGGATCTGGTAGGGGTTGTCACCGCTGCCGCGACGGCCGAGCAGGGCCTCGTGCCGATCCTGCTCGCGCCGCAAGGCCGCGTCGAAGAGCCGCGACGACTCCTCCGCCGCCGTCCGCTTCGACGACTGGCTGCCAGCGATCACACCACTGGCGCAGAACAGGCCGCTGAAGATGCAGGAAAGCAGCGAGTTGGCCCCGAGACGGTTGGCGCCGTGATACTGGTAGTCGCACTCCCCCACGGCGTAGAGGCCGGGGATGCTCGTCTGGTGGTTCCGCGGCGAACCCTCCTCCATCCCTCCGGTGGCACTGCGCTGGTAGTCGACCCACAGCCCGCCCATCGAATAGTGGACCGCGGGGAAGATCTTCATGGGCACGTCCCGCGGATCGACGCCCTGGAACTTCTCGTAGATTTCCAGGATGCCATGGAGCTTGCGGTCAAGCTCCTGCCGCGGCAGGTGCGTGAGGTCGAGGTAGACGCACGGCCGGTCCTTCTCCACCGACAGCCCCTCGGTGGTACAGATGTCGAAGATCTCCCGCGTGGCGATGTCGCGCGGCACGAGATTCTTGTATTTCGGATACCGCTCCTCGAGGAAGTAGCAGCGCTCCGCCTCGGGGATCGTCCGCGGGTCACGCGGGTCCTGCGGGGTGCGGGGTACCCACACGCGCCCCCCCTCGCCCCGTGCGCTCTCGCTCATCAGTCGGAGCTTGTCGGCCCCGGGGATCGCGGTGGGGTGGACCTGGATGAACTCGCCGTTGCCATAGGCGGCTCCATGCTGGTAGGCCCGGCTGATGGCGCTGCCGGTGCAGACCATCGACATCGTCGAGCGCCCGTACACCAAACCACACCCGCCCGAGGCGAGGATCACGGCGTCGGCCGGGAACGACCGGAACTGCATCGACACCAGATCCTGGCAGATGGCGCCGCGGCAGCGGCCCGTGTCGTCGAGAACCGGGGCGAGGAAGTCCCAGAACTCCCACTTTGTCACCCGCCCGGCGACCTCGTGCCGCCGCACCTGCTCGTCGAGCGCGTAGAGCAGTTGCTGGCCGGTCGTGGCGCCGGCGAAAGCGGTGCGTTTGTAGAGCGTGCCACCGAACCGGCGCTGGTCGCGAAAGCCCTCTGGGGTGCGGTTGAAGGGCACCCCGAGGCGATCCATGAGATCGATGATCCGCGGTCCCCAGTCGGCCATCTCCTTGACAGGGGGCTGGTGCTGGAGGAAATCGCCACCGTAAACCGTGTCGTCGAAGTGCTTCCACTCCGAATCGCCCTGCTGCCGCGTGAGGGCGTTGACGCTGTTGATCCCCCCCTGGGCGCAGACGCTGTGCGACCGCTTTACCGGCACCAGACTGAGCAGATCGACCGTCACGCCCAGTTCGGCCAACCGCATCGTCGCCGACAAGCCCGCCAGACCACCCCCCACGACCACGACCCGGGGCTGCGCCATGTGTGATGCCCTTTCAGTTCCGCCCAGAATTTCGGCACAGGATCCGGCGCGCACCGACCCATCACGGCGGGCCCGTGCCCGGTCAGGTGCCCGTTCGCGGCGATTCGACCGCCCGCGGTTCGACTGCGGTCTCCATCATCCTCGCGGACGGCAGGGGAACCTCCCCTTCCAGCATCCGCCGCATCTCCTCGCGGCGCCCCTCCATCGCCCGGGCCGCCTCCACGTCGACGCGGCGAACGCCGATCAGTGACCCGAGTCCCGCCGCGGCGAGGACCGCGCCCACCACCACGCTCACCCAGTTGGCCCGCCGCATCGCCGCCGGACTGGTCCACAGCCCCCACGTGATCCCCAGCGACCACAGGCCGTTGGCGAAGTGGTAGACGGCGGAGAGCATGCCGATGGCGTAGAGGAGGTTCATGACCATCGAGCCCATTGCCACCGCCAGGGTGCTCGACGCGTGATGCGGGTCGAATCCCGGCAGCGCGTTGCCGCGTACCGGTGCCCCCAGCCAGTGCAGGTGGATGAGGTGCCACACGATGAAGGCGAAGGCGATCATCCCCGTGGCCCGCTGCAGCGTGTAGCGGATGTTGCCGGCGTAGGGATAGGAACCGACGTTGGGCAGACCGCCGGCGATGATCATGAAGCCGACGGTGGCGTGGAACAGGATCGGCAGGAAGATCAAGGCGATCTCGACCGGCACCAGGAGGGCCCCGAGCGAGTGGATCAGATCGACCCGCCCCTGGAAGCTCTCGGCACCGCCGAGGATCGAGGCGTTGGTGAGCAAATGGACGGCGAGGAAACCACCGACCGGGACCAGCCCGGACAGCGAAAACAGCCGGTAAATGAGAAACTGGTTCCGGCCGAGGAAGGATGCCGCAGCCGATTCGTCAGTACTCACGTTCACGCTCACGCCTCGAGGCAGCTCACCACACCCGGCCGAAACAGTCGCCGAAACAGTTCCGCTGTGGCGCCGCTCTGGAGCGATCCCCGCCGGAAATCCACGCCGGAGATCCACGCCGGAGAACAGCCGGACCGGATCCGCGATCCGCGCGGGGTTCGGACGCCTCGGGGAGTATAGGTTCGGCGCCCCGGGGGGCAACGGCGGCGCCTGATTTGGCGGCTTCGCGCACGGTTTTTTATACTCTCGCGGTGTCACCGGTCCGACACGGAGGACAATCGGGTGTCGGAAGTCCGGAACGTGCTGGTCGTGAGAGATCGAGGGCCGGGTGCGGCCGGCGTAGCGCATCCGGAACGGCCGCCGGGCCCGCTGTCTTCAACCGCGTCGCGGCTGGCGGCGCTCGCCGCTGGCGTCGATGCCGCCGCCGTGGTGGAGAGCGACGACCTCCGCGATGCCCTGGCGCATGCGGAGACCGGCGGAGCGGAGAACGTCGCCGTCGTGGTGCTCGCCGGCCACGGCGCCGTCGCGACGCTCCTGGCGATGGACCGCGACAGCCGGGTGCTCACCAGCCTGCCAGACGGTGTCGCGGTGGTGGCTGCCGACGGCACGGTCCGCTGGGCCAACGCCCGCTTCTGCGGCTGGTGCGGCTGCGACTGCGTGACGGGCCGGCGGCTCTGCGAAGCGCTCGGCGTTCCCGACATGGCCGACGGCGAGGCCGATCCGGTGGCCGCGGTCCTTCGCGGAGCCAAGGGGGCAGCGGCCACGGTCCGCACCGGCGACAACCGCTACTTCCATCTCCGCGCGGCCCCGCTCGTGGTCGCCACAACTGCTCTTCCAGTGGTCACCGGGCCCGCCGGGCAGGCGGCCCCTGGCGTTGACCACGGCGTGGCAGCGGCGGTGGTCAGCGTGCGCGAGGTGACGCACACCATCCTCGAGCAGCAGAAGCGGGCCGCCATCCACCATGCCGGCCAGCAGCTCGCCGACCTCACGCCCGCCGAACTGGCGAGCATGAGCGTCCACGAGCGGATCGACCTGCTCAAGAGCAACATCCTCCACTACTCCCGCGACCTCCTCCAGTTCGACGTCGTGGAGATCCGCCTCCTCGACGCGCGTACGGGCCGGCTGGAACCGCTCCTGGCCGAGGGGATGCAGCCCGAGGCGGAGGCCCGCGTCCTCTACGCTCGCCCGGAACACAACGGCGTCACCGGCTACGTCGCGGCCACGGGCCGCAGCTACCACTGTATCGACACCACGAAAGACCCGCTGTACCTCGAGGGCTGCAAGGGGGCGAAGAGCTCGCTGACCGTGCCCCTCAGCTACCACGACGCGGTGATCGGCACCTTCAACGTGGAGAGCCCGGAACCGGGGGGCTTCTCGCCGACCGACCTGCAGTTCCTGGAGATCTTCGCCCGCGACGTGGCGGTGGCGATCAACACGCTGGAATTGCTCGTGGCCGAAAAGGCCTCCACCGCGGCCGAAAGCATCGAGGCCATCCACGGGGCCGTGGCCCTCCCCGTGGACGACATCCTCAACGAAGCCGTCAACGTCATGGAGAAGTACATCGGCCACGACGCCGACGTGGTGGAACGGCTGCAGAAGATCCTGCGTCACGCGCGCGACATCAAGCTGGTGATCCAGAAGGTGGGGGAGAAGATGACCCCCAGTTCCGCGCACACGCAGCTGCGGCAGCCGCAGCGGCCGCGGTTGGTGGGGAGGCGGATCCTCGTCGTCGATGCCAACGAACAGGTGCGGGCGTCGGCCCATTCCCACCTGGAACGCTGCGGCTGCATCGTGGAGACCGCCCGCGACGGGGGCGAGGCGCTGTCGATGCTGCGCGGGGCGCGGGAAGGCTACGACGTCATCCTGTCCGACATCCGTTTGCCCGACATGACCGGCTACGAACTCCTCGTCCGGCTCCAGGATCGCATGCCCCCGGGCCGGTTCATCCTGATGCAGGAATTCGGCTGGGATCCGGGCCATTCCATCGTGAAAGCCCGCCAGGCAGGGAGTCGGCTCCAGCTCTTCAAGCCGTTCCGTGTCGATCAGCTCCTCGACACCATCGAACGGGCGCTCCAGGACTGATCTGGCGAGTCGGGGCACTGGCCGGCAGGCGGGCCGCTGTGCCGGGGCCTGGCCGCCCCCCCGTGGCCGAGCGGCTCCCCCGCTTTTTCGGCATTTTCGGGGGCCCTGGGAAGGCTGCGCGGCCCTGCGACGGCCGTCACCTCGCCCCGGCGGTCTGGCCTTGACCCGTCCGCCGACGGGCCGCTACCTATCCCGCCCTTGCTGTCCCCCGAACACAGGGATCCGGCCCATGGCACGTTTCCATGATTCCGCCGCCGCACCAACTCCGGTCGGCCTGCACACGTCGGCACTGCCGCATGCGGGCCTTCCGCTGGCCACCGCAGCGGCCCTGTTGCTGACGGTGGGCGGCCACATCCTCCGCGCGGCCGAGCCCCTCCCCACGCCGGCCGAGAGCCCCGCGGCGACCGATGCCGAGGCGGCCCGCCGGATCCTCGACGGCGCAGGGCGCTCGGTGCAGGTCGGTCCCCCGCGCCCCGCCGCCGCTCCGGCCACGGGCGCCACCGAGCGGCTGCCCCGCGACCTGGCGATCGCCAAGGCCTCCGCCGAGGTCGCCGCCCGCCAACTCGAGGCCCGGCGCCTGGCCACAAACTCGCCGATCGAGGCCCTCGAACTGCTCGACGCCATCGCCGCCGATATCGCCGCCCGCGACATTCCCGCGGAGACCCGGGAACAGCTCCAGCGGCGCATCGACCGCTCGCGGCGCGAGATCGAGGACGCCACCGGCAAGCGCCGGTCGGAACTGGAGATGGAGCGGAAGAGCGCCCAGGTCGAGGCCCAGGTGCAGCGCGAGCGGGCCCAGCGGGTCGAGGTCGACCAGCGGCTGGCGATGCTCGTGGAGGAATACAACGCCCTCATCGACGACCGGCGCTATGCTGAAGCCGAGGCCATCGCCAAGAAGGCCGGCCAACTGGCCCCGGAAAACCCCGTGGTCCGCCAACTCCTTTCCCAGAGCCGGATGATCCGCCGCATCGACACGCAGAAGTCGATCGAGTCCGACAAGCAGGCCGCCGTGCTCGACGTGGCGGAGGAGGCGGAGCGTGCGACCGCCCCGTTCGTGGGCCCGATCGAGTTCCCGGCCACGAAGGACTGGCAGGATCTGACGAAGAACCGCACCCGCCGCGAGGCGGAGGGCAAGGGGCGCATGACCCCGGCCGAACTGGCGATCCAGAAGAAGCTCGCCACGCCGGTGGTGGCGGCGCACCGCAACGAGCCCTTGGCCGCTGTGCTCGACGCCCTCGCCCGGCAGGCCGACGTGCCGCTCCACCTCGACATGGTCGGGCTGGATGGCGAGCAGGTCCGCAGCGACACCCCCGTGACCATCGCCCTCGACCAGAAAATCTCCCTGAAGAGCGCCCTCAAGCTGCTCCTCGAGCCGCTCCATCTCGACTACGTCATCAAGGACGAGGTGCTGAAGATCACCAGCCCCCGACTCCTCAAGGGGGAGGTGTACAGCGTCTCCTACCAGGTGGCCGACCTGGTCATCCCGGTGCCGAGTTTCTCGTCAGACGGTCTGGGCATCACCGGTGCCCTCCGCGACGGCTATTCGCGGGTCGGCACCCGTGAGTCGCTCTCGGTGCAGACCGGCCCGCCGCCGGCCGGGATCAACGCCGGCGCCGCCCGTGGCACGGGCGGACAGGTCGATCCGCTGTCGCTGGCGCAGTTCCAGGGACCGTCCAATCCCCCTGCCACCGGTTCCACGCCGTCGATCCCCTTCGGACCTCCCGGCATCGGCGGCGGTCAGGCCGACTTCCAGTCGCTCATCGACCTCATCCAACAGACGGTCGCCCCGCAGACGTGGAACACCGTCGGCGGCCAGGGTGCGATCCAACCCTTCGCCACCAACCTGAGCATCGTCGTCAGCCAGACCCAGGAGGTCCACGAGGAGATCGCCGACCTCCTCGAGCAGCTCCGCCGCCTGCAGGACCTGCAGGTCACCATCGAGGTCCGCTTCATCTCCCTCAACGACACCTTCTTCGAGCGCATCGGCGTCGACTTCGACTTCAACATCCAGTCGAACGTCCGCCAGCCGCTCAACATGACCGCCCTACCGACGCAGAGCAACAGTTCCACGTCGCCCTACTCCCTCGGCCTCATCCCCGGCCCCGGTGGCCCCACGCAGACGATCGGCCTCGACAGCACGGGCAATCCCGGCGTGGCCCTGGCCCCCAATCCCAACGGTGGCCAAACGCCCTTCTTCTCGATCCCTTTCCGGCAGAACAGCTTCGGCCCCGGAACTGTGCCGGCACTGCCCGGGCTCCCCGACCCGACCACGTCGGCGGCCAACTTCGGCTTCGCCATCCTCTCCGACATCGAGGCCTACTTCCTCATCCAGGCCGCCCAGGGCAACACCCGGTCGAACGTCATGCAGGCCCCGAAGGTGACCCTGTTCAACGGCCAGACGGCCTTCGTTTCCGACACACGGCAGCGGCCGTTCGTCACCAGCGTGATCCCGGTCGTGGGCGATTTCGCCGCTGCCCAGCAGCCGATCATCACGGTCCTCTCGGAGGGCACGGCGGTCAACGTCCAGGCGGTGGTGTCGAGCGACCGGCGCTTCGTCCGCCTCACGCTGGTGCCCTTCTTTTCCACGATCGGCAAGGTGGAGGAATTCCAGTTCGAGGGCTCGCGTTCCACCAGCACCAAGAGCAGCGACGAGAAGTCCGGTCTCGACGGCGAGGCGGGCCTGCAGGGGGTGCCGCCGCTGGGTGCCGCCCTGGGCGTGCAGGCCAAGAGCGACCGCGAGCAGACGCTGCGGTCGAGCGGCACCACGATCCAGCTGCCGGAGTTCCTCTTCACCACGGTGACCACCACGGTGAGCGTGCCCGACGGCGGCACGGTGCTCCTCGGTGGCATCAAGCGGCAGCGCGAGGGACGCAACGAGTACGGCGTGCCGATCCTTTCGAAGATCCCCTACATCAACCGCCTCTTCAAGAACGTCGGCCTCGGCCGGACGACCGACAGCCTGATGCTCATGGTGACGCCGCGGATCATCATCCAGGAGGAGGAGGAGGACAAACTCCTCGGCACGACCCGCCCGTGACCCGATGAAGCCCTCCTGGATCACCGCCGGTGCCCTCGTCGGCCTCGCCGCCGTCGCCGCCGGCTCGTTCGGTGCCCACCTGCTCGCGGCTCGTCTCGCGGCGACGGGTCAGGCCGGCAACTGGGAGACGGCGGTGCGCTACGCCCTCGCCCACGCCCTTGCCCTGGGGCTCGTAGGTCTGCTGGCGCGGATCCCCGGGACGGCCGGCACACGGGCCCTGGCCGGCGCCGGCTGGTGCTTCCTCCTCGGCACGGTCGTGTTCAGCGGGTGCCTGGGCGTGCTCGCGCTTTCCGGGCAACGCTGGCTGGGGGCGATCGTCCCGATCGGCGGCGTGCTCATGGTCGCCGGCTGGGGGGCGCTCGCCGTGGCCGGGATGACGCGCGCGGGCGACGGCCACGCGACCGGGCCCGGACCGCACCGCGACTGACGGCCGTCAGGCCGCCGCCGGGTAGAAGACGCGGCGCGTGTTCCGCACCAGCAGGTCGAGCCCCAGGTCGACCGCCCGCTCCTCGCTCCAGCCGCGCTCGCCGACGAAGCGCCGCGCCAGCACCCGGGAGAGGACCCGGCGGTACATGGCGAACTTCGGGTAGCCGAACTCCAGCTTGTACATGTCGCTGTAGTAGCCGAGGAGTTTCGTCCGCGGCACCGCCTCGAGCCGCTGCTCGAGGTCGCGCTCGATCACCGCGGGGGTGTTGGCATACCACCAGTGGCCGAACGGGTAGACGTTGGGGAAGATCCAGGCGAAGCTCACCAGTTCGTGGTTGAGCGGGTGCGACAGCACCGACACCGGGAAGGCGACGCGCGGGAAGGCGTTGAACAGCGGGGCATAGTCGGCGAGCGACAAGCGCCCGTCGAGCAGGTCCTGCCCCTGGTACACGCCGCCGGGATAGACCGAGCGGCGCACGCCGATCATGAGGTCGAACGGGAGCCGGCACCCGTCGCAGCACTCCGCCACACGCCACAAGAGGTCGGCCGCGAGCACCGCCCGGTCGGTGGCAGCGGCGGCCGGACCCGCGCTGCGGACGGCGGCCAGGGCCCGTTCCGCGGCGGCGGCATCGGGCTTGTACGGCCGGAAATCGGGGGGCAGGGAGATCGCCGCCGCGCGGGCGCCGCGGCGCAGGAACCGCTCGGCGAGGGCCCCGATCGCCCGGTGGACGCCGGCCCGGTCAGAGACCGCCTCGCCGCTGCTCCGCCCGAGGCGTTCGAGCACGCCCGCCTTGCCGGTGTGGAAGACGAGCTCGTCGACGCGCAGGCAGGGGACGTAGGTCGAGGTGTCGAAGCCCTCGAGCGGGTCGTCGAAGTCGTTGGTGAGGAACACCGCCTCCATGCGGTTCTTCCCCAGCACCGTCTCCTCCCAGTCGGCGGCGGCGGTGCGACTGGCGACGAGGTCGGCGAGCCGGCGCCAGTTGGTGTGGTCGAGCGCGTCCCCCTCGAAACTGAACAGGTCGCGGGCGATCTCCATCAGCCAGGCGTGCTGGATCGTGTTGGCGAGCGGTCCGAGGCCGGCGACGATCCGCTCCACCCGTTCCTCGGGGGTCAGGCCGGGGGCCTCGATCCTGTCGCGCGACACGCCTGCCGAGTGCGCCAGTTCGGTGTAATAGTGGTAGCCGAGGATATCGGCCAGCGACCGCGCCGCCGGCGCGTGCGGATCGATGTGGGAGTGGGGATCGACGAACGTGGCGGTCGCCAACTGGGCGTCGATCGCGGCCGTGATGGAATCGGTCATGGAGGGTTGGACGGGGTGCGCGGCGACGGGGCCTCAGAACCCGCCCGCCGCCTCGCGCTCCTCCTGGGCATCGCGTTGGTCGAGCGAGTTGTCGCGCTCGCTGGCCCGGTCCTCCATCTGTTGGTCGCGCTGGTCGAACACGTCGTCACGCTCCGCCCCGCGCTCCTCCAACTGCTTGTCACGATGGTCGATGCGGGAGTCGTTGACGGGGTCGTCACCGAACGGATCGGCGGGATCGGCGGACTGACGCGGCAGGGCGGGCCGTCCGGTGCCGTCTGCCGGCAGGCGCGGGCGGCGCGGTGCACCCTGCGCCGGGGGTGTGGGCCGGGCCGCGGGGGGCGCCACGGGCTCCGGTGGCGGCACGCTGACCCGCGGGCGGACCCGGCGGAGGACGTCGGCCTCGGCGTCGTAGATGTCGGAGTAGCGGCCCCGGATGGCCGACTCGTCACGCTGCACGGCGGCCACGCGCGCCCGGGCCCGGTACTGCTCCAAGCACAAACGGTCGGGGCCCTGGACGCGTTCCAGCGCCCGCGAGACGGCCAGGCTGCCGGCGCCTCCCGCCTCACGGCTCGCCCCGTCGGCGAAATCGGCGACGGCCTCGTCGGTGCGGCCGAGCTTCAAAGCCGCCAAACCACGGTAGTAAAACGCACGGGGATCGTCGGTGCCCGCCTCGATGGCGGCCGTGAAGTCGTGGTGCGCCCGCGCGTAATCGAGGGAGTGGAAGGCATGCACACCGGCGCCGTAAGCGGTGCTCACCGCCAGGGGATCGGCCGGCGTACCCTGGGCGGCATGCACGGGCAGCCCTCCGGCGAACCCGAAAAGAGCGACACCGATCTGGATTCCGTCCCACCAGCGGCCGCCGACAGTCCTCATGGCATCCCCCTGCTTCACGTTCTCGACCCACGGAGACCCTATCGACCGGAAACCACCCCGGCCACCGAAAACCGACAAAGCGCCGGAAAACTCCCCCCGCCCCGGATCACGAGGGCCGCAGAATCCGCGCATCCCCGGCGGTCCAGCGCGCCAAGGCATGGCGCCGGAAGACCTCTTCAGCGAGGAACACCCCGGCCCGCGGCAGCTGCATCATCACCGGCGCCCGGGGCCAACCGCAACAGGCGAGCAAGGCGTCGAACACCGCGACGGGGCAACTCCCCTTGAGCTCCATGGCGAGCAGCCGGCCGCCGAGATCGGCGAGTTGGGCATCGAATTGCCAGGCCCGTGCCACCGCGGTATCGACCCCCACGACCGAACCGTCGGGTTCGACGAACACCCCCGCGAGGTTCCCGAGGCGGTCGAGAACGTCGTCGAACGACACGTCGAAGGGGGTGGCGGCGGCCGACGGCGGCACGGTGACCGTCGGCCAACTCCCCCAGGCATCGCCGTGGACGGCGCCGGGGCCGAGGACGGCCGCCGGGTGGAGCACGATTTCGAAGGCGAGGCCCACAGCCGTCATCCGTTGCCCCCCGCGCCAGCTCCATCCCCGTCACCCGGCAGCGCGGTGACAGCTGCCCGCACCCACGCGTGGTAGTTGGCCGTGGCCTCCACGGCCGCCACCAACACTTCAGGCAGTTGGTAGGGGTGAGCGGACAGGATGGCGGCCACGCAGGCGGAGAGCCCCGCGGTGGTCGTCTTGCACGTGCACCGCCATTCGACCGACTGCTCCACCTGCTCCTGCCAGTGGTAGACACTGGCCACGGGACCGTCGATCTGCACGCAGGCCGCCAGCCGCGCCGCGACCAGTCGGCGGGCACAGGCCTCTGCCGCCTGCCGGTCGGGGAACGTCGTGCGGATCTCGGCGATGGGATACACGGCGATCTCCCGGCCCCGGTCGTTCGGCGCGGTCAGGCCGCTGCGCCGGTGGGGATCGCGGCGCCTGTCGCAGTCACCTGGTCGGGGCCGTCATCGAAGGCGACCAGAGGCATCACCGAGCCTATCCCCGGAGGGTCCTCGAGGACCACCGCCCGCTCCGG
>RFRL01000058.1 GCA_009924545.1 Planctomycetia bacterium | reverse complement strand
CAGGTGACCAACGTCGCCGGCATTGCCCGCGACGCCGGCGTGACGCGGCAATCGGTGCAGAATTGGTTCGAGATCCTGGTGGACACGCTCCTCGGCTCCTGGCTTCCCGCCTGGAAGCTGAAGCGGTCCACGAAGCAGGTCGCCCACCCGAAGTTTTTCCTCTTCGACGGCGGCGTCGCCCGGGCGCTCTCCGGACGGCTGCCGTACCCAACCGCGCCCGAGGAACGGGGCGTGCTCCTCGAGACGCTCGTGCGCAACGAACTGGCGGCCTTTCTCGACTACAGCGGCCTCGGCTATCCGCTCACCTTTTGGCGCACCCCCGACGGCGTGGAAGTGGACTTCTTCTGCGAGACGGCCCGGGGCTACACGGCGATCGAGGTGAAGGCGGCCACGTCGTGGCGACCGCAGCATGGCCGCGGGCTGGCCCGGCTGACGGAGGAACTGCGGCCCCGGCCGGTGCGGTGTTTCGGCGTCTACCTCGGCGCCCGCGAGGCGGAGTATCCGCCCGCCCGCGTGCTGCCGGTGCGGGACTTCCTCCGGCTACTCTGGCGGGGAAAGGTGTTCGGGTGAGGGCGGGGTCCCGATACCCCTCCTGTGGAGCGATCCGCCCCACGGAACGGGACCACCTGGGTCGATTCGCTCCATGGATGAAACGGCATCCCGCGAGCCCGAAGTCGCCATTGCTGGTGTCATGAAACGCTAACTCTGCTGTCAGTCACGTGTTCCACACACGTGACGAAACTGAGAGCACTGAATGGCGTGGCGTTTGCACAGCGTCGGTGCGGGGCTTTTTCGTTCGCTCGCGCACCTTCCCGTTTGCGGTCGTGCGCGCAGCCGGCGGGGGCCCCGTGTCGCCCCCGCTCCGGGCAGCGCTGGATGCGGCGTGCGGCACCGATTCCTCGGGGAGTCTGCCGTGGGAGCGTGAACGGATCGGTTCGGTTTCGGAGTCTCGCCGCGCTCCCGGTCTCGGGCGCGTCCGGCAACGCAGGCGGTCTGCCGCGCGTGTGGCGACGACTCCCCTCGGCGGGCGTGAGAAGCGCGGGGCGGCGCGCGACGACTCGTCGGGGTGGCTGCGGTGTCACCGGAACGCCAGCGTGCGCGGGGGCGGAGTCCCGGCACCACTGGCCCGCACGGTGCGCCGTCGCCGGCGACGGTATCGATCGCGATGTGCCATGCCTCTGTTCCTCGTCGACGGTCGCCGTCTGTGCGCTGCGCCGCGCCCTCGGCCGCCGGAATGCCGTCCTCTCTTCCCCTTGACTCGGAAGGATCCGATCATGGCTCATCGTCGCTCGACCCCTTGGTCCGGTTCGTGCGCCTGCGGCTTGGCCGCGCTGATCAGCATCGTCCTCGTAGCCCGCGCCCCGGCTCAAGTGAGCGGAACGTGGGCAGCTCCCGGCAGCGGAAACTGGAGCTCGTCCGGCAACTGGCTCGGCGGCGCGATCCCCGATGGGGGCGGAACGGCGACGTTCAACAACGCCCTGGGGCAAGCCAATAACATCACCTGCACGATCGACACCACCTCGCGCACACTCGGCCAGATCGTCTTCGACCAGGGCTTTAGTGTCTCGATCGCGGGCAGCGGCGGTGGCGGGATCGTGATGGGGGGTGGCGGCCTCACGGTCAACAGCGTCAAGTCTCAGATCTCGTCCGCGAGCTCGTTCTACAACACCGTCAACGGCATCTCGGCAGTCATTTCCGGCAACGGCGCCCTCGTGAAGACGGGGAGCGGCAACGCCGCACTCAGCGGCGCCAACACGTTCGTGGGACCGGTGCGTATCAACCAAGGGGCCCTGTGGCTGACGGCCGCGACGGCCGCCGGGCAGAACACGGCGCTGGGCAACACCGCCAACGCGATCGAGTTCGACGGCGGCACGCTGGGAATCGTCACCAACGCCTTGACCAGCGCCCGGCCGGTCGTCGTCAAAGCCGGCGGCGGTACGATCCGCAATTTCGCCGCCTCGACGCTCAGCGGCACCCTCTCCGGTGCCGGCACGCTCACGGTGCAGGTCGGGAACGCGTCCACGACGCTCAGCGGCAACGTGTCGGGATTCACTGGTGGTCTGCGCGTCGACGGCAGCTCGCTCACGCTCGGCGCCACGACCGCCCTGGGGGGGACGGCCGGGATCGAAAACGGCGGCACATTCACGCTCGCCAACGGCACCACGAACGTCGCCAACCGGCTCAATGGCCGCTCGATCGCATCGTTCGGGGGAACGCTCGTCTACCAGGGCAACGCCTCGGCGGCGAGCAACGAGTCGGCAGGCGCGCTGACCCTGAAGAGCGGCGCCACGACGATCACGATGTCGCCCAATGCCGCCCAGCAGGCGAACCTGACCTTCTCGAGCCTCGTCCGCGAGGACCGCGCGACCCTCTTCACCCGCGGGGTGAGCGGTGCCGCGCCGGGGGCTGGCGTCGGTAACGTGCTCGTCACCGCCTCGCCGGGCAAGCCGATCGGCGGCGGCGGCGCGGCGAACACGACCACCGCCTCGATCGTGCCCTGGATGGTCAACAGCATCCTCAACAACACCACCACCGGCACGGGAATGTCGTTCGTGACCTGGGATGCCGCGTCGACGCGGTTGATCCCCGTCGACACGGTGAGCGGCTACGCCACCAACCTCGCCCTCGCGGCGGCGAATGAAAACGTCTCGCTCAACGCCGGCGGCACGGTGGCTGTGAATCCTGGCGGGCAGACTGTCAATGCGCTGCGGCTGGGCAGCAGCGTGACCGTCAGCGGCGCTGCCGCCGACGTGCTGACGGTCACCAGCGGGGCGATTCTCGGCACCGCGTCGTCGACGATCAGCGCCCCGGTCGCCTTCGGCACTGCCGAGGGGGTGATCTACGCGAGCGCCGCGCTGACGATCAACGGACCGATCTCGGGCGTGAACGGCCTCACCAAGGCGGGAGTCAACACCCTCACCCTCTCCGCTACCAACACCTACACCGGTCCGACGACGTTGACCCTCGGCCAGACCACGGTCCCCGGCGGCGTCGTCACGGCCGACGGCAGCGCGCCGAGCCCCTTCGGCCAGGACACGTCGCCGATCACGATCCTCTCGACCAACAACACCGCGGGCATTTCCACCCGGCTCTACACCAGCGGCAACCTCACGATCGACCGCGACATCGTCGTCAAACTCGGCGGCGCGCAGGCGACCGCGATCGGAACGGTGGGCGCCGGCAACGACTCGCTGACGATCAACGGCAACGTCACGCTCAACGCGTCTTCGCCAGAGAGTCTGGCCCGTTTTCTTTCTCTCGAAGGCAATGACATCGAGGCCGAGGCGGTCCGCATCAACGGCAACATCTCCGGCTCCGGGGGCCTGCGCGCGAATTTCGGCGCCTACAGCGTCCTCGCCGGCAACAACAGCTACTCCGGCTCGACCCTGGTCGGCACGTCGACCTTCACCGGGGGCTCGGGCAACACTTTCCAGGTGTTCACCGAAACGTGGGACGCGCGCAGTTCCACCGCCTTCGGCACCGGACCGATCTACTTCCACAGCACGACCAGCACGACCCAGCCGGTCACCGGGACGGGGCTCATCGTGACGGCGGGCAGCGGGCCGCCGCCTTCGCCAACGACGTCATCCTCACCAACGGCTTCGCCCGGTTCGGAGGCTCGCAGCCGCTCACCCTCAACGGCGGCATGTTCCTCAATTCAGCCGCGAACAACAATTCGGTGGTTTCCGTCGAGAGCACGTCGGCTCCCGTGACGCTCAACGGCACGATCAACGGCGGCGGGTTGATCAAGCACGGCCCCGGGTCGATGACGCTCGCCGGGGTGAACACCTACAGCGGTCAGATCGGCCGCGACGATCGGCAACGGCGGGACGACAGGGAACATCGGCCAAGCGCCTGCGGCGGCGGGTTACCTCGTGCTCACCGGCAACGCCGTCGGTAACACCGGCGTGCTGCGCTACACCGGCGCCGGTGAATCGACCGACCGGTTGTTCACGATGCAGGGCTCGGGGGGCACGATCGATGCGTCCGGTTCCGGGGCGCTGGTACTGGCCAACACCGGCACGATCGGCCAAGGCGCTGGCACGGTGGCGTTTTCGAGCACGCTGGTCGCGAATGCGGGTGTCGTCGGACTCACGACGTCGCAGGCGGCACAGGTCGTCGTCGGCTCGACAGTGACCGCGTCGGGAGCGGGAATTCCGGCCGGCACGACGGTCATCGAAGTCGGCGTAAATTTCGTGCGCTTGAGCGCCAACGGCACCAACCTCGCCGGCGCCCAAACCCTGACCTTCACTCCCCCAGCCGCGCTCGCCACGCGGGTGCTGACACTGACCGGCTCCAATACCGGCAACAACACGCTCGCGGCCGTGATCGCCGACGCCGCGGACCTGCCGGTGTCGCTGGTCAAAAACGGCTCGGGCACATGGCGCCTCTCCGGTGCCAACACCTACACTGGCGCCACCACGGTCCAGGCCGGACGGCTGATCGGCACCACGACGAGCCTCCGAGGAACGATCACGACCAACGCCGCGCTCGAGTTCAACCAAACCACCGACGGCACGTTCGCCGGCGACATCGACGGCACGGGGCTGTTCGAGAAGACCGGCGCCGGCAGGCTGACACTCACCGGCGCGGCCCTGAACACGGGCTTCACCGGAACGGTCGGCATCAGCGGCGGGATCCTCGAGGTGGCCCCGACCACGTCGCTGGGTGCCGGGCCGGTGACCGTGGGGAGCGGCGCTTCGCTCGAGGTGCGCGGTACGCTCACCACGACCGGCGTGACGATCGGCAGCGGCGCGACGTTGACCGGGACTGGCGCGATCAATGGCAACGTTCTCCTGAACGGCACGCTCGCTCCGGGCGGTGGGCCGGGCACGCTGTCGATCACCGGTGACCTCGGCCTGTCGGCCGGATCGGTCCTCAATTTCGATCTCGCGGAGACCAATCAGACCACCGGCGGCGGGATCAACGACCTGGTGATCGTCAACGGCAACCTCGTCCTCGACGGCACGCTCAACGTGCCCGATCCGACGGCGGTGTCGAACTGGACGACCAACGCCACGATCCGCGACCCGATCGCCTGGACGCTGTTCACGTTCACCGGCTCGATCGTCAACAACGGCTTGGCACTCGGCAATCTCCCGACGATCACCGGTACGGCCGGGCCGCAGTCCTGGGATATCGCGATCGTCCTCAACGAGGGGGGCGGCGGCAGCGTGAAACTCGTCGCCGTGCCCGAGCCATCGACGGCACTGCTGGTGGCAAGTGCGCTGGTGACCGGCACGGTCTACATGCGTCGCCGCCGCCGGACCGCATGACCGGCGCCGGGTGCTCGGACAGGCTGGCTTTCCGCGGCCGCTCCGGCGGCCTGCCCCGCACTACGCCGCCTCGACCGCCGGCGGCACGTCGACCGGCGCCTCGCCGAAGTAGAACTTCCGGGCGTCGGGGTTGGAGAGGACCTCCTGCGCCGTGCCGTGGCAGAGCACCTTGCCGGCCCGGATCACGTAGCTGCGGTCGGTGATCGCCAGCGTCTCGCGCTCGCGGTGGTCGGTGATGAGGATGGAAATCCCCCCGTCGCGGAGGCCGACGATGATTTTTTGGATCGAGTGGATCGTCACCGGATCGATGCCCGTGAACGGCTCGTCCAAGAGGATGATCCGCGGTTCGGTCACCAGGCAGCGGGCGATCTCCAGGCGCCGCTTCTCGCCGCCGGAGATGTAGTGGGCGCGTGACTTGCGGATCTTCGTGATGTCGAACTGCACGAGCAGTTCCTCGCAGCGCCGCCGCCGCTCCGCGCGCCCCATCCCCACCAGCTCCATGATCGCCAGCAGGTTCTGCTCGACGGTGAGCTTGCGGAACACGCTCTGCTCCTGGGCGAGGTAGCCCATGCCGCCGTCCCGGGCGCGCTTCGCCATCGGCCAGCGCGTGATGTCGTGATCGTCGAGGAGGACGCGGCCGGAGTCGGGGATCACCATCCCGCAGGTCATGCGGAAGCTGGTCGTCTTGCCGGCGCCGTTGGGGCCGAGGAGGCCGACGATCTCGCCGGCCCCGACGTGGAAATCGACCCCGTCCACCACGCGGCGGCGGCCGTAGGTCTTCACCAGTCCGTGGACCGAAAGCAGCGGCATCGTCGCTCCCTCGTAGGCGCCGCCGCGGGGCCTCCGCCCCGCCGTCGCACACGTCGCATCCTCCCGAAGTCGGGCCGGAAGGGCAATCGCAGTTGGCGGGGGTCGACCGCTGCCACCGGGGGGCCGGCCGCGACCATCCGGGAGGCGGCAGTGACCGGGTAGCATCAGGAAATCGTGCCCTGCCAATCGGCCCCGTGGAACCTGTCATGCGCAGCGCCCGCCGCTCCCATTGGCACCCCATCGTCATCGCGCTGGTGCTGTCCACCCTCACCGCGCTGCACGCTGCCGAGGTGGGCACCATTCCCGCCTGGGGCGACCAGGGTGACGGTACGTACCGCAATCCCGTCGTGTGGGCGGATTTCAACAACCCGTGCGTGTTCAAGGCGGGCGAAACCTTCTACCTGACCTGCGCCTCACACCACTTCATGGGAATGCCGTTGCTGGTGTCGAAGGATCTGGTGAACTGGACCCACGCCGGTCGCATCTTCTCGCGACTCGGTGGTCTCCACGCCGACTTCACGTTCCCCGGCAAGGCGTGCTCGGCTGGATCCCAGGATGGGGAGGTGGGGTTCTTCGGTGGCACGTACTACATGTTCAACTGGAGCACGCGATACCGGGGCTTCGTCTGCAGGGCCACCGCACCGCTGGGCCCCTGGAGTGAGGCTTGCGGACGCGATCGTGGGCGACTTCGAAGACCCGTGTCCATTCTGGGACGAGGATGGCACTGGCTACCTGTTCCTGGTCGGCAATCCGGGGCCGCTGCGCATCCACCGTCTGAACGACTCCTTCGATGCCATCGTGGATCAGGGTACGGTCGTGATCGATGACATCCGGCCGAAGGGGCCACAGGTGTTCAAGCGCGGCGGCTTCTACTACATCTCCGTGGCCGCCACCGGCAAGAACCAGGACAAGGCCCAGTATGTCTATCGCTCCCGGTCGCTCCACGGGCCTTACGAAGGTCGGAAGGTGTTCCATGCCGGCTCCGCCGACATCGCGGCCGCGCAAGGATCGCTCGTCGAGGTCCGTGACGACCAGTGGGCGTTCGTGCACCACGATTACAACCTCTTCGCCGCCCATGGCCGCCGCCTGTACCTGGAGCCTGCGGGCTGGTCCGCGGACGGCTGGCCGTGGATCGGCGTTGACACCGACGGGGATGGCATCGGGGAACCGGTGGGCCTGCTCGCGCCCTTCCCCAAGCCCCCGCTGCCCGCCCAACCGATCAACGCCGCGGAACCCTCCGACGAGTTTGCCACGCCCATCCTCGGTGGTCAGTGGGCCTGGAACCACGACCCCGACGACTCACGGTGGTCACTCACCGCGCGACCGGGGCACCTCCGTTTGACGGCACGGCATCTCGACACGCAGGGGTGTGTTTCCCAATTCGGCCGCACCAAGGTCATCCCGCGTGAAGACCATCTTCTCTTCGCCTCCAACACGCTCGTCCAGCGCCTCTACGGAGCCGAATCCGACATCGTCACGAAACTCGACACCACGCACATGATCGATGGCCAACGTGCCGGTCTGTGCACGATGATCGACGACTTCACCTGGATCGGAGTGGTCCGCGAGGGTGGCACCAAGCGCCTCCGGTTCGCCACCGGCACCGCCACGGCCGGACCCGGCACGTGCACCGAAGGCCCCGAACTCGAAGGGGATGTCATCTGGCTCAAGCTGGAACATCGGCACTACAAAGGGACGATGTCGTACAGCTTCGACGGCGAGCATTACACGGCGCTGGGAGACCATGACCATCCCTATCGCACCGCCTGGTACGAGGGAACCAAGGTCGGCCTGTTTTCCTACAACTGCTCTTCGGCAGCGGAAGGCGGGCACGCGGACTTCGATCATTTCCACCAGCGGCACGACGGTCCGCGACCATCCCCCACGGACTGACGGTGGGCCTTCCACGCGGGCCGGGCCGTGGACTACCGCACCCAGCGCATCCGCCCGAAGGCGGCCTGGCAGGGCAAGCGCAGTCGGCCGCGGGCTTCGGCCGGTGAAAACTCGATCCTCGCAGGCTGTGGACAAACAGCCTGCTGCACGTCAGGGATGAGGTGCCGGGAGCGCGGCTCCCGCGAAAACCTGAGGTTTTCACGGGGACAAAGGCCACGGAGGCACTCTCTCCACGGGCAGCTCGCGGCGGCATCCGTGACGCTTGGCTCCGACGAGAAACCGGCGGGGCCTCCGCGGCCAAATCAACGCAAGCCATTGGCCAGTGAGTGTTTACGGCACGGAAACAATTTCTCGTGGGTCGCTGTAAGGATTTCCTGAGAAAGGGGGAATTTATCTCAGGAACGCATTGTGTCGGTCGTCATCCGACACCCAGTACGTATTCCTGGAACCGCTCCTGCAAGCACCCACCCGTCGCGCTGGCCTCGGCTGCCGACGGCAATCTGACCGGCCTGTCCGCCCGGGATGACCTGCACGCGCAGGTCTTTCCCGTGGCTTCTGCCGGTGGTGCTTGGGTTTTCCCGGGTGAGTCGCCCCGGGGAATCCCGCGCGGGGATTGCGTCTGCGGCCGGTGGTTCGTCGTGGCGGGTGCGTGCTCAGGCACACCCTGTTTCACGAACAACCTCCGATGCACGCTTTTGGCTCGAGCACTGGACTGTGGCGCGCGGAGCGCGTTGTCGCCCTGACGGCGACAAGTGCCGGCGCCGCCCGGCCCGCTGGTTCACCGCGCGTGATCCGCGGAACGCCCGGGAGACGCCCTCCCACGGCGGCCACCCGACCAAGACCGGTGGCCGGTGCTGCATGGTCCGCGCCGCCCGCCGATGGCTACCGAAGTGCAGCGGCCTCGAAGTTGCGAGCGGGCGTCTGGAAAGACCCGGTTTGGGTTTCGAACGGCCTTCGTTTGTCGACGTTCTCTTTTCAAGGAGATTTCTGATGAATCGGTTCGTCTGTGTTTCGACCATGGTGGCGTGTATCGCAGTGGCTTCGTTCGCACAGGCCGGCACGATCACGTGGGGCATTGTCCAGAACGTCACGGGCGATTCGGATGTCGTGACGACCGGCAGCTTGCTGCATGCGTATTCCGGTGGCACCGGCACGGTCAACGGCGTGACCTTCACCAACAACTGGGTCGGTCTGAATTACAACGGCATCGGATACAACGCGCAGCAGCAAGGCAACGACGTCTTTCAGGGCGTGGGTTACTACGTCCATGTCAACAACAGCGCTTATGGGAGCACCTCGGCGCCTTTCTCGGCTCTTTCGGCAGGCTATCAGAGTATCCTGGCGGGCGCTGTCTATGCCGATCATGAGGAAACCTCCACCTACACGATCGGCGGCCTCACATCGGGCCAGTCGTATCTGGTTCAGATTTGGGCGAGTGATGCTCGGAATATTTCCGCTGTTTGGGACCGATACACCCTCTTGGACGGCACCGCGCAGCTCGATTTCAACCAGGCCAACGCCGGTGGCAGCCCGGGACAATTCGTCGTCGGCACCTTCCTTGCGAACGCCGCCACGCAAAACATCGCGGTGTACGGCAACGTGGCTCCGCAGATCAACGCGCTTCAGGTGCGTGCGGTTTCCACAGGCGTGCCCGAGATCGACCCCGCCGGCATGGGCTCGGTGCTGGCCCTTGTCACCGGTGCCCTGGGCCTCGTCGAGCGGCGGCGGCTGCAGGCCAAGGGGGCCTGAGGCGTTCAGCCGATCGTCGCGGCAGACCTTTGGAGGAGAGGGCAGCGATGACGTGATGCGGCTGATCGACCCGCCGCCCGACTGGCAGGCTGTGGATCAACAGCCTGCTGCACGGCAGGGATGACGTGCCGGGTGCATGGCACCCGTGAAAACCGCCGGTTTTTATCCGTGGAAAAACGTCCGGAGGACTTTTTCCATGGCCAGCTACGCAGCCCATTCTCGATGAGGTCGAAGTCCTGACCGCCCAAGGCGTTTTCACGGCCAGCTAAACAGCCCCGTCTTCGATGAGGTCGAAGTCCTGACCGCCCAGGGCGTTTTCGCGGCTCTCGAGGCGGTAGCCGCAGCCGAGCGACTCCGACCACTGCCGGCCCCCGGCGCTGCCGACGGGCACGAAGCCCGAGGGGGTCCACGCGTGGATCAGGAACGTGGCCGGCCGGCGGCGGGCGTCGAACAGCCAGAATTCCCGCACGCCAGCCGCGTGATAGGCCCGCGGCAGCCGCACCGTGTCTTTCTCCACCGACGTGTCGCTGACGATCTCGACCACGAGGTCGGGGGGACCGTCGATCTCCACGAACCTGCCTGGTTCGCCCGTCGCCTTCGGCACCAGCCGAACCCGGTCTTCGCGGAGCGACGTGTGCGCCACGAACACGATGTCGGGCTCGACGGAAAGATCGGCCCGCTCGCAGACGACACGTGTCGAGTCGATGAGGAGCAGTCCCAGCGCGTGGCGCTTGATCCGCCGCTGCAGCACGGCCGCCACCTCCGCCTTCAGGACCCCGTGACAGAAGATGTCTTCCGGGGACATGTCGACCTCGATGGTGCCCGCCAGAAAGTCGATGCGGCCCACCGACGGAAACTCCGGCGACTGCGCCCAGCGCCGGAAGTCGGCGAGCCCCGTGAGCCCCAGCGGCACCGCCACCCGTTCCTCGAAAATCACACTCGCCATGACGCCTGCTCCCGGTCGGGGTCCGCGATCACTCCCGACGGCCGTCGCGCTACCACTCGATATCTATACTTGTGTTCATTCACTGTCAACCGTCGCGGGCACGGGCTGGTCTGCGATCAGCCCCATCGACGCCCGCTCGGCATCGGGTGGCCGGATCGGGAGCTGCGCTCCCGCCACCTCGTCCCTGAGGTGCAGCCGGCTGTGTGGCCACGGCCGACTACCGCACCCAGCGCATCCGCCCGAAGTTCGGCCACGACGGGAGACGCAGCTCCAGGCCGCCGAGCCTGATCGGCACCGCCCACGAGGGCGCGACCGCGTGCGGCCAGAACACCGCCAGGGCCCGCCCCACGAGGAGGTGGCGATCGACGTGGTGCCCCTCGATCCACAGCCGGCTGTCCTTGCTCGCGGCGGAGTTGTCGCCGAGGACGAAGAACTGGTCGGCCTCGAGCGGGAAGTCGAGACGGCGCCCCTCCGTGAAGCCGCCGGTGTGCGGGAGATACTCCCGGGCCCCGATGTAGAACAGGTCGCGGAGGACGCGCATCTCGGCCACGGTGACGTCGGCCCCCGTGGCGGTGATCCCCACCGGTGCCAGGTCGCCGGGACGGTCGTCGCCCGGCTCGCGCGGGCTCTCGTCGGGGCGCACCACCTCCGCGTTGTCGATCGGCACGTTCCAGCGCGTCGGACCGTCGAAGGTGATGCGGCGGTTGCCCACACAGAGCGTCACCTCGTCGTCGACGTTGGCCAGCAGCAGCCGCCAGCTCCCCCGGCCGCGCACCGGGGTCGGGGCCCGCACCGGCTCCGCGCCCGCGCCCGGCAGGGTGAGCTCCGCCAGACCGGTCGCCAGGTCGATCGTGCAGCGGTGCACGGCACCCGCCTCGACCAGATCGAGGCTCACGCTCCCCGCGTCGCCCCGGCTCACCAGGCGCAGCTCCACCGCCAGGTCGCCCACCCAGTGCGGCCGGGTACCCACGGCGTTGTAGGGCTGGAAGTCGTCGATCAGCCCGGGCCGCGCGGCGCCCGCCAGCGCCGTGTGCTGCTGCGCCCCCTTCCAGTCGTCGGTGGAGGGCACCAGGTGCCGGTAGCGGAGCGTGGCCGAGGGGGCGCTGGTGGTGAAGGCACCGCCTTCGGCCGTCCAGCCGGGGGCGCTGCCCGGCGCGGCCCAGTCGGTCCAGCGCGCGGGCCAACCCGCCTCGCGCAGCAGCGCCGCCTCGTGGCGCGAGTCATGGACACACTGGAGCATGGCGCGGAGCTTCTCCGGGGGCTTCCGCGCGATCTGCGGCGCCTGGCCGTCGCGGCTGGTCCAGATGTCGCCGCCGACGATCGACACCGTCTCGCCCGGCAGCCCCACGAGGCGCTTGATGTAGTTGATCTTCGCATCCTCAGGGTACTTGAAGACCACCACGTCGAAGCGCTGCGGCGCGCGGAAGTCGTAGGAGAACTTGTCGACGAGGACGCGGTCGCCGTTGTAGGAGGGATAGCGCGGATCGTAGGCCACCCCCTGCGGCGTGTCCTCCACCAGTTGCATGACGCGCCCGCAGTTGCCGCAGCGGGCGGCGGAGACGAGCTTCCGCGCCAGGCGCGTGCGGAGCTGGTCGAGTTGGCCCCCCCGGGCCTCGAGCGCCTCGAGGCGCCGTGCGGCGGCCCGGACGTCGGCACCGTCGCCCCCCCGACCCGCGGCGGCGCGGAGGGCGTCGGCCTCCCCCTCCAGCCGGCCGAGCTGGGCGCGGAACTCCTGCGACTGTTCGTCCTCCTCGGCGCTGCAGCCGACGCGGAACGACTCGCCGCAGGCGTCGCAGACGAGGTCCTTGTGCCGGCCCATCAGCGTCGGGGCCATCGACCCGGTGGGGATGACGAAGGCCTCCGCCTCGAAGGCCCGGAAGAGCAGCGCCAGCGTGAAGGCGATGACGATCGCCTCGACCGTGTCGCGGTGGAAGACGAGCGGGTTGCGGACGATGTCGCCCGGGCGGGGTCCGTCACTCACCGGGGCCGGGAGCAGGCTCGACGTCGTCACGGGCACGGCCTCCGCAGGTTGGGAACCACCCCGGTCAGGCTACGGCGCGCGGCGGGCCCGGGCAACGGCGAAAGGCTCCTGCCGCAGCCCGGGCCGGGCTCCCCTCATTTCGCCAGGAGGGCCTTCACCTCCGCCTCGACGTCGTCGTAGGTGAACGGCCGCCCGAGGCGGGCCTTGGCGTCCCCCTCGTCGAAGCGCCGGGCGAGGGTGCCGTCGGCCTTCCACACGTACACCGCCGGCACGCTGTCGAGCTCGAGCTTCTTGTACATCGTGTCGGCCTCCTCGGTGGCGATGAGGTTGACCACGCCCCCCGCTTGCACATCCTGGAGGAAGCGGAGCACCGGGGTGACGAGCGTGTCGACCGGGTCGAGCCCCTCGAAGTCGAGCGACACCGACATGCACACCACCTTGTCGCCGTAGCGGTCCTGGAGGGCGACGAGGCGCGGAAACTCCTTCACGCACGGCGGGCAGGAGGTGCTCCAGCAGTCGAGGATCACGACCTTCCCTTTGTGCCGGGCCACCGCTGCCATGAGGCCGGCATGGTCGACCGCGGCGAGGCTCGGCTTGGCGGCGGTCGCCCGGGCGGGAGCGGCCGGTTGGGCCGCGGCCCCGGGCAGGCATACCAGGATCGCCAGCGCCACGCCCCACGCCACGACCGCGCCGCCCGGGCTCACGCGCGCCGCCGCGCGGCGGCACAATGGGAACCATCTCCCCGCCCCCCGCGCTCCTTGGTGCCACGACGCCGCGGCCACGTCGCCCATGTCCCGCTTCGCGCACATCCGTCACCGTCCTCCCGAAATGCTCGCGGCGCCCCGCGAACTGGTGGTGGCGTGCGCGGCGATGCGCAGCCATGTGAACCTGTCGCACATCGTACGGACCTGCGGGTGTTTCGGCATCCGCCGCGTGATCGCCTGCGGCGCGGCGGGGCTCGACCCGCGCATCGCCCGCGACGGGGCCGAGCAGGTGGCCGTGGAGATCCGCCGCTCCCTCCCCCCGGTGCTCGACCGGCTCCGCGACGAGGGGTGGCAACTCGTCGGCCTCGAACAGACCACCGGCTCGGAACGGCTCTTCGACTTCCGCTTCGTGCCCCGGACGGTGCTCGTGGTGGGCAACGAGCGGCTCGGCCTCGAGGAGGACGTGCTCGCCCGCCTCGACCGCGTGGCGGAGATTCCCATGGCCGGTCTGCCCCACAGCCTGAATGCCGCCACCTCGGCGGCGATCGCCATCTACGAATACTGCCGGCAGCATCCCACCGCGGCTCCCGCATGACGCTCGTCATCGGCACCGACGAGGCGGGTTACGGTCCCAATCTCGGGCCGCTGGTCGTGGCCGCCACGGCCTGGCATGCCGCCGATGATGACGCTCCCGACGCTGGCACCACCGACCCCGCGCCGCGCTTCGACCGTGCCACCGCCGCGCTGGCGGCGGCATGCGGCGCCGCGCCGTGGGCCGACTCCAAGCGGATCTACCAGCCGGCCGGCGGCCTGGGCCCACTGGAAACGGGTGTCCTCGCGGCCCTTGTGGACTGCCCCGCCGACGGCCGGGCGCTGGCCGACCGCCTGGCCATCGCCGTCGACCCACCCGCCCCGCCGGAGTGGCCACGGTTCCTCGTCACGCCCCTGCCGGTGGCAGCGGAGGCGTTGGCACTCGAGCGGCTCCGGGAAGCCGTGGCCGACGTGCTGCCGCGCCACGGCCTGCGGCTGGTGGCGATCCGCTGCCGGGTCGTCCAGCCGGCCGCGTTCAACGCGCTCCTGGCCAGCGGAACAAGTCGGATATCCTCTCCCGGACCACGCTCGATTTGGCGGCGACGCTCCGCGCCGAGGCGCCCGGCACGCGGACTGAAATCTGGTGCGACCGCCACGGGGGGCGCAAGGCCTACGCGGCGCTCGTGGGCCGGCATTTCGGCGCGGCGCTGGTGCAGACGGTCGTGGAGACCGCCGCCGTGAGCCGCTACCACCTCCCGGGCGACCGCTGCGCGATCGAGTTCACCGTCGGCGGCGAGGCCCGGGTGCCGGTGGCCCTGGCGAGCATGACCGCCAAATACGTCCGCGAACTGGCGATGGCCGCCTTCAACGCCCACTGGTCGGCGGCCGAGCCTGGCCTCGTCCCCACGGCGGGCTATCCCCTCGATGCACGGCGCTGGTGGCGCGAGGCTGCGGCGACCGTGGGGAGGACGGGGCTGCCGGACGATGCCATCTGGCGTCGGGCTTGAGCGCGGTTTGCGAGACACGGTCCGGGGCGTGACAATCGAAGCGATTCCCCCGGCGACCCACCCACCATGCCCACCATCACCACCCACCTGTCGATCATCCGTCACGCCTGGGCCGAGGAGATCACGGCCACGGGCGATGACTTCTCGCGGCCGCTGACCCGCAAGGGACGGCGCCGCTTCGCGCGGTTCATCGACCGGCTGGTGACCGGCGGGCTGGGGATCGACCTCATCGCCACCAGCCCGCTGGTGCGGGCCCGGGAGACGGCGGAGATCCTCGCCGCACATGTCGGCGGGGAACCGCGCATCGAGGTGGTCGACGCCCTCGCCCCCGGCTCCGACTGGCAGGCGCTGGTCGACTGGACGATCCATGGCGATGCCGGCCGCGTGGCCTGGGTGGGTCATGCCCCCTGCGTGGGCCGGCTGGTCGCCCTGTCGATCGGCGACGGGGCGGCGGCGATCCGCATGCCCAAGGGGGCGGTGGCGTCGATCCGCCTCGACGACGGTCCCGGGCAACCGGGGGAGCTCGAATGGCTGGCAACCGCCGACCTGTTCGACGAGTGACGCCCGCGGTTTGCCGGGGGCTGTTCGTTCCCGGCTTCCCGGTCTCGCTCGCCAGCCCTAGTTTGGTGAATAGAATGTCGCCGGTAACCGGCTCGAGATTTCCTGTCGCTTCGACTTCGTGATCCGAAGGCAGCCAGCCGATGGGCTGCCGGTCGTCCTGCCCCGTGAGGCCCACCGTGATCCATTCCCGCTTTCGTCTCCTGCCCGTGATCGCCCTCCCGGCGGTCGTCGCCGCCAGCATCCTCCTGCCCGGCTGCCAGCCGGCCACCAAGCCCCCCGGCACCCGCGCGGTGACGGTCGTGGAGTCGATCGAAGTGAAACCGGAGCCTGCCGCTGCCCCGGCCACTCAGGCGGTCGATCCAGGCAAGCAGGCCGCCGACGCGGCCAAGGCGCAGGCCGACCAGGCGATCGCCGCCGCCGGCCGGGACCTCACGCTGCCAGCGACCGCCACTGCGGCTGCTCCGACCGCGCCGGCCGCTCCGACCACGCCGGTTGCTGCGACGTCGGCGGCTGCCGAGCCTGTCGCCGCGCCGGCCGTCGCCACTGACAACGTGGCCAATCCAGGAGCGCCGGCACCCGCGGCGCTGGAAGAGGTCCTCCTCGGCGATCCATCGCTCACTTCCGGCGTGCCCGGCAGCGGCCCGATCACCCTCGAGCAGATCGAGGCGTGGTTGGCCGATCCGAAGAACTCCGCGATCCTCCAGCCAGTGCTTCCGCTGGGCCTCTCCCAGGGGGCGGCACAGATCACGGGGCTCGAGGGCAATCCCCTCACCCGGGCGAAGATCGAGCTCGGCCGCCAACTCTACTTCGATCCGCGCCTCTCGGCCGACTCCACGGTGAGCTGCGCCAGTTGCCACAACCCCGCCGAAGGGTATTCGGCCCACACGCAGACCGGCGTCGGCATCCGCGGCCAGAAGGGTGGCCGCAACTCACCGGTGTCGTTCAACCGGATCCTCTCCGGCAAGCAGTTCTGGGACGGGCGCGTCGATTCCCTCGAGGCCCAGGCGGTGGGCCCGATCGCCAATCCGACCGAGATGGGCTTCACCCACGAGGGGGTCGTGAAGCGGCTCGACTCCATGCCGGTCTACAAGCGGCAGTTCGAGGCGATCTTCGGCGAGGTGTCGATCGACCGCGTCGGCCAGGCGATCGCCGCCTTCGAGCGGGTGCTGGTCACCGCCCCCTCGGCGTATGACTTCGGCGAGCAGCTCCGTCCCTTCGCCGCCCTCGACGCCGACGACATCGCCGACGACCCCGACCTCGCCAAGCAGTTCGCCGCCGCCAAGGAGGCCGCCGCGGCCCACCCCATGAGCGAGTCGGCGCGGCGTGGCCGGGAGATCTTCTTCACCGAGAAGGGCAACTGCACCGCCTGCCACGTCGGTGCCAACCTCGCCGACGAGAAGTACCACAACATCGGCATCGGCATGGACAAGGCGGAGCCCGATCTCGGGCGCTACGCGATCTCCAAGGACGAGAAGGACAAGGGGGCCTTCAAAACCCCGACCGTCCGCAACGCCGCCCTCTCCGCCCCCTACATGCACGACGGGTCGCTGGCCACGCTCGAGGAGGTGGTGGAGTGGTACGACAAGGGTGGCCACCCCAATCCCCACCTGAGCGACAAGATCCGGCCCCTCAAGCTCACGGCCGAGGAGAAGGCCGACCTGGTGGAGTTCATGAAGGCCTGCACCGGCCCCACGCCCACCGTCGAGGTGAGCCGGCTGCCGGCTGACGGCTGATCCAGCCACCAGGCGGGCTGAGCCGTTCTCACGACGGGTGGCCCGGCCGCCGACGTATATTCATGGCCCTGCCGGTGGTGCCGGCGGGGCCATGGCGTTTTCCGGAGCCTCCCATGCCCACCCGTGCCGACTGGATCCCGGCCAGCACCGCCCACCCCCCCCTGTTCGCCGGCGTCGATCTCGGGGGCACGAACATCAAAGTCGGCCTCGTCGACGATGTGGGGCAGACGCTCGCCTTCCACACGGAGCCGACGCAGGTCGATGCCGGTCCCGACGACGTCTGCCGGCGGATGGGGCTGGCCGTGCACACCGTCGCCGGGCTGGCGGGCGTCGCCCCCGACACGATCGCGCGCGTGGGCCTGGGCACGCCCGGTCCGCAGGACCTCAAAGCGGGCACGATCATCAAGGCCGGAAACCTCCCGCGCTTCGACGGCTACCCGGTGCGCGACGCGGTGTCGCGTGCCTGCGGATTGCCCGTGAGCTTTGCCAACGACGCCACTGCCGCCGGCTACGGCGAGTTCTGGATCGGCTCGGCCAGAGAGTTCGGTAGCTCGGTCCTCCTCACCCTCGGCACCGGCGTGGGGGGCGGGATCGTCATCGACGGCGTGCCCCTCGAAGGGGCCCACAGCCACGGCGCCGAATGCGGCCACAACCTCGTCGATCCGTCCGCCGACGCGCGCCACTGCCCCTGCGGCCAGCCGGGCCACCTCGAGGCCTACTGCAGCGCCACCGCGCTCAAGACGCGGGCCCGCGACGTGCTCGCCGCGGGCGCCACCGGGTCGCTCGCCCGGGTGGTGGCCGGCGGTGCGGAGCTGACCCCGATCCTGATCTCGCGCGAGGCGGCCGCCGGCGACCCGGTGGCCCTCGACCTGATCCTCGACGTGGCTCGCTGGCTGGGGATCGGCATCGTCACGCTGATGCACACCGTCGACCCCGATGCCGTGCTCCTCGGCGGGGCGATGACCTTCGGTGGCGAGGGTCACCCGGTGGGCAAGGCGTTCATCGAGCGGATCCGCGCCGAGGTGAGAAGCCGCACCTTTCCCCTCCTCGCCGAGCGGACCGCGATCCGCTTCGCCCGCCTCGGTGGCGACGCCGGCTACGTCGGTGCGGCGGGCATCGCCCGGCTCGAGCACCAGCGCCTCTCCCGCCCCGGGGCCCCCTGACCCATCCGCGGTACAATCCATCCATGGCCATCGACTGCAAGCACATCCGCAACTTCTCCATCATCGCGCACATCGACCACGGCAAGAGCACGCTCGCCGACCGGCTCCTGGAGCGGACCGGCACCGTGGAGAAGCGCCAGCTCAAGGAACAGATGCTCGACGACATGGAGCTGGAGCGGCAGCGCGGGATCACGATCAAGGCCCGCGCCGTGCGCATGGAATGCCGCCACCAGGGCCGCCTCTACGAATTGAACCTCATCGACACCCCGGGCCACGTCGATTTCCACTACGAGGTGTCGCGGAGCCTCGCCTGCTGCGAGGGGGCGGTGCTCCTCGTCGACGCCTTCCAGGGGGTCGAGGCGCAGACGGTGGCCAACGCCTACGCCGCCATCAACCAGAACCTGGCCATCGTCCCGGTGATCAACAAGGTCGATCTCGTCCACGCCCGCGTCGACGAGGTGCTCGCCGAGATGGAGCAGAGCCTGGCGATCGACCCCTCCGAAGTGATCCGCGCCAGCGCCAAGACGGGCATCGGCATCGACGACCTCCTGGCGGCGATCATCGAGCGCATCCCGCCGCCGGCCGGCGATCCCGCCGCGGCACTCCAGGCGATGATCTTCGACAGCCACTACGACAGCTACCGCGGGGCGATCACCTACGTGCGCCTCGTGCAGGGGACGATCCGCAAGGGGCAGAAGATCCGCTTCCTGCGTACCGGCGTCACCCACGACGTGCTCGAACTGGGGCAGTTCGTCCCCCAGCGCCGGGCCTGCGACGAGCTCGTCGCCGGCCAGGTGGGCTACCTCGTCTGCAACATCAAGGACGTGAAACAGGTCCACATCGGCGACACGGTGACCATCCCCGGCGACGAGGCCGCCCCCGCCCTGCCCGGCTACAAGCCGCCGCAGCGGATGGTGTACTGCGGCCTCTATCCCTCCGAGGGGGAGAACTTCGAGGAGCTGCGCGATTCACTGGAAAAGCTGGCGATCAACGACCCGTCGTTCGAGTTCCAGCCGGAGAGCTCCGAGGCTCTCGGCTTCGGCTTCCGCTGCGGGTTCCTCGGGCTGTTGCACATGGAGATCATCCAGCAGCGCCTGGAGCAGGAGGCCGACCTCGACCTCGTGCAGACCGCCCCCAACGTCACCTACCAGATCAAGAAGACCGACGGCGAGACGATCGAGATCACCAATCCGCAGGACGTGCCCGACACCGGCCAGATCGAGGAGTTCCGCCAGCCGGTGGTGCGCACCAACTTCCTCATCCCGGTCGAGCACATCGGCCCGATCATGCAGTTGTGCACCGACCGGCGCGGCACGTATCTCAAGACCGAATACCTGTCGCCCACCCGGGCGATGCTCACCTTCGACCTGCCGCTGGCCGAGGTGATCTACGACATGCACGACAAGCTCAAGAGCGTGACGCGTGGCTACGGCACGATGGACTACGAGTTGGTGGGCTACTTCCCCGCCGACCTCGTCCGCCTCGACATCCTCGTGGGCGGCAAGAAGGTGGACGCCCTGTCGATCATCTGCGACCGGCGCGACGCCGACCGCCGCGGCCGGGCGATCGTGAAGAAACTCCGCGGGGAGATCGACCGCCACATGTTCGAGATCGCCCTCCAGGCGGCGATCGGCACGAAGGTCATCGCCCGGGAGACGATCTCGGCGATGCGCAAGAACGTCACGGCCAAGTGCTACGGTGGCGACATCTCGCGCAAGAAGAAGCTGTGGGCGAAGCAGAAGGAAGGCAAGAAGCGGATGAAGAGCATCGGGAGTGTCGACATCCCTCAGAAGGCCTTCATGGCGGTCCTCGACCAGGGCACCGAGCGGTAGCGAGACCGAGGCACCGAGCGGTAGCGAGACCGAGGCACCGAGCGCTCGCTCGCCGGCGGCCCGAGCGCTCGCTCGCCGGCAGCCTGAGCGCTCGCTCGCCAGAGGCCCGCGAAGAGCCTCGGACCGTCTCGTTCCTCGTCTCCGCCACCCGGGCCGCCTCGCCAAGCGGCTCCGGGCTTCGTCCTCCACCTTGGCCCCGCCAAATCAGAGCGGCGCCCCCGCGGGCCCCAGCCCGTGCGTCAGCGGTCCTTCCGCCGCCGCAGCACGCGCCCTTCGAGCAGCGCCAGCGC
>RFRL01000057.1 GCA_009924545.1 Planctomycetia bacterium | reverse complement strand
GCGGTTTCCTCGGCATCTACTCCTACCGCCGGTTGGTGCGGGGGCTGAGCCGGCGCGCGGGCGAACTGCCGCAGGCCAGCGCCCTCGGGGATGCCGTGGGGCGGTTGCGTCTGCTCCATGCCGCCAGTTCCGGTCCCGGGACAGCGGAACCGGGGGATGATTTCCCAGCGGCCCTGTCCCGCGTGGACATCGCCCTGCGACGGTACCGGGTCGAGCTGGAGTCGGGCGAGGTGGGCGCCGTCCCCTTCGGAGACCGCAGTCGCGAGGAGCAGACCGCGGTGGACATCGAGGCCTCCCTCCACCGGCTGCGCCGGCTCATGGTCGATGGCGACACCGACGGCGCCGCCCTCCGCGGCGAATTGGAACGCCTGGCCGGGCGCGCCGCCGCCCTCCCCAGCTTCCTCCAGGAGCACCTCCACGATTTGGCCTCCGAGGTGCGCAGCGGTTACCGCACCCTGATCCTCACCACGGGGATCGCGTCGCTGGCGGCCGCCGGCCTGCTGGCGGCGCTCGGGGTGCTCACCTACCGGTGGGTGTTCCGCCCGCTGCGGCTCCTCGGCCACGGCTCCCGGCGCGTGGCGGCGGGGGACTTCGCCTTCCGCATCGCCGTCGACACCCGCGACGAGATGGCCGAACTGGCCGAGGCGCTCAACGGCATGACCGCGCGATTCCAGGAGATCCGCGACGACCTCGACCGCCAGGTGCAGCTCCGCACGCGGGAGGTGATCCGCAGCGAGCAACTGGCGAGTGTCGGTTTCCTGGCCGCGGGGGTGGCCCATGAGATCAACAATCCGCTGGCTTCGATCGCCATGTGTGCCGAATCGTTGGAGGGACGCCTCGGCGACCTCCCCCTCGCCGCCACCGACGTCCAGGTGGCCCGGCGCTACCTGGAACTGATCCAGAACGAAGCCTTCCGCTGCAAGGGGATCACGGAGAAGCTCCTCGACTTCTCCCGGCTCGGTGAGGTCCGCCGCCAGCCGACGGCCCTCGTGGCGCTGGTGACTGATGTGGCCGAGATGCTTCGCCATGTGGGCCGTTTCGCAGGCCGGTCGGTGGCGATCGGCGGCGACGCGGCCGACGGCGACGTGCTCGTGATGGTCAACCCGCAGGAAATCAAACAGGTGGTGCTCAACCTCCTGGTCAACGCCCTGGACAGCATCGAGGAGTCGGGCCATGTCCACGTCGCGGTGCAGCGCCGCGGGGCGGATGCCGTGTTCACCTGCACGGACGACGGCTGTGGCATGACGGCGGAGGTCCTCGAGCACCTCTTCGAGCCGTTCTTCACCCGGCGCCGGGCGGGGCAGGGCACCGGTCTGGGGTTGTCGATCGTGCACCGCATCGTGGCGGATCACGGCGGTCGGATCGAGGCTTCCAGCGACGGTCCGGGACGGGGCGCCACGTTCCGGGTGGTGCTCCCGGTGGCGGTCGTCGCCACCGACGCGGTCGGTCGTGGCCAGCGGGCGGCCTGAAGGGGGCCGCCCCCGATGCCGGGGAGGAGGAGTGATGCCGATGCCGACGGGTGGACGACCGATGCGGATCCTCTTCGCCGACGACGAGTGCTCGCTGCAGGAATTGATGCGCATCGAGTTGCCGCGCCTCGGGCACGAGGCCACCGTCTGCCCCGACGGCCGCACGGCCGTGGCCGCCCTGGAGCGCACCGCCTACGACTGCGTGATCGTCGACCTCGACATGCCGGGCCTGGGGGGGCTGGAGGTCATCCGGCGGGCGCGCGCCATTTCCCCCGACACCGAAACCGTGATCGTCACCGGCAAGTCTTCCCTCGAAACGGCGGTGGCCGCGGTCCGGGAGGGGGTGTTCGACTACCTCACCAAGCCGTGCAAACTGGCGGAGATCCAGGGGGTGCTCGAGCGGGTGCGGCGGAAGCGGGAGCTCACCGCGCGCCTCCGGGCCCTGGAGGGACGGGTGCGCCGGGCGGAGGGGGCGACGCATCTGGTGGGAGGCTCCGCGGCGCTCGAGCAGGTGCGGCGGCTGATCGCCCGCGTGGCATCGTCGTCGGCCAATGTGCTGATCCGCGGGGAGACCGGCACGGGCAAGGAGCTGGTGGCGCGGTCGATCCACGAGACAAGCGCCCGCGCCGCCGGCCCGCTGGTGGCGGTGAACTGCGGCGCCCTGCCGGAGCATCTCGTGGAGAGCGAACTGTTCGGGCACCGCAAGGGGGCGTTCACGGGTGCCGACGAGCACCGGGCCGGACTCTTCGAGGTGGCCGACGGCGGCACCCTGTTCCTCGACGAGGTGGGGGAACTCCCGCGGGCCCTGCAGCCGCGGCTGCTGCGCGCCCTGGAGAGCGGCGAGATCCGTCGGGTGGGTGACAACCAGCCGACGACCGTCGACGTCCGGGTGATCTGCGCCACCCACCGCTGCCTGGAGGAGATGGTGGCGGAGGGGGCGTTCCGCGAGGATCTCCTGTTCCGTATCAACACCTTCGAGATCCCGGTGCCACCCCTGCGGGAGAGGCTCGAAGACCTTCCCGCCCTGGTGGACCATTTCGTGCGCCGCGCGCGGCCGCAGACGCCGCCGCAGGCCGTTGTGGCCGGCGCCGACGTGCTCGAGCGACTGGCCACCCACCGCTGGCCCGGCAACATCCGCGAGCTGGCCAATGCGATCGAGCATGCACTGGTGCTGTGCGACGACCTGCCGTTGGCTGAGGGCCATCTGCCGTCGCGGTTCACGTCGGCCCGGTCCGTGGGGAGGGGCGTGGCTGCCCGAGAACCGATTCCGGGTACGGCACCGATTCCGACGCCGCAGGCCCCACTCGCGCCGGCATCACCATCCCTGGCCATCGAACGGCCGGTCAGCTTGCGCGAGCTGGAGATGCAGGCGATCCTCACCGCGCTCGATCGACACCACGGCAACAAACCCCGGGCCGCCGAGGAGCTCGGCATCAGCCTCAAGACCCTCTACAACAAATTGAACAGCTCCGCGTCGACAGCGGCGAGTACGCCCAGTTCCTGAAGGTACGTGCTGCCGGGAAACACGGTCCGCCCCGGGAAACACGGTCCGCCCCGGGAAACACGGTCCGCCCCGGGGCGGCAGGTCGCGCTCCGTCAGGTCGTCTTTCGCACCACGCCGACGAGCACTCCCAGGACCCGTGCCGACTTCACGTAGATCGGCTTCATGGTGGCGTTGGCCGGTTGGAGCCGGATCCGATCGCGTTCCGGGAACCACAGCTTGAGGGTGGCGTCACCGTCGTCGGTCTGCGCCACGACGATGTCTCCTGCCCGCGCGGTCTTCTGGCGGCGGATCACCACCCAATCGCCGTCCGAGATCTGGGCTTCGATCATCGAGTCGCCCATCACCTTGAGCACGAAGTGGTCGTCGCGGTCGAAGAGCTCCTGGAAGTCGATGCGCTCCTGCTGCTCGTCTGCGACGCGCAGGGTGCCCGCTGCCACCCAGCCCGCCATCGGCAGCCCCTTGAGGTGGGCCGGTTCGGCGACCAGTTCGATGGCCCGCGACATGTTGCGGCCGCGGCTGATGAGCCGCTTCCGCTCGAGGGCCTTGAGATGGCAGACCACGCCGTTGGGCGAGCGGATGCGGAAGGCCTGACCGATCTCCCGCACCGTGGGCCCGAAGCCGCGCGAGTGGATCTTGTCGCGGATGAAGGCGTAGATCTCCATCTGCCGTTGCGTGGGCGCGTTGCCCGCGTCGGTGCCGGCGCTGTCGGCGTCGAACTGGAGCAGGCCACCGAGCGTCGAACCGACACCCGGCAAGGGTCCCCGCTTGGTGACTGGCTGGGGAGGCGACTTGGCAGTGGTTCGCGGCGCGGCGCCTGCCGGACTCCTGGGCCCAGCGACTCGTGGCACTTCGGTGGCCGGAGCCTTTTTCGCTGGCGTTTTCGTGGTGGCGACACCGCCTTGTTTCGTGATCGGCTGAGCGGGCTTGGCCACCAATCCAGCCGCAGGCTTCACCGCTGAAGCCACAGGCTTTGACATGCCAGTGGCGGATTTCGTCGCCGGGCGACGGGTGGGGAGCCTGCCGGAGTCCATGGAGCCTCCACGGTCGGTGGGAAGGGGGCGGGGAGTGTGGACAGCGGTATCTTACTATACGGCTGTTCAAACGCAAGCCCGTGCGGACCGGCAGGTGGGCCCGCTGGGCCGGGGCATCGGCCGGTTCACGCGCCCAGGAGGACGCGAGCCAATTCGGTTGCGGAGAGCGACTGGGCGCGGGCGAAGCCGGCGACGAGCCGCGCGGACGTGGGTGCGAAGGCCACGAGGGAGAAATCACCGAAGGCGAAAAAGTCGGCTGTCTGGGGGAACCGCGACAGGTAGCTGTGGCGAATGGCGTTGTGATCGGGAGCCTCGCGATCGAGGAACCGGGCCCGTGCCCCAATGGAGACGCGGGGGACCGCCTGGGGCATGCCGCCGCCGCCATCGGCGGGATCGGGCCCCATCACGAGGAGGCAGACATCGGGTGTGGAGAGCATGTCACGAGTGTGGGCCGAGAGGCGGCTGACGTGCGTGACGAAGAGGACCTGCTGGTCACCATCTCCATCGGCACCGCCCGCTGCGGCGGTGGTGAGGGGATCGCGGGAGGTGCTGCGGTGGATGGCGTAGGGCACCATCGACGCAGCCGGCAGCCCCTGATGCATGGTTGCGAGCGCCGCGATCGTGCGTGACGTGAGAAGGGAGCGCAACAGAAGAGCGGTGTCGTGGTCGATCATGGGAACCATTGAACCCGATCGGTCCAGTCCCCGTCGAATCCCAGGCAAACCGCGCCGGATCCGGCCGCCGGCGGCGGAGCCGCCAGGCCGGTTATAGGAAGGCGTCAGACCCGCCCGTTGCTTCAGCAGGCACGGCCGGCCGGATCCGGCCGCCGGCGGCGGAGCCGCCAGGCGCAGCCGGGCCAGGAAGGCCCGGCCAGCCCAAGCAGCAGGCACTTTGCCTGGTTCACCAGGCAAAGTGCGCGAACGCCTTGTTCGCATCAGCCATGCGATGGACGTTGTCGCGCTTCGTCACGGCCGCACCCTCGCGCTTGTACGCGGCGAGAATCTCCTCCGCGAGCTTCTCGTGGGTGGCCCGGCCCTTCTTCTCGCGCACCGCCTGCATCATCCAACGGATACCCAGCGACTGCTGCCGGTTGCGGTTGACCTGCATCGGCACCTGGTAAGCGGCACCGCCGACACGCTTGCTGCGCACTTCGACGGACGGCTTGCAGTTTTCGATGGCCCGGTTGAAGACCTCGATCGGTTCGACGTCGTTGATCTTCGACGCCACGATGTCCATGGCGCCGTAGAACACCTTCTGTGCGATGCTGATGTCCATGGCGCCGTAGAACACCTTCTGTGCGATGCTCTTCTTGCCGTCGACCATCAGGCAGTTGATGAACTTGCTGGCGAGCAGCGACCCGAAGCGGGGATCGGGCGTGAGTTGTTCACGGCTGGAGGTGATTTTTCCCATGGTGGATTAACCCTTCTTGGCGCCATACAGGCTGCGGGACTGCTTCCGGCCCTGCACGCCCAGCGTGTCGAGCGCACCGCGGATGATGTGGTAGCGCACACCGGGAAGATCGCGGACGCGGCCGCCGCGGACGAGCACGATCGAGTGTTCCTGGAGGTTGTGACCCTCACCCGGGATGTAGACGGTCACTTCCTTGGCGTTGGAAAGCCGCACACGGGCGATTTTGCGGAGGGCCGAATTGGGCTTCTTCGGTGTCATCGTCCGCACCTGGAGGCAGACACCCCGCTTTTGCGGGCAGCGGTCGAGCACCGGCGACTTGGAGAACTTGCGCTTCGGCCGGCGGCGGCTGCGGACAAGCTGGCTAATGGTGGGCATAAATTGACAGTTACGTGGGCGGGTGTTGAGCCGCGGAAAGGGGGGCGCGGCAGAACCTCCCAGGATAGCCCAAAGGGCGGGGCAGCGGAAGCGGTCAGGGAAAACAGCCTCCCCCGGCCTCATTCACGGCGTCACGGCTCCTGTCTCCCGACTCCGCAATGAGGATTTCGCCACGGTTGGCGTCGAGCGGGTCACCGTGCCATTGGTGCCACGGTCGGCCGCGAAGGCGTGAGGCGACGGCGGCCCATGGCGCGCCCCCGCCAGCAAGGCCAGGAACGATGGCGTCCAGGTCCTGCCCCGGCTGAATCCTGCCACCGGGGGATGATCGGGGGAGAGGAGCACGAGACTTCCCCGCCGCATGCCCTGCACGGAGTCGCCACCCGTGCGGGTGGTGACGAGCGTTCCGGCCCGCATTTCCCAGCCGGCAGCCTCTCCGCAGGAACCGCACACGACCAGCAGACCCCGACGCATGCGATTGCCCGCCAGCACACCCGCGTCGCCCCCCACGAGGACCCGTCCCCCGGCGAGACCGTGGCGGCATCCGGGGAGTGCCGCGGCGGCGTTGTCACCCACGCTGCCACCGACGACGACCTCGCCGCCCGTCATTCCGGCGGCCAGCCAGTCGCCTGCCCGGCCGGTCACGGCGAGGCGTCCCCCCGTCATGCCGACCGCGGCATGGCGGCCGACGTCGCCGTCGACCGTGATCGCACCGTCGGTCATGCCCGCCCCGAGGTGATGCACGCGACCGAAGTCGCCGCGGCACTCGACGCTGCCGTCGTGTGTGTCACCGGAGATCGCGAACCGGCTTGCCAGTGGAACCGTCCGCCCCTCGACGCGGATCGACAACCGGGCGACTTCGGCCGTCGTCAACCCGTGGAGACGTTCGGGCAGGATGCCGGAGAAGTCGACGTCGAGCGGATCGCTGGCGGACGTCGCCGGTTGGATGAGCAGCGGCATCGGGAGGGCGCCACGCGGCGGGGCCGCGGGGACGCCCTCGCGCCCCCGCGGCCCCAGCGTAGCACAGCCAGGCGTCGCGACGGTGGTCCGCACGGCGCCGGCGGGGCCGGGTGGCGTCAGCTGGCCTGCACCGGCACCTTGCGCGGTCGGACCGCGGCCAGCTTCGGGACCCGCACCGTGAGCACGCCGAGGCTGTACGTCGCGGTGATGCCCGTGGCATCGAACCCGTCGCCGAGGCGGAACGACCGGCGGAAGTCGCCGATGCCGTATTCCTGGCGGAGGGCCGTGCCGGGCAGGTCGCGGGCCGCGACCCGGGCGTGGAGCGAGAGCACGCCGTCGGCGAACGACACATCGATCGCGTCGGTGCGGGCGCCCGGCATGTCGGCGACCACCACGACGTCCCCCTGCTCGACGCGCACGTCGACGTGGGGCTGGTAGGTGAGCGCCGCACCGGCATCGACCGCGGCCGACACCGGGGTGGTGCCGGCGGTGGAGCCCATGGTGACCATCGGGGATTCTCCTCGTGCTGGGGGTACTTCGTGCTGGATGTTTTTCTTCAGTCCGGCGGACCGTCGTCGAACGAGTCGTAGCGCAGGTGACGCCGCCTCCCGCTGCCGGGAGGCGAGCACGTCAGCCTGCGGAAACGGGCACTTTGCGGGGTTGGCATTCCGGCGCCTTCGGGCAGCGGATCGACAGTACCCCGTCGACCAACCGGGCCTCGACGAGCTCGGCGGCCACCGGAACCGGCAGCGGGATCCGCCGCTGGAATCCGCCATGGCCGCGTTCGCGCCGGTGCCACACCACGTCGGGCGCGGCGCCCTCCCCGGTCGACCCCTTCGGTCCGGCGGCCCGCTCCCCCTTGAGCACCAATTCGTCGCCGGCGACCGACACGTCGACGTCGCCGCTGGCCAAGCCCGGCAGCTCCGCTTCGACCAACAGCGCGTCATCGGTCTCGCGGACGTTCACTGCGGGAAAGCCCGCGCGCGGTTGGTTGCCCCAGCCATGGAGCGGCGGCGCGGCGATGAGATTCGTCCACAGGCGGTCAACCTCGGCACACAAATCATCCAACGGGTGCGCGCACCCCGATCGCGATGTTCGCATCATGGTTCATCCCCTCGCGGTTCACGTGTCCGGTCGCACCGCGGCGTCACCCCCGTGCGTGACGTCGCTGGCAACCACTTGTTTGCAGGGGAGCAAAGAGCGTGCCCAATTCGCCGCTGCCGTCGCGAGCGTCGCCCGGCGGGTGAAAACCGCGATTGAAACCATTATCCCCGCGTCGCGGGCAGGAGACCCTGCCGGCGATGACGGTGGTGGCGGCTGTCAGCTTGGCAGATTGCTACTTATCGGTACCGGGGTCCCCTCGGCGAGTTGTGGGAGGGGTTGGATTTCCTATACTCGAAACCGCCTCCGCCACCGTGATGGCGGGGAGCCACTTCCGGGAAACGGATTTCTGCATGCGATTCTGTTTGCTCGATCGCATCCTCTCGGTCCAGCCCGGGAAGAGCCTCACCGCGATCAAGACGGTGTCCTTGGCCGAGGAGTACCTGGGGGATCATTTCCCCAGGTTTCCCGTGCTGCCCGGGGTGCTGATGCTCGAGGCCCTCACGCAGGCCGCTGCCTGGACGATCCGTCTGGGAGAGGATTTCGCCCACAGCATCGTCGTGTTACGGACCGCCAAGAACGTGAAGTACGGCGACTTCGTCCAGCCGGGCCGGACGCTCACCGTGGCGGTCGAGGTGCTCGAGCAGGACGAAACCACCACCCGCGTGAAGGCCACCGGTTCGGTGGGGGAGAAGACCAGCCTCACGGCGCGGTTGGTGCTCGAGCGCTACAACCTCGCCGACCGGTTGCCCCATGGCGATGCCCTCGATGCCCGGGTCCGGGCGGAGATGCGCCGGCAGTGGGCGATCCTCCATCCCCCGACCAGGGGCGCTGGACCGAGCCGGCCGGTCGTCTACCGGCCCGACCCGGACCACCCGGAGGTGCTGCGGTCGGACCGACAGGTGTCGGATGAGCATCCGGCCAGGGATGGCACGGTCCCGGCGTTCCTCCAGGGGATGAGCGCGGCACCTCCGCGTTGAGACGCGGTTTGGCCGGTTTGAGCATGGGTCGGCCGGATCGTGGGCCGGCTGGGAGTGGGTGACGGCGGCCCGTTCAGCGGCTGAAGGCGGAGGTGTTGGCGGGCTGGTTCAGCCGTTTCGCTCGCGGTTCAGCCTCTGCACCTCAAACCGGGCTGTGCGGCGCCCACCCGACATGTCGGTCTGCAGTGTCCCCGGGCGGCTGGGCTTTGCGGTGGGCTCGACGCCAGCGACCAGGGTGGGGCGATCCACGGACTTTTCGCCGGCCGCGGTCCTGGTCACAATATCGGATCCGCGTTTCCTGTTTCCCCGCTGCTGCCGGTGGCGATACAACCTCCGGCACTTCCACCGTTCCGCCGACCGCGCGGGAGTGTGGTTGGTTTGCCTGTTTGCCCGGGGCGTTGGCCCCGGTTCGATCCTCCCTCCAAGGTGCCAAGTCGATGCCTCCCCGTGACGAAATCTTCGAGAAGGTTCGGAATGCCCTGGTGGACGCCCTGGGGGTCGATGAGGACGACGTCAAGCCCGACGCCACGATGGTGGGCGACCTCGGTGCGGAATCGATCGACTTCCTCGACATCGTGTTCCGTCTGGAAAAGGCCTTCGGCATCAAGATCCCGCGCGGCGAGTTGTTTCCCGAGGACGTGCTGTCGAGCTCCGAGTTCGTGAACAACGGCAAGGTCAATGCCGCCGGCATCGCGGCCCTCAAGTCGCGGATGCCGTTCGCCGACCTGGCCAAGTTCGAGGCCAATCCCAGCGTGCAGAACTTCGCCAACACGCTCACCGTGGAGGACATGGTGCGCTACGTGCAGAGCAAACTCGCCGCCTGACCCACTGCGTGACTCACTGTCGCCGCACCCGCGGAACACATCTGCATGCGCTGGTTCTGGATCGATCGTTTCGAGGAGTTCGTCCGCGGCCGTTCCGCGGTGGCGGTCAAGAACGTGTCGCTCGCCGAGGAGCACCTCCACGACCATTTCCCCGGCGCGGCCCTGATGCCCAACTCGCTCGTCGTCGAGGGGATGGCCCAGACCGCGGGTCTGTTGGTGGCCGATGCCATCGAATACAACCGTCGCGTCGTCCTCGCGAAGGTGGCGGCGGCGGAGTTCCATTTCGATGCGGTGCCCGGCGATTGCCTCCGCTACCGGGCCGAGATTCTCGACCTCAAGCCGGCCGGCTCGCTGACACGCGTGTCGAGCCACATTGGCGACCGGATCCAGGGGGAGGCGGAACTGTTCTTCGCCCATCTCGAACCGGGGGAGGGGGTGCCGCGGCTGTTCGAGCCGGACGAACTGCTGCGGTGGCTCGATCAGATGCACATCTACGACATCGGGCGCGATCAGGCGGGGCAGCCGCTGGCGCGGCCCGACTGGTGAACGACTCCGTCCGGCAGACTGTGCCGGAAGGGTGCCGGAAGGGGCCGAAGGGGCGTGCCATGGTGTGGTGATCGTCGGGGCGACAGTGGCTGGCGATGGCGTGGTGGATGCCGGGCCAGGGGGTTTTCGACGCGGGAGAGCGGCCATGGTGGCGGGCAGACGGCGCGTGGTGATCACCGGGATGGGCTGCATCACGCCCCTGGGGGTGCGCGTCGACGAGTTGTGGAACAACCTGGGCATCGGTGCCTCCGGCGTCGGGCTGACGACGGTCTTCGATGCCTCCCGGTTTCCCACGCGGATCTCCGCCGAGGTGCGCGGCTGGGACATCACTCACGAGGGGCAGCAGGAGCGAGACTGGCACTTCTGCGGCCGCCACACGAAGTTCGCCGCCGGTGCCGCCCTCCAGGCGATGCGCGACGCGGGGCTCGCCGGGGGCTTGCCGGGGGATCCGGCGCGGTTGGGGGTGTACCTCGGCAGCGGCGAGGGGCAGCAGGACTTCGATGCCTTCACGAGCATGATGACCGCGGCCATCGAGGGAGACACCCTCGACGTCGCCAAGTTCACCAAGCTGGGTCTGGAGACGCTCCACCCCTTGGCCGAGGTCGAGCAGGAGCCCAACATGCCCGCCTGCCATCTGGCAGGGCTGTTCAACGCCCACGGGCCCAACCTCAACTGCCTCACCGCCTGTGCCGCCTCCAGCCAGGCGATCGGGGAGGCGGCCGAACTGGTGCGCCGCGGCGACGCCGACGTGATGCTCTCCGGCGGCGCCCACAGCATGATCCACCCCTTCGGCGTCACCGGGTTCAACCTCCTCACCGCCCTCTCGACGCGCAACGACGAGCCGACCCGCGCCAGCCGGCCCTTCGACCGCGACCGCGACGGGTTCGTGCTCGGCGAGGGGGCGGCGATGGTGGTGCTCGAGGAGCTCGAGCATGCCCGGCGCCGCGGGGCGACGATCCACGGTGAGCTCCTCGGCTACGGCTCCACCGCCGACGCCTACCGGATCACCGACACCCACCCCGAGGGGCGCGGGGCGGCGTCCTGCATCCGTATGGCCCTCGCCGACGCGGGGTTGGGCCCGGAGGCGATCGGCTACATCAACGCGCACGGCACCAGCACGAGCGTCAACGATCGTGTCGAGACCCTGGCGATCAAGACCGTGTTCGGCGAGCGGGCGTACGAGATCCCGGTGTCGAGCACGAAGAGCATGATGGGCCACCTCATCGCCGCCGCCGGGGCGACGGAGTTGATCGTCTGCCTACTGGCGATCCGCGACGGTCTCCTCCCGCCGACGATCAACTATGAGGAACCCGATCCCGACTGCGATCTCGACTACGTGCCCAACAAGGCCCGCGAGGCGACCTGCAACGTCGCCCTCTCCAACAGCTTCGGCTTCGGTGGTCAGAACATCTCGCTGGTCGTGGGTCGCTTCGCGGGGTGAGCGCGCGGCGACGGCATGGAGCGGGGAAACAATGGGCACAGGTCGCCCCCGGCCGCAGGGCGGAAAGCTTCCCGGTTTTCCCAGATTGCCGCCGGCACGGTTTCCTCAACTGGCACCACCCGCACGACCGATACCACCCGCGAGAGCGCGGTCGCGGCCCGCCGGCACGGTGCCGGCCCCGCCGATCCGCCTGCGGGGTGCCCGACCATGAAACGCGCCTTGTCCCTCGTGGCCCTCGTGGCCGTGGTCAGCCTGTCGAGCGGCTGCTCGATCGTCGACCGCCTCTTCCTCCTCAACACCGACGGCCCCTACGGCCACCAGGTCGGTGGTGCCTGCCAGGACGGTGCCTGTCAGGGTGGCGCCTGCCAGGATGGGGGCTGCCCCGACGGCCGTTGCCAGGGTGGTGACTGCCGCACGGGTGGCTGCCCCGAGGGGATCTGCGCCGGCGGCAAGTGCAGCAAGTGCCCCGAAGGCAACTGCGGCCGCTGTGCCCACTGCCGGCACCTGGGCCGTTACGGCGGTCTCGCCCGTCACCATCTCTCTGCCGCCGAGAAGGAGGAGTTGATGCAGTCGGGCTACGAGAACGGCGGTCCGGCCGGTCCCCCCACCGGCGCCGTCGCGTACCCCTACTACACCACCCGCGGGCCGCGCGACTTCCTCTCCAGGTGCCCGCCGTCGATCGGGCCGTGACGCACCGCGTCACCGCGGTCACTACACTGGTGCCTTCCCGGGAGCGGCGTCGAGCCGCTCCCGCCCTTTCCGGAGCATCCGTGCATGGCCGCCACGCCCTCCTCCGGCGGTGCATCCGCCGGCCTCACCTCATCCGGTCGCCTGTCGGCGACCGGATGGCTCGTCTGTGCGATCGCGGCCATCGGCTTCGCGTTCGACATCTACGAGCTCCTCATGCTGCCGCTGATCATCAAGCCGGCGATCCAGGAGCTCTCCAAAGGCGAGGTCCAGGCGCTGGTGGCTGGGGGGATGGCGCAGGCCGATGCCATGGGGCTGTGGAGCCCCGGCGGCAAGAGCTACGTCGGCTGGGCGCGGACGCTGTTCTTCGTGCCGGCGATCGCCGGTGGGCTGTTCGGTCTCCTCGGCGGCTACCTCACCGACCTCCTCGGGCGCCGCCGCGTCCTCACCTTCAGCATCCTGCTCTACGCCTTCTCGGCACTGGCGGCAGGGTTCGCCACCAGCCTGCCGATGCTGCTCGTGTTCCGCTGCCTGGTGTTCATCGGCGTGTGCGTCGAGTTCGTGGCGGCCGTGGCCTGGCTGGCTGAACTGTTCCCCGACGCCAAGGCGCGGGAAAACGCCCTCGGCTGGACGCAGGCCTTTTCCTCGCTCGGGGGGCTCCTGGTGGGCTTCGCCAACATCCTCGCGGCGAAGTTCGCCCTCGCGCTGCCGGCGATCCACGGCGACCACCAGGCCTGGCGCTACACGCTCATCTCCGGCGTCATCCCCGCCCTGCCGCTGATCCTCATCCGGCCGTTCCTGCCGGAGAGCCCGGTGTGGGCCCAGAAGAAGGCGGCCGGCACGCTCAAGCGGCCGAGCATCGCCGAGTTGTTCAGCCCCGGCCTCGTCCGCGCGACGGTGATCACCACGCTCGTCTTCGCCGCCAGCTACGGGATCGCCTTCGGGGCCATCCAGCAACTGCCGCAGATCCTCGGCGCCCCGAAGGGGGGCCACGCCGCGATCCTCGCCGTGGCCAAGGCCGCCCAGGACGAGGCGGTCGCCGCGGCCGATGCCAAGGGGGAAAAGGTCCCGCCGGGACGGCTCAAGAGCATCGCCGGCAATGCCACCGATGAGGCGGTGGCGGGCGTGACGATCTTCCAGGAGGTGGGGGGGCTCGTAGGGCGGGTGCTCCTCGCCTTCGCGGCCCTGCGGATCGTGAGCCGGCGCGTCCTCTTGCGGCTCTTCCAGTGGCCGGCATTGATCGTGGTCCCGGCGCTGTTCTGGTGGATCTCGACACAGCTCGGCAACGCCGGGTCGCTGTCGGCGATCAAGGCCGGGGTGTTCATCGCCGGCCTGCTCACGGTGTCGCAGTTCAGCTTCTGGGGCAACTACATCCCGCTCGTGTTCCCCACCCACCTCCGCGGCACGGGGGAGAGCTTCGCCGCCAACATCGGCGGCCGGGTTCTCGGCACCGCCGCCGCCTGGCTGACACTCACCCTCTCTGCCGCCACGCCTCCTGATCCGGTGAAGATCGCCGTGGTGGGCGCCATGGTGGCGGGGGCCTATGCCCTGGTGGGAGCAATCCTCACCCACTGGCTCCCCGAACCGGGGGCCGTGGTCGATCACTGAAGTCCGCGTTGGCGGATGGTCGCCCGGGGCCTCACCCGGCCCCGGCCGGTTTCGCGTTCCACACCGCCAGCGGGCCGGGGGATCCCTGCGACCGCACGCCGTTGTCGGTGAGGATCTCTTCGGTGGCGGCGCTGGCCTCCTTCCGCGGGAAGACCAGCGGTGGGACCGCCCGTCCCGCGAACTCGATGACCACGAACTCCTCCTCCGCATCGCGGAGGAGTTCCACCAGGTGCTCGAGGTTCTTCACCGGTTTCTTGTTGACCGTCGCCACCACCCGCCCCACGGGGCTGTCGTAGCCGCGTGACAGCCGGTGGGGAAAGAGCGGCGCGCTGATCATCACCAGGCGCTCGCCGGGGAAGGCGGGGCGATCGGCGCGGCGGGTGGCGAGGGGATTGCCCATCGCCGCCATGATCGCCGCGAGCCGCGAGCTGGTTTCGAGGGAAGCGGCGTGCTCGGCCGTGGCCGCGGTGAACACGACCGGCCCGAAGACGAAGTAGTCGGGATAGCCGCCGGCGAGCTCCGGCAGCACCAGCGCCGGCCGCGCCGGGCTGGGCACCCGCACCGTCTGCTCGGCGCCGTCGCGGAAGATCGTCAGCGGCACCGTGCCGTCGGTACTGCTGCGCTGCACGTCGTAGAGGAACGACACGCGCGGCATCCCCTCCACGGCGATCCGCCCCTGGTCGTCCACGGTGGTGTCGCCGATCCGCGTGACCACGTCCCACCGGCGCAGCACGGCGTCGGCCCCGGACGCCTCCGGGTCGGTGACGAGCACGCCCGTGGTCCCCTTGGGCACCTGGAGGGAGTCGCGGAGGGCCTGGTTCTCCAGTTTCTCGAAGCCGGCGCCGAGGCGCGGCTTGCCATCGTAGCGGCCGTCGGCGACGTCGGCGAGGAAGATGTCGATCTCCTCGTTGGGGATGATGTAGCCGATGTTCTGCGCGGTCTCCAAGCGGCTGAAGGCCAGGCCGATCATCTCCTCGCCGGCGATCGCCGGGCCGCCGCTGTTGCCGGGATTGATCGCCGCGTCGACCTGGATCCGCAGTCCGCCCGTGGAGAAGCTGTAGCCGGAGAACTCGATCCGCGAGACGATCCCCTTGGTGATCGACAGCGTCGAGCCGCCGGTGGGATAGCCGTAGGCCATCACCGTGTCCTTGATCGCCGGCAGCCGTGCCGAGCGTTTCACCGCGGGGCGGGTGTCGAACAGCGCTTCGTCGTCGAGTTTGAGCACCGCCAGATCGATCCCCGGCCCGATCGCTTCGACGGTGGCGGCGATCTTCTCGCCACTCTCGTGGGCCTGCACCTCGACCTGGCTGGCGTAGAGGACGACGTGGGCGTTGGTGAGGATCCGCTTGCCGTCGATGATCACCCCGGAGCCGGTGGCGGTGGTGGGGGGCTGCTTCGTCCACGGTTTGTTGAGATCGGGCTGGCGCAGCGTGGCGAAGACCTTGACCACCGAGGTTTCGATGGCGGCGGGCGTTGCCGGCGCGGCGGTGCCGTCGTCGGCCGCCAGGGGGGCCGCCGTAGCGCGGTCCACGGCGAGGGCCGCACCGAGGGCCATGGCGAGCGACAGCAGGGCACGGGCAGGCAGGTGCAGCGACCGCATGGCGAGGTTCCGGGTGGGAAGGGGCCCGGGGCTGGAATCCCCGGCGCGTCGACCATCGCTCGCCAGTGTAGGGGGGGCAAGCGTGGGGCTGCCACGCGCGGCGAGTGACTGCCGGGACCGGCGGTGTCAGCCGGCAGCCCGGCGCGGTTCGGGGGCCGGCGGCCGACTGTCTGGACCCGCGCTGATCAGCGGGCAGCCCGGCGCGGTTCGGGGGCCGCCCCTGACTGCCCAGGAGGCGGCGCGGGAGGCAAGCCGTCGGGCAGCGTCGGCACCATCCAGATCACCGACAGCCCCACCGCCACGAGGGCGAGTACGGCATAGCGGCCGTACCAGGGCAGTTGGCTGAAGAGCATGCTCGCCAGCACCACCGCCACCACGAGGGCCACCGCCCGGAACTTCAGCCCGCGGCGGATGCCACGGTAATGCTCCCAGTCCTGGAGCATGGGGCCGAATTGCCGCGAGCGGTGCAGCCAGGCGTGGATCCGGGGGCTGCCCCGGTAGAAGCAGTAGCTCGCCAGGAGGAGGAACGGTGTCGCCGGCACCAGCGGCAGGACCACGCCCACGGCGGCGAGGACGAGGGAGAACCAGCCGGCGCAGACCCACAGGAAGGCGATGATCGGATTCCGCTCCGGCCGTGGCCACTGGCCCGAGGAGAGGCGCTGCCACGCGTCGCGGATCCAGGTGCTGGCCGATGGGGCACGGTCGGACGTCTGCGGAGCGTCGATGGTGCGTCTGCGATTCATCGGTCGCCGGCTCCGACTCGGAAGGGATAGAAGGGATTCTAGCAGGGGTGGATTTGCCGTATGATCCGCCTCTCGCCCCGTTTTCCCGCTGCCCTGGAGCCCCTCCCATGCCGCTGGTTCCCATGCGCATCCTCCTTGACCACGCCGCGGAGCACGGCTACGGCCTGGCTGCGTTCAACGTCAACAACATGGAGCAGATCCAGGCGATCATGGAGGCGGCGAAGGAGACCGACAGCCCGGTGATCGTGCAGGCGTCGCGCGGGGCACGGAGCTACAGCCAGGACAACTACCTCCGCCACCTCATGCTCGCCGCCGCCGAGCTCTACCCGCACATCCCCATCGCCATGCACCAGGACCATGGCAACTCGCCCACCACCTGCCAGAGCGCCATCGACCACGGTTTCACCAGCGTGATGATGGACGGCTCACTCCAGGAGGACGGCAAGTCGCCGGCCGACTTCGACTACAACGTGCGGGTCACGAAGGAGGTCGCCGGTCTGGCCCACCGCCAGGGGGTCTCGGTGGAGGGGGAGCTCGGTTGCCTGGGGTCGTTGGAGAGTGGCCACGGCGAGGCCGAGGACGGTCACGGCGCCGAGGGGCAGCTCTCCCACGACCAGCTCCTCACCGACCCCGACGAGGCGGCGCGGTTCGTGGCGGCGACGGGGGTCGATGCCCTCGCCGTGGCGATCGGCACCAGCCACGGGGCCTACAAGTTCACGCGCCAGCCCGACGGCGACGTGCTGGCGATGAAGCGGATCGAGGAGATCCACCGCAAGCTGCCCAACTGCCACCTCGTGATGCACGGCTCGTCGAGCGTGCCGCAGGATCTCCAGGACATCATCAACACCTACGGCGGGCGCATGCCGCAGACCTGGGGCGTGCCGGTGGAGGAGATCCAGAAGGGGATCAAGCACGGCGTGCGGAAGATCAACGTCGACACCGACTGCCGGATGGCGATCACAGGCGCCATCCGCAAGGTGCTCGGGGAGCACCCGGAGAAGTTCGACCCGCGCGACTACCTCAAGCCCTCCCGCGAGGCGATGAAGAAGGTCTGTGCCGAGCGGATGGTGCAGTTCGGTCAGGCCGGCAACGCCGGCAAGGTGAAGCCCGTGACGCTGGCGGAGATGGCGCAGCGCTACGCCGGCGGCTGAAACCCCGGGTCGCCCGCCGCCCAGGGCTCGGGGCGACGTTCCCCGCGTCGTGGCGCCCCGGGCAAAACCGCGTTGCGACGGTTGCCCATCCGGCCTATAGTCCCGCCCCCCTCCGGGCCCGGGGCGCGCCGCGCCCGGGTCCCGTGGACGGGGCGACGGGGCCACCGGTCATGTTCGACCAGCAGCATTGCGATCCGCGCGGCGGCCAGCCGGGCCCGGTGAGCCACGGGCGGCGCATCCTCCGTGAGGAGGCCGCGGCGCTCGCCACCGCCGCCGACGCCCTCGACGATTCGTTCGCCGCCGCCGTGCGCCTCGTGGAGGGATGCACCGGTGCGGTGGTCGTGACGGGTATCGGCAAGGCGGGGCTGGTGGCCCGCAAGGTGTCGGCGACCCTGGCCTCGACCGGCATGCCGAGCCATTTCCTCCACCCGGCCGAGGCGGTGCATGGCGACCTCGGCGTGCTCCGCGGCGACGACGTCGTCCTCGCGCTGTCGCAGTCGGGGGAGTCGGAGGAGATCGTCCGGCTGCTCCCGCACATCGCGGCCCGGCAGATCCCCATCATCGCCATCACCGGCCGCCGGGGCAGCAGCCTCGGCCGGGCCGCCGCGGTGGTGCTCGTCACCGGCAGCGTGCGCGAGGCGTGCGGGTTGGGGTTGGCCCCGAGCACGAGCACGACGTTGCTGATGGCCCTCGGCGACGCCCTGGCGCTGGTCACCAGCAGCCGGCGCTCGTTCACCGCCGACGATTTCGCCGCCCGGCACCCCGGCGGCAGCCTCGGCCGCCAGTTGATGCGCGTCGACGATGCCATGCGCCCCCTGCCGCGCTGCCGGACGGCGCGGCCGGAGGAGACGGTGCGGGCGGTGTTCTCGCGGCCGCTCCCTTCGCGGCGGACCGGGGCCGTGATGATCCTCGACGGCGCGGGGCGCCTCGTGGGGCTGTTCACCGACAGTGACCTGGCCCGCCTTTTCGAGCAGACCCGCGACGCCGCCATCGATGCCCCGATCGGCGCGGTGATGACGCCGCGGCCGACGACGGTGCCGGCAGGCGCGCGGCTCGACGAGGCGCTGGCGATCCTCGACTCGCGGCGGATCAGCGAGCTGCCCGTGGTCGACGGCGCCGGCCGCGCGGTGGGGCTGATCGACGTCGTCGACCTCCTCGGCATGGTGTCGCCCGACCATCCCGCCCTCGCCGACGCCGCCTGATCCCGTCCTGTCCCCGTGGAGCCCACCGTGATCGACCCCGCAGCCCATGCCGCCGACCTCGAGCGCCGTTTGGCCGGGGTGCAGTTGTTGCTGCTCGACGTCGACGGGGTGCTCACCGACGGCGGCGTGACGCTCGACGCGGCGGGGGAGGAACTGAAGACGTTCCACATCCGCGACGGTCTCGGCCTGCGGCTGTGGCAGCGGGCCGGCCTGCGCAGCGGCTTCGTCACCGGCCGCCGGAGCGGGGCCGTGGAGGCCCGGGCGGCGGAGCTGGGGATCACCTTCCTGCGCCAGGGGGTCACCGACAAGCAGGCGGTGGTGGCGGCGATCCTCGACGAGTGCGGGCTCTCCTGGGAGCAGACTGCGTTCGTCGGCGACGATCTCCCCGATCTCCCCGTGGTGCGCCGCTGCGGGCTCGGCGTGGCCGTCGCCGACGCGTGCCCCGAGCTGCGTGCGGCGGCGGATGTCGTCACCAGCCGTCCCGGCGGCCGCGGCGCGGTCCGCGAGCTGGTCGAGCGGCTGCTCGTGGCGCGCGGTGCCTGGCAGGTGGCCGTGGCCGGTGCGACCGGCGGCACCGCCTGAACCCCACCCCCCCGGGCCCGACCATGGATCATCGCCTCGGCAGGACGGTGCGGGTCTTCCTTCTCGTGCTCGCCGCCGCCGGTCTGCACCGGCTGGTGGTCGTGCCCCTGGTGGAGCCGGCGGTCGAGGCGAGCGACGCCGGCATGGAGATGTCGGTCGAGGATGTGGCGGCCCTCAAGCAGCGCGCCGACCGGCGCATGGCGGCACTCGAGGGGATCTTCCCGGCCGATGCCTGGGAGCGCAAGGATCCGATCGTCCTCGAGAGCCGGCAGATGCGCCTCCTTTTCCGGCAGTACAACGCGGTCGATGGCGGCCGCGTGCACCTCGTGCCCTGCACGCTGGTGGTGCTCCCGGAGGTGGTCGCGGGGGCCCCCCCCGGGCGGACGCTGGTGCTGCGGGCGGAGCAGGGGGCGGTGCTCGAGTTCGACGAACCGCTCGACCTGCGCCATGGGCGGCTCGCGCGCCTCGTCGGCGGGAGCCTGCGCGGGCCGGTGACGATCCGCGGCACCGCCTCCGCGCCCGGGGCCGACGACGAGATCGAGATCGAGACGCGCGACGTGGAGCTGGCCGAACTGGAGGTGCGCACCAGCGACGCCGTGCAGTTCCGCTACGGCCGGTCCACCGGCAGTGGCCGGGGGATGGTGGCCCGGTTGCTTCCCAAGGGTGGGCCGAACACACAGGGGCCCAACATCGGTGGTGTCGACTCGATCCGCCTGGAGCGCGACGTGCGGCTGAAGCTCGAGGGACTGGCCACCGGGCTGCTGCCCGGTGCGGGGACGGCCCCGGGCACGCCCCCCGGCACCGATCCGGCCACCGCGCCGGTGGCAGCGAACGCCGCCCCGGTGCTTGTCACCTGCCGCGGTGGAATGGTGGTGAACATCGGCGCCAGCCTCGTGACCCTCGAGGACCACGTCGACGTCGTGCGCACCCTCCCCGACGGCGGCAGCGACCAGCTTGCCTGCGACCAGCTCGCGATCCTCCTCTCGCGCGAGGTGACCGAGGGGAAGACGCCCGTGGGTGGCCTGCAACCGCGCGAGATCCAGGCCCGCGGCCGGCCGGTGGTGGCGACCAGTGCCGCGGCGCGGCTCGAGGCCCGGGGAGGGCGGCTGGGCTACGAGATCGCCACCAAGCGGATCCTCCTCGACGGCGAGGAGCCGGTGTCGCTGGTGGTCCAGGGCACGGAGATGGAGGCCCGTTCGATCGACTATGTGCCCGGTCCACCGGGCAGCCCCGGCGCCCTGTTGGCCGTGGGGCCGGGCTGGCTGCGGACGCGGACCGAAGGCGCGCCGCCGGCGCACGTGAAATGGCAGAAATGGCTGCGCGTCCGTCCCGACGGCGCGGCTCACGTGGCGTCACTCGCCGGCAACGCCGACGTCACGATCCAGTCGCAGGGGCGCTTGAGCGCCGCCGAAATGCACCTCTGGCTCGCGG
>RFRL01000056.1 GCA_009924545.1 Planctomycetia bacterium | reverse complement strand
TTGCCCATGGCGTCGCACGCGTAGGCCGCCGTGAGGGCCACGACCGCCGCCTGGTGGTCGGGCCGGGCGAGATCCGCCTCCACGACGATCACGTCACCGGTGACCACGTCATCTTCGACCATGGCATCATCGATCCTGTCACCGGCGGCCGCGTCACCCATGTCCGTCATTGGCCGACGTCCTCTCTCACCGTGGGTCCAGGCGCCCTCCGACCGCGAACACCCCGGCGGGCTTCACAGGGACTCGAAGAACGCGATCACCGCGAGCCATGTCCCACGCGCCGTCCCGGGCCGCCCCGCCTCCGCCAGACGGTCCAGCCTGCGCCGACCACCGCGCGGGGCTGGGCGACCGGGAGAGCCTGCGGCGCCGCGGCGATTCCCAGTCTTCCCAGCCTATGCAGCGGCCCGTCCACGAGGAAAAAAGCCTCACGGCCGGTGCTGAAACCGCACGATTCCTGCGGTGAAACGCGGTTCACCGCCCCCGCCACGCACTGGCCCCCCCGGTCGCGGCTCCGGGGCCCCGCGGGATCGGGTGGTGCGCCAGTGACTCTCCTCGCGTTGACGAGCCGGTCACGACACCGGGCATGGTGCCTGGTGGTGGCGGTGTGCGCCCTGGCGACGACCGGCTGCACGTCGTGGCGGCAGTACTGGCGCAACCAGATGAAGGTCGGCCCCGCCTACCTGCGGCCCGACGCCCCGGTCGCGCCCGACTGGATCGATGCCGACGAACCGCAGGTCCGCTCGGCCACCGACATCGACACGCGCTGGTGGCGGCAGTTCGACGACCCGGTCCTCGATCGCCTCGTGCTCGAGGCCTACGCCCAGAACCTCCCGCTCCGCGAGGCGGGCTTCCGCGTGCTCGCCGCGCGGGCGGCCTACAACATCGCCGTGGGCGGCTTCTTCCCGCAGTCGCAGCGGGCGCTGGCGGAATACGGCCGCTGGCAACTGAGCAACAACGTCGGCGCGTTCAAGAACCTGTCGCTACCGCCGTTCAGTATCTGGCAGACCGGGTTCAACCTCTCGTGGGAACTCGACGTGTGGGGCAAGCTGCGCCGCACCATCGAGTCGGCCGGGGCGAAGTACCAGGCGAGCGTCGAGGAATACGACGGCGTGCTCGTGACCCTCATCGCCGACGTCGCCGACCGCTACGTCGAATACCGCGTCGCCCGGCAGCAGGTGGCCGACCTCACCCGGCTGGCGGCCATCCAACGGGAGTCGCTCGCCACGGCGATCGACCGCAACGAGGGGGGCGTGACGAGCGAACTCGACGTGTCGCAGGCGCGGCTCAATCTCGCCAAGACCGAGGCCCTGATCCCGGAGTACGAGCGTCAGGCACGGCTGGCGGCGAACGCCCTGTGCACGCTCCTCGGCCTGCCCCCGGAGGATCTCGCGGACCGGCTCGGCGACGAGAGGATCCCCGTCGTCCCGGCGGAACTGGCGGTCGGCATCCCCGCCGACCTGCTGCGGCGGCGGCCCGACGTGCGGCAGGCGGAGCGGGTCCTCGCCGCACAGTGCGCCCAGATCGGCGTGGCCGAGGCGGAGCTCTACCCGGCGTTCTCCATCAACGGCTACCTCGGCGTCTACGCCAACGAGATCGGCCAGCTCTTCGAGTCGGACTCGACGTTCGGCCTCGTCGCGCCGATCGTCGACTGGAAGATCCTCAACTACGGCCGCCTGCTCAACAACATCCGGCAGCAGGACGCGAAGTTCCAGGCGCTGGCCGCCGCCTACCAGCAGACGGTGCTGCGCGCCGGCCGCGAGACCGAGGACGGCATCATCACCACCATCAAGGCCCGCGCCGCCGCCGCCAAGCAGCAGGAGGCGGTCGATGCGGCGACGCGCTCGGTGGAGCTCGTCGAGATCCAGTACAAGGAGGGCACCTCCGACTTCAACCGCGTGTTCGTCGTCCAGCAGACCCAGGTCACCGAGCAGGTCAGGCTCAACGACAACCTCGGCGGGGTGGCCAAGGGGATGATCCAGATCTACCGGGCCCTCGGCGGCGGCTGGGAGGTGCGGCTGGAGGAACTCGAGGCTCGCGGCGAGTGCTGCCTGCCGGCCCCGGCCGTCGACGGCGGCCACTGCGACGACTACATCGGCAAGCAGCCGCCCGCCGGCTTCGACGCCTGGTGCCTGTGGCGCGAGTGGCTCCGCGGCCACAAGCCGCGCTGACGGCGTCAGCGCCGGCCGCAGCGCAAGAGCGCGAAGAAGAACACCGGCGTCAAGAAGATGCCGAACAGCGTCACGCCGAGCATCCCGCTGAACACCGCCACCCCCAGCGTGCGGCGCATCTCCGCGCCGGCCCCTTCCCCCACCACCAGCGGCACGACACCGAGGATGAAGGCCAGCGACGTCATGAGGATCGGACGGAGTCGGAGTCGGGAGGCCTCCACCGTGGCCTCGGCGAGCGGCTTTCCCTCGCCGACGAGCTGCCGGGCGAACTCCACGATGAGGATCGCGTTCTTGCAGGACAGGCCCACCAGCACCACGAAGCCGATCTGGGTGAAGATCGTGATGTCCATCCCCACCTGGCGGATGCCGACCAGCGCCGACAGGAGGCACATCGGCACGACGAGGATCACCGCCAGCGGCAGGGCCCAGCTCTCGTACAGGGCCGCCAGCACGAGGAACACCAGCACCACGCCGAGGATGAAGAGCGTCGTGGCCGTCGACCCGGAGCGGATCTGCATCGCCGCCATCTCCGTCCACTCGGCGGCGAACAGCGGTGCGATCGTCGCCTCGTGCTGGAGCCGGTCGAAGTGCCCGGAGACGACCGCCAGCGCGGAACTGCTCCCCGTGCCGGGGGCCGGCGCGCCGAACAGCGCCGCGGCGGGGTAGAGGTTGTAGCGCATCACGAGCGACGGACCGACGCGGTCGCGCACCTGCACGAGCGTCGCCAGCGGCACGGGCCGGCCGTCGGCTCCCGGCACCTCGAGGTCGGCGATCGCGCGGCGGAGATCGCCACGGTGGGGGGAATCCGCCTGCAGGTTCACCTGCCACGAGCGACCGAAGCGGTTGAAGTTGTTGACGTAGTACGACCCCAATTGCAGCTGGAGCGTCTCGAACAGGTCCGCGATCTTCACGCCGACGGCGGCCGTCTTGTCGCGGTCGATGTCGAGGAACAGCCAGGGGGTGCCGGCGGAGAAGTTGGTGAACAGTCCGCCGACGCGGTGATCGCCGCGGGTCGCCTCCAGCAACGCGTTCGTCGCGTCGGCGAGGAGCGCCGGCCCGTAGTCGCCACGGTCCTCGACCACGAGCTTGAATCCCGCCACCGTGCCCAAACCATCCACCGGCGGCGGCCCGAACACCTCCACGTGGGCGTCGTCCACCGTCGCCTGCCACTCCGCCCGCAGCCGCGCGGCGATGGCGTCGGCCGACATCGCGGCCCCCCGCCGCTCGGCGAAATCGGCGAGCATGAGGTAGATCGCGCCCCAGTTCGGGGCATTGCCACCGAGCACCACCGAGCGCCCCGCCACCGTGACGGTGTGGGCCACGCCCGGCTCCGCGAGGGCGCGTTGCTCGAGCGCCGCCATCACCCGTGACGTCCGCTGGACGCTCGCGCCGTCGGGGAGGACGACGTCCACGACGAGGTAGCCCTTGTCCTGCTGGGGGATGAATCCGACGGGGAGCTGCCCGAACAGCTGCCAGGTGGCCACGAGCAGCCCGGCGAACAGGACGAGCACCGGCACCACCACGCGCAGCGATCCCTGCACCGCACGGCCGTAGCCGCGCGTCAGCAACGCGAACGCGGCGTTGAAGGCCCCGAACAGCCAGCCGCACGACCAGCGCAGGCCCCGGTCGACGACGTCGGGAGGCGCCCCGCGCGGCGTGAGGAGGAGGGCCGCCAGTGCCGGCGAGAGCGTCAGCGAGTTGACCGCGGAGAGGAGCGTCGACACGGCGATCGTGAGGGCGAACTGCCGGAAGAACTGACCGACGATCCCGGTGATGAAGCTGCACGGCACGAACACCGCGCACAGGACCAGCGACACCCCGATCACCGGCCCGGTCACCTCGTCCATCGCGCGGATGGCCGCCTCGCGCGGCGCCAGTCCGCGCTCGATCCAGCGCTCGACGTTCTCCACCACGACGATCGCGTCGTCGACGACGATCCCGATCGCCAGCACCAGCCCGAACAGCGACAGGTTGTTGAGGGTGAACCCCAACGCGGCCATGAAAGCGAACGTCCCCACGATCGCCACCGGCACCGCCACGAGGGGAATGAGCGTGGCCCGCCAGTTCTGCAGGAACAGCAGCACCACCAGTGCCACGAGGATGATCGCGTCGCGGAGCGTCTCCAGCACCTTGGCCTTCGACTCCTCGATGAACGGCGTCGTGTCGTAGACGATCGCCGCCTCGAGCCCCCGGGGAAAGCGCTCGCCGAGCGCCGCCAGCTTCTCGCGCACCTCCGCCGCGGTGGCGATGGCGTTGGATCCGGGGAGCTGGTAGATGTTCATGCCGACGCTCGGCGCGCCGTCGAGGCGGCACACCTGGTCGTAGAACTGGGAGCCGAGTTCGACGCGCGCAACGTCGCGGAGCCGGACGATGACGGCGGCCACGTCGCCCGTCTCCGCCGGCAACTCCTTCACGATCACGTCGCCGAACTCCGCCGCGGTCATCAGCCGGCCCACGGCGGAGAGCGGGACCTGGAAGGCCTGGCCTGCGGGGGCGGGCTCCTGGCCGACGCTGCCCGCCGCCACCTGGTAGTTCTGGTTCTCCAGCGCCTGGCGGATGTCGCCGGGCGCCAGGCCGACGGCGGCCATCTTCTCCGGGTCGAGCCACACGCGCATGCTGTAGTCGCGCTGGCCGATGAAATCGATGTCGCCGACGCCGTCGATCCGGAGGAGCTCGTCCCGGACCTGGATGGTGGCGTAATTCGACAGGAACGTCTCGTCGTAGGCCGGCTTGCCGGTCGCGTCGCGGGCCGCGGTGAAATTGACGATCATCATCGCGGCCGGCGCCTTCTTCAGCACCGCCACCCCTTCCCGCTGCACGATTTCCGGGAGGATCGGCATCGCCAGCGTGACGCGCACCTGGGTGAGCACCTGGGCCATGTTGAGGTCGGTGCCGGGAACGAAGGTGACGGTGAGCCGGTAGCGACCGTCGTTGGTGCACTGCGAGCTCAGCGACAGGGCGTTCTCGACGCCGCTCACCTGCTGCTCGATCGGCGCGGCGATCGTGTCGCGGACCAGTTCGGCGTTGGCCCCCGGGTAGATCGTCGAGACCTCGATCGTGGGGGGCGTGATGTCGGGGTACTGCGTCGTCGGCAGGGTGAGCGCCGCGACGGCGCCGCACACGACGATCACGATGGAGATCACCGACGCGAAGATCGGCCGCTCGATGAAAAACCGTGCGATCATCGTCTCACCCCCCTCCTCGCGGCGCCCGGCGGAGCCGGTCGACGAGCCGCGCGAGCACGTCGAAGAACACCGGCGTGAGGAGGATCCCGAAGAGGGTGACGCCGATCATCCCCGCGAACACGGTGATCCCCAGCGACCAGCGGAGCTCGGCCCCCGCACCCCGGGCCACCACGAGGGGAAACACGCCGAGGATGAAGGCCAGCGAAGTCATGAGGATCGGCCGCAGCCGCAGCCGGGCGGCGGTCAGGGCGGCAGTGCGGGGATCATGCCCCTCCGCGCGGAGCCGGCGCGCGAACTCCACGATGAGGATCGCATTCTTGCTCGCCAGGCCGACGAGCACCACGAGCCCGACCTGGGCGAGGATGTCGATCGGCAGCTTCGCCACCAGGAGCCCCGCCATCGACGCCAGCAGGCACAACGGCACGACGAGGATCACGGCCAGCGGCTGCCACCAGCTCTCGTAGAGGGCCGCGAGCACGAGGAACACGAGCATCACCCCCAAGCCGAGGAGCACGCCGCCGGTGTTGCCCGCCTTGATCTGCAGGAGCACCACCTCGGACCACTCGTGGGAGAAACTCCCGGGCAGTTGCGCGGCCGTGGACGTGGCGACGCGGTCGATGAGCAGCGAGCCGCTCTCGAAGGGATTGGGGATCCCGGTGATCGGCGCGGCGGGGAACAGGTTGTAGCGCATCATGATCGTCGGCCCCGTCGCCGGGCGGACGTCGAGGATCGTCGCCAGCGGCACCATCCCACCGCCGCGCGCCGCCACCTGCAGTCCACCGAGGTCGGTGACCTCGTCGCGGAACCGGTCGTCGGCCATCACTTTCACCTGCCACGTTCGGCCGAAACGGTTGAAGTTGTTGACGTAGAACGACCCGACGTCCATCTGCAGCGCGCCGAACACCGTGGAGATGGGGATGCCCAGGGCCCGGATCTTGTCGCGATCGATGTCGAGGAAGTATTCGGGCGCGTCGGCCCGGTAGTCGCCGACCACGAACGGCAGGTGCCAACCCTCCATGGTCTTGACGAGCTTGGCGATCGATTCCTGCAACACCATCGGACCGAGGCTGCCGCGGTCCTGGACGTAGAACTTGAAGCCGCCGGCGGTGCCGAGTCCCTTCACCGGTGGCGCCGGATAGACGCCCACTTCGGCATCGGGGATCTCCGCCCGGCAGCGCTCCCGGACCGCGCGGATGATGCCCAGCATCGAGGTCTCCGGGGTGCGCCGGTCACGGTAGTCACCGAGGAGGAGGAACATCGAGCCCCAGTTTGGCGCGTTGGCGTTGTAGAGCAACGACATCCCCGCCACCGTGAACGTTTCGCTGACTCCGGGCACCGACCGCGCCAGGGCGTCGACGCGATCGAGCACGGCGGCGGTCCGCTGCAGGCTCGCCCCGTCGGGCAGTTGCACCGTGGCGATGAGGTAGCGCTGGTCCTGGAGGGGGACGAAACCGTGCGGGTACCAGGCGAACAGCCGCCAGGTCGCCACCACGAGGACGACGTACACCACCATCACCCACCGCCCGCGCGCCAGGACGGCCGCCACGGTCCGCGCGTAGCCGGCACTCGCCAGATCGAACAGCCGGTTGAACGCCCGGAACAGCGGCCCGAGGAGGAACCCCAGGAGCCGCTCGGCCGGATCGGGACCGGCACCGTGGGGCCGGAGGAGGATCGCCGCCAGCGCCGGGCTCAAGGTGAGCGAGTTGACCGCCGAGAGGACGGTGGAGACCGCGATCGTGAGGGCGAATTGCCGGAAGAACAGCCCCGTCACCCCCCCGATGAACGCACACGGCACGAACACCGCCGCGAGCACGGCCGCGACGCCGATCACCGGGCCGGTGACCTCGTCCATCGCCTTCTCCGCCGCGGCGCGCGGCGTGAGCCCCGTCTTGATCCAGCGCTCGACGTTCTCCACCACCACGATGGCGTCGTCCACCACGATGCCGATCGAGAGCACCAGCCCGAACAGGGACAGCGTGTTGAGGCTGAATCCCATCACCGCCATCGCGGCGAACGTCCCCACCACCGCCACCGGCACGGCGACGAGCGGGATCAGGGTCGCCCGCCAACTCTGCAGGAACAGGAGCACCACGAGGGCCACCAGGCCGATCGCGTCGCGGAGCGTCTTCACCACCTCCAGGATCGAGTCGGTGATGAACGGGGTGGTGTCGTAGGCGACCACGTATTCCAGCCCCGCGGGAAACTGCGTGGCCAAGTCCGCCATCTTCGCCTTGACGGCCCGCGAACACTCCAGGGCGTTGGTGTCGGGCAGTTGGAAGACGGCCAGGACCACCACCGGCTCGCCGTTGTAGCGGCAGGTCTGGCTGTAGCCCGCCGCACCGAGCTCGATGCGGGCGACGTCGCGCAGGCGCACCAGCGCCGTGCCGGGCACCCCGGGCGCCGAGGCCAGGACGATGGCGCCGAACTCCTCCGGCGTCGTCAGCGTGCCGGCGGCGGCGACGGCGAGCTCCAGCGGCTGGTCGGCCGCGGCCGGGGCCTGGCCGCTGATGCCGCCGATCACCGGCGTGTTCTGTGCGGCGATCGCCGTGCGCACGACCTGGGGGGTGAGGCCCCGCGCCGCGAGCTGCTCCGGGTCGAGCCAGATCCGCAGCGAGTAGTCGCGCTGCCCCATGAGGAGGATGTCCCCCACGCCGGGACAGCGCAGCAGTTCGTCACGCAGCCGGACCGTGGCGTAGTTGCTCATGAACAGGTCGTCGTAGCGGCCGTCCGGGGAGACGAGATCGACCGTCATGAGGATGTCGGGCGAACGCTTCTTGATGCTCACCCCCTGTTTCTGCACGACGGGAGGCAACAGGGGCATCGCCAGCTGGACGCGGTTCTGGGTCTGCACGAGGGCCAGGTTGGCGTTCGCCCCGACCTCGAACGTGAGCTGGAGCACGTAGTAGCCGTCGTTGGTGGCCTGCGACTGCATGGAGAGCAGCCGATCGATGCCGCTCATCTGCTGCTCGATCGGCGCCGCGATCGTGTCGGTGACGACCGCGGCGTTGGCCCCGGGATAGAAACAGATCACCTGGACGACCGGGGGGGAGATCGGCGGAAAGAGCGAGATCGGCAGCGAGACCACGCTGACGGCGCCCGCCAGCGTGATCACGAGCGAAATCACGGCGGCAAAGATCGGCCGCTGGATGAAGAAACGCGAGATCACCGCGGGGCCTCGACCGGGTCGGGCAGCTTCTCGGCGGCGGGGAGCGCCTCGGGCGCCGCCCCGCGGACACCGTCCTCAGGGGGCGTGGCGCCCGGGGCGCTCGCCGCCGGAACCGGCTCCTCCACCGACGGCCCGGGACCGGGAAGGGTGAAGCCCGACAGCTCGGGAAGACCGGCGTCGGCACCGGTCGGGCGCACCGGCTTCCCCTCGCGGCAGCGCTGCAGGCCGCGGACGACGATCCGCTCGTCGGCCCCGAGCGGGCGGGCGGCGTCGGTGGCCGCCACCGCGACCCACGTGCCCAGCTTCTGCCCCACGGTCACCTCGCGTGCCGTCGCCACGTCGTCGGGCCCCACCACCCAGAGGATCTTCCGGTCCTGGTTGTTGCCGATCGCGGCTTCCGGCACGAACCTCCGCTCCACGGCATCTCCCAGCGGCAGGCGCACACGGGCGAACATGCCGGGGCGGAACAGCGGCGGCCGCGCCGCGGCCGGATCGCGGGAATAGGGGTTGTCGAGCCGGCCGCGCATGGTGATCGTCGCGGTCTTCGTGTCGATCTGGTTGTTGAGGAAGTCGACGCGGCTGCGGTGCGGATAGGTGCGGGCCACGTCGTCGACGAGGCCGACGTCGACCACCAACCCGCCGGCCTGCATCGCGGGCACGGCGCCCGCCGCCCGGGCCCGGGCCGTCATCCGCACGAACGTCGGCTCGTCGACGTTGAAGTACACGAACACCGGATCGATGGAGACGATCGTGGCGAGCGACGTCACGTCCTGGGTGACGAGATTGCCGATCTGCAACAGCGTGCGGCTGATCTGTCCGGTGATCGGCGCGGCGATCGAGCAGAACTCCAGGTTGAGTTGTGCCGCCTCGTGCTGGGCCCGCGCCGCGGCGAGGCTCCCGGCGTTCTCCTCGAGCTTCGCCTTGTAGCTGTCGAGTTCCTGCCGGCTCGCCGCCCCCTTCTCGACGAGTTTCCCGAAGCGTTCGACCTGCACCTCGAGGAAGCGTCTCTCGCCGAGGAGGCGTTCGACCGTTCCGGCGGCTGCGGCGAGTTGCGCCGCGTAGGGGCGTTGGTCGATCCCGTAGAGCGGGTCCCCCTTGTCGACGAACTGCCCGTCGCGGAACGCCACCTCCGTGAGGTAGCCGGTGACCCGACTGCGGACGTCGACCACGAATTCCGCGTCGATCCGCCCCGTGACCTCGAGGTACTCGGGCACCCGCGCCGTGCGCGGCGTCGTCACGACGACCTCGGGAACCGGTGGCGGGGCGGGCGGCGCCGCCGGGCGCTGGCAGCCCACCATCGTCAGGCCCACGGTCGCCAGGCCACACGTGGCCACGAGGATGACGGCAGGGCTCCACGGCGCCGACCCGAGGCACGACGTCGTGGTGCGGCGCATCGCCATGTCTGGTTCGGGGATCTCACCCCCCTCGAGTCACACTCGGACCTCGTGCCGACGGACGACCGAGTGTAGCACCGACGTGCTGCCGCCGGGGCCTGCACAGCCTGTTCCAGCGGGCCCGCGGTCGTCACGGCGGTGATCGGTGCGTGGGCCGACGCCAACGGCCGCGGGCCGCTCGGCAACACCACGCTCCACGAGGCCGTCGTCCACGGTCGTGAGACGGCGGTGACGCGGTGGCCTGACGCCGCCCCCGGCGGTCAACGGTCGGCGGCGGGCTCGACCGGCTCGGCGAGCAACTCCTCGATGCGCTCCTGCATCCAGGCATCGCCGGTGGCCCCCTTCCACTGGAGCTCACCGGGCCAGAAATGGCGCAGATCGCCGCGCTTGTCGACCAAATACACCGAGGGCCACATGGAGTTTCCCCACGCATCCCAATTGGCCTTCGTGCGATCGACCAGGACGGGAAACTCGAACCCGGCCGCCGTGGCCTTCTGCTTGACGAGCTCCACGTCTTCCTCGGTGGCCGTCTCCGGTGTGTGGATCCCGATGATCACCACGTCCCGGTCCCGGAACCGCTCCTGCCACGCCAGGTAGGTCGGGTAGTTGCGGATGCAGTTGATGCAACCGAAGGCGTAGAAATGAACCACGACCACCTTTCCGGCGAGTGCCTCCAGCGAGAGCGGCTGGGAGTTGAGCCATGTTCCCGAGTCGACCAGCTCGGGGGCCTTGAAAACCGGGCGGCCGAGGGCGGCGAGATCGAACTCCGCGCCGAGGGTCTTTTTCCATGTCGTGCGCTGCGCGGGGCTGAGGATCCCGGTCACGCGCCGCAGCTCGTCGCGCTTGAGGTCGCGGTATTCCTCTTCGGCCGGTTCCCGCGGCGCGCCATCGGCGACCCGCTTTTCCAGTTCGCGGACCGCCCCCTGCGTCTCCGTGATCACCGTCTCCAGCCGTTCGCGCTGCTGCGGCGTGTAGTTCATCCGCTCCGCCACGGGCGGCTGGAGGAGCGCCGCCGGTCCCCGCTGGCGGATGCCGATCTCGGCCAGCCGGCGCATCTGCGTGGGCGACAGGATGGCTGCGAGCCGATCCTGCGTGTCGGTGAGGAGCGCGGCGGCAACGGGGCCGGAGGTGGCAGGTGGCTGGTTCCGGAGCGGGAAGAACTTCGCGTCCACCTCGTCGAGAACGCCGCGCACACGCCGCCGCTGCGCCGGCGAGAGGCCCATGGCCCGCGATACCGCCGGCTCGTGGAGCAGATTCCACAACGGATCCGCTCCCCAAAACGGATCGGCCGCCGCGCCAGGCCGCGGCCCGGCCATGAACCCCACGAGCACCAGGAGCGGAACCAGCCCGCGATACCCCATGGAACGATCCCCCGAAAACGGACACGACATCCGGCCAGCACCCCATCGGTCGCCGCTCACCCGCCACACCCGAGGCGAGCGACACCACGGTGATACGGCATCGTCACCAGAGCCACAACCGCGGTGACGGCGTGGCGACGTGATCATCGGCCGGGTCCACGCTGGCCGCGGGGCTGAGGGCAGAGCACGGTAGCTCGGAAAGAGCGCTGGTGGAGCACGCGGGGTGAACGTCCCCGGGACACAGCGGCCGGGCTGGCACCATCGCCCCGGGATCCCGCACACTGGCGTTTCCACCTCCCACCAGCTGCTATGCACACCGCCCTCGTCATCGTCGACGTCCAAAACGACTTCTGCACGGGGGGGGCCCTCGCCGTCCCCGATGCCGACGCCGTGATTCCGGTGGTGAACGCCCTGATCACGGGCTTCCGCCATGTCTACGTCACCCAGGACTGGCACCCGCGCGGGCACGTGTCGTTCGCGTCGAGCCATGCGGGCTACGCGCCGTTCCAGCGGATCTCCGTGGACTCCGGTGAGCAGCTCCTGTGGCCCGATCACTGCGTCGGGGAGACTCCCGGAGCGGCGCTCCACACGGGCCTCGCCCTGCCGGCACACCCGCAGGTCGTGCGGAAGGGCACCCGGCCCCACGTCGACAGCTATTCCGCTTTTTTCGAGAACGACGGCCGCACGCCGGTCGGCCTCGACGCACTCCTGCGCCGGGATCGCGTCGCGGCGCTGGTGGTGGTCGGGCTGGCGACCGACTTCTGCGTCTGCCACACCGCCCTCGACGCGCGGCGACTGGGCTACGAGGTGACGGTCCTCGAGTCGGGTTGCCGGGGGATCGACGCCGACGGCTCGCTCGACCGCGCGTGGGACCGGATGACGCGGGCCGGGGTGCGCCGCGGCTGAGCGGCACGGCAGCGACAGGGTACAACAAGGCCATCATGCCGCCCACTCCGCTCCCACCGCCGGCCGCGGCGCCCGAGACCGAGTTCGTCCTGCTGATCGCCGACATCAGCGGCTACACGCGTTTCATGCTCTCGAGCCACACCGCCCGGGTCCACGCCCACGGCATCATCGCCGACCTCATCGCCGCGGTGATCGCCGAGGCGCGGATCCCGATCGAGGTCAACAAGCTGGAGGGGGACGCGATCTTCATGGTCGCCGGCAGGCCGGCGGCGGGCTGGGGGGACGGTGGCCGGGAGATCGGGGCCCGGCTCCCCGCGTTCGTGGCGGGCTTCGACCGGCGTCTCACGGAGTTGGCGACGTCGAACGTCTGCGACTGCGTCGCCTGCGAGCAGATGGTGAAGCTGCGCCTCAAGGTCATCGGCCACGTCGGCACCGCGGCGCGGACGCTCGTCGCCGGCTTCGACGAGCTCTCCGGCGTCGACGTGATCGTGCTCCACCGGCTCCTGAAGAACACGGTGCCCTCGTCGGAATACATCCTCCTCACGGAGCCCGCCCACGCCCTCCTCCAGCCCGCCGGCGAGTTTTGTCCGCACGTCGAACGGTACGACGACGTGGGGGAGGTGCGGCTGCGGCTGCGCCTCCTCGACCCCCAGGTCCCCGCCGCCGCCCCGCGCCGCTTCTCGCTCCGCGACATGTGGCGGAAGCTGGGCTACGACATCCGCTATCTCCTCGCCCGACAGCGTCATCCGGCCGCGTGATCGACCGTCACTCGGCCGGCCCTTCCGCCCGGGCCAGCGCGGTGCGGTGTGCAGCACGCGGGAGGGATTGAACCACACGTGGAGTTCGAGACCGCGGGCGTGGGCCTCCTCGATCGCCAAGGCGAGTGGATCGTAGACCGGCTCCGGCGGCTTCCCCATCGTGCCGGTGAGGTAGGGGGACCAGGGCTCGAGCGCCGACTTGCCCACGATCGTCACGGCACGGGACCACGATGGCCCGCGCATCCACTCACCTCCGTGGGGAGCCGGGAGCTCCCGCGACCAGGAAATCCGACTGGACGCCAAAAATTCCAGCAGGCTGTGGCCAACAGCCCGTGGCACGGGCCTGTGTCGCCGGATGGCGGAGGCGTCCGAAAGCCGCCCGGGGTGGTGCGCTGGCGCCGGGCCTGGAACACTGTCGGCCCCGCCCCGCGCCCCGTGGAGACCGCCGCATGACTTCCTCCGACTGGGTCACGATCCTCGGCACCGGCGCCACGATCACGAGCGTCGTCGTGGCCGGCTACGCGCTGTGGCGGCAGTTGGCCGTCCTCCGCAAGCAGATGGCGATCCAGCATTTCTCCGACTATGCGCGCCGCTACGCCGAGATCATGGAGCGACTCCCGTCGCGTGTCCACGATCCCCGCTGCACCCTCGCCGACCTCGGGCCGAGCGATGCCGTGCTCCCGCCGATCCGCACTTTCTTCGCCACCTGCTTCGAGGAGTGGTACCTCCACGAGCGCGGGTTCTTCGACCAGGGGATGTGGGACACGTGGCGCCTCGGCATGCACAACGCGCTGGCCAAGAGCACCTTCCGCGAGGCGTGGGAGATCATCACCCGCGACACGCACTATCCGCAGGACTTCCGCGCCTTCGTGGCGGCGGAAGCCGCCACCGCACAGGCCGCCGCAAGGAAGTGACGCCGTGGTGGCGTGATCGCGGGCGGTCTGGCCGCGCAGAACGTCGTACCCGTGGCTGTGACCGCGGGCGACAAGATCGAGGGACTACGCCACTGGGCTTCCGGTCGGTGCCTGTCGGCGGATCGGGCGGGGGCGTATTCGCGGTCGGAAGGAAGCAGTGGAGGAAGGGTGCGGAGGGTGGTGCGGGAGCCGGGGGTGAATTGAGTGGCCTTGCGTCGGGTGACAACTTTTTGGATCGGCCCCGGTGACGAGAGCGACCGGGGTGGGCAACAATGAAATGATGAGCCCGGCACGGAAACACACTCACGAGATATCCACTTCAAGACCTGCATGCTACGCCGATCGCTCGGAGCGACGCCATGACCAACCGCCGCAACGACCTCGATGCCCTCCGCGGCTTCGCGATGGCGCTCGGGATCGCCGTGCACTCGGGCATCGCTTTCTACCCGGCACCGTGGCCCGTCCACGACACGAGGCCGAGCGGACTGCTGGGGCTTTTTTTCCTCGCCATCCACGGCTTCCGCATGCCGCTCTTCTTCCTGCTGAGCGGCTACTTCACGATGCTCGTCTACCGGCGAAGGGGCCTCGGCAGCCTGCTTCGGCAGCGGTTCGCGCGGATCGCCGTGCCGCTGCTGCTCGCGATGGCCACGATCGGACCGCTCGACGGCCTGCTCCAGCGGTACGCCATCCGCTCGAGCAGGCCCGAGCCAGCGGTCGCCGACATGTTCGCCGGCGATGCCGCCGCGGTCCGCCGGCGATTCGGCGCCGGGGCTGATGCCGAGGGCCGCGACGCGATCTTTCACCAGCGGATGCTCATGTGGGCGGCCTGCTCCAACCACGCCGACGTCGTTTCGGCGGTGCTCGACGCCGGCGCCAATGCCAACGACCAGGGCGCCTTCGGCGACACCACGCTCCATACGGCCGTCGCCTACGGGTGCGACGAGGCCGTGGCCACGCTGCTCGACCGCGGCGCCGATCCCCGCATCACCAACCGGCTCGGCCGCACGCCGCTGGCGATGACGCTCCTCTCGCCCGTCGTCGTGGCCGAATTCGCGCCGCTGCTCGGCCTGCCGCCGCTCGAGCCGAACGAGGTCGCGCTGCGTCGCGCGCGGATCCGACAGTTGCTCGGCGACACCGGGATGACCGTCGGCGGGCCGCTCGACCGCGCGGTGCTCGCGTACTGGGGCGCCCTGGGCTCCGATCGATTCCAGTTCCAACTGGGCGGCAGGCCCTTCCACCTCTTCGACACCAACATCTTCGACCATCTTTGGTTTCTCTGGTTTCTCTGCTGGCTGGTGGCGGCGTTCGCGGGGCTCGCGATGGCGAACCTCCTCCCGACGGGCCGCCACCGCTGGTGGCTCGTGCCGCTGTCGATCCTGCCGCAGCTGTTCATGGGTCAGTCGCTGTCGTGGGTGTTAGGGCCCGACCCATCGTTCGGAGTCCTCCCCAGGCCCCACCTGCTCGTCTTCTATGGCTGTTTTTATTTCTTCGGCGCCGCGACCTTCGCGGCCGAAGGGATGGAGACACGGCTCGGGGACCGCTGGCCGTTGCTCCTGCCCGCGGCGGCGGCGCTCTTCATCGCGGTCATCGCCACGATCGGCAGCCGGCCGGCCAATATCGTGCTCCAGCCGGCCTATGCCTGGACGATGTCGCTGGCCTTGATCGGCCTCTTCCACCGCTGCTTCGCCCAGCCCAGCACCCGGATCGCCTGGCTCGCCGACGCGTCCTATTGGATGTATCTCGCGCACGTGCCGCTAACGCTCGCGGCGCAGCTCACCGTGCGCGACTGGCCGCTCCCGGGACTCGTGAAATTCCTGCTGATTCTCGCCGCGGTGACGGCGGTCCTGCTCGTCTCCTACGCCTGGTGCGTCCGCCCCACGGTGATCGGCCGGATCCTCAACGGCCCGCGGCAGCCCGCGCAGGAGGCGTGACGCGGAACGTCATGGTCGATTACACTTGGAGGGGTGGATCGATTCAATCACAAGGCGTGGCTATTGCCATGGCTCGCGGCCGGTGCGCTGCTGGCCACCGGTGCCGCCGCGGCCGCACAGACCGACGCCCAGCCGATCCCCGCGGCACAGCTGGCCCTGCGATCGCTCGCCGGGGAAGCCATCCCGTTCGCCGAATCTTTGGGTCCCGACGGCCGGGCCGTCTGCTTCGCGTTTCTCCATCCCGCCTGCCCGCTGGCGCAGGAATACGCTCCGGTGCTCGACGCACTCGCCGACGAGTTCGCCGGCCAGGGTATCCGCTTCGTCGGCGTTGTTTGCGAATGTGACGACCCCGGTGATGTCGCCGCGTACCGCGGGGAGTTCGGCATCACCTTCCCGATCCACCTCGACACCGACTTCGCGCTGGCCGAGGCCCTCGATGCGACGACCACGCCCGAGGTCGTGCTCGTGGACAACGAGAGGCGGATCCGCTACGCCGGCCGGATCGACGACCGCTACAAGATCCGCGGCGTGATGACCCCGGGCGACGCCGAGCCGGAACTGCGGAACGCCATCGAAGACCTCCTCGCCGGCCGCGCGATTCGCGAGCCCCGGACGAAGCCCGCGGGGTGCCCGCTCGATCGGCCGGACAGGCCCGCGCCGTCCGCCGCCACCAGCAAGGCGAGCGTGACGTTCTACCGCGACGTGCTCCCCTTCCTGCACACCCAGTGCCAGCGGTGCCACAGCCCGAATCAGGTCGGCCCGTTCAGCCTGCTCACCTACGCCGACGCCGTCGATTGGATGGAACTCGGCCTCGAGGAGATCGACGCCCGGCGGATGCCGCCGGCCCAGATCGAGAGCGACCTCGACTTTCGCGTCGTGAAGCCTCCCACGGCGGCCGAGGTGGCGATGCTGCGGGCCTGGGTGGCGGCCGGCAAGCCGGAGGGGGATCCCGTCGAGACGCCGAAACTCGAGCCGCTGCCCGACTACTCGGCGTTTCAGGAAGATCTCGGCCCGCCCGACATCGTGCTCGAGCAGACCGAGCCGACGCAGATCGGCGCGCACGGCAACGACGTCTACCGCAACATCATCTTTCCGCTCGATCGCGGCGAGGATCTGCGGCTGCGGGCGATCCAGTTTCTGCCCGGCAATCGCAAACTCGTGCACCATGCCTTGGTCGGCCACCTGCCGCGGGAGACGGTGGAGGAGGCGGTGCGGGACCACGGCGGGCGGGAGGGCTTCGACCATCCGGACGACCGGGCGGGAGGCTTTCAGGATCCCCACGGCATCGGATTCCGCGTGCCGCCGCCGCGCGACGACGGGCAGCCGCGGGCCGTGTTCGTCAGCGGCTTCGTGCCCGGGGTGCGGGCGGTGGCCGCCCCTGCCGACGCGAACATTGTGATTCCGGCGGGCTGCGACATCGTGGTGCAGGCGCACTACGTCCGCACCGGGAAGCTCGAGACCGATTCGAGCCGGGTGGGCATCTGGCTCGCCGAGCGGCCGTCGCCCAAGGTGACGAGCATGATCTACATCTCCGGCGATTTTGCCGTGGTGCCTCCGGGCGTGACCGACTTCCGCGTCACGGGCAGCTATACGCTGCCTGCCGACGCCGACATGCTGGGCGTCAATCCTCACGCCCACCAGCTGGCCCGCTGGGTGGAACTCAGGGCTCACGTGCCCGGCCAGGAGAAGCCGCTCCTGCTGCTGCGGGTGCCGCAGTGGGACTACAACTGGCAGTCGCCCTACAACCTCGTGAAGCCGATGCGGTTCCCGGCTGGCACGCGGTTCGAGGCGGAGGTTTCCTACGACAACTCCGCCGCCAACCCGCGGAACCCGTTCGATCCGCCGCAGCACGTCTGGCACAACGAGAGGTCCAACGACGAGATGCTGCTGCCGATGTTCGCGTTCGTCTCCGAAAAGCCGCTCGATCCCAAGGGCAACACGTTCAAGAAGTTCTACGAGATGATCGTCCGGGCGCGGTTTCTGCGGCGCATGGTGGAGCACCACTACAAGTACGTCGCCGATCCGCAGGGCGACATCCGCATCTCGCCCGACTACGACCCCGAAGATCACCGCTACTAGAGCCTAGACACCCGCCCATGACGCGAGCGACAAAGACAGGCCTCTCGGTCGTGGCCGACGCGATGACCGTGGCGGTGCCCGATGACCGCGTGAGCGGAGCGCGAAAGACGCTCCTCGAGCACGTGAGCTTCCGGATCGAACCGGGGGAGTTCGTCTGCGTGCTCGGCCCCAGCGGTGCCGGCAAGAGCACGCTCGCGCGGGCGCTGCTCGGCGACCGCGAGATCACGGCCGGCCGGTTGCTCATCGGCGGGCACGACGTGTTTCGCGAGGCCGAGGCCCTCCGGGGCTCGATCGGCTACGTTCCCCAACATGACGTCAATCCGCCGGCGCTGCCCGTTGACCGGGCGCTCCACTACGCGTCGGAGGTCCGGCTGCCGGCGGAAGCGTCGGGCGAAGAGCGGCGGGCCGCGATCGACCGGGCGATCGCCGACGTCGGCCTCGATCATGTCCGGCACGGAACGATCGGCACCCTCTCGGGGGGCGAGATGAAGCGGGCGAGCCTGGCGGCGGAGTTGCTGGCCGCTCCAGGGCTGCTCGTGCTCGACGAGGCGACCGCCAGCCTCGATCCTGCCACCGAGAGCCGGATCATGACGCTGCTCGCCGAACGGGCGCGGGCGGGCACGACCGTGATCGCGGTGACGCACCATCTCGACAACGTCGACAAGGCCGACAGACTCCTGATCCTCGGCCACGGCGAGGTGGTGTGGTTCGGCTCCCGCGTCGAGGCGCTCGGCCACTTCGGGGTGCATCGGCTCGCCGACGTGTACGTCGCCATCGAAGACCAGCCGCGCGGTTTCTGGTCGGCCCGCTGGCGAGAGCGGCAGGCCGAGGATCGCCGGATGGCGGAGGCTCGGCAGTTCGAGGCTCCGGCCGGCAAGCAGCCGGCCGACACGGACGTGGACCGCTTGGCCTCGCTCGCGGCCGTTTCGATTCCCGGCTTCGGCCGCCAGTTCGCCACGTTCTTCCGCCGGGAACTCGAGACCTTCCTCCGCGACCGCGTGGGTCTCCTCATGGCGGCGCTTTTGCCGCTGGCGCTCGCGGCCGCCGTGCTGACCGGCTTTTCCGACACCCGCTTCCGCAATGCGCTCATGGTCACGCGGTTCCTCGACCCCGGCGAGAAGGAGGTGCTGGCCGACGCGTGGGCCGAAGTCTCGAAGGCGATCGCCACCGAGTCGGTCTCGGAGCAGGACGCCAGCATTCCCGGTCAGATCCGGGTGTTCCTCGACAGCCAGCCGAAGCTGCTGGCGGCAACCGTCGACGGAGCGGATCGTCCGCGACGGCCTCACCGACACCCTTCCCGTCGCCCCGGATCGTGAGATCATCGACCCGGGCGGCACCTACAAGTGGCTCTCGCTGATGAGCATCTGCATGGTGATCCTCGGGTTCGTGACCGGATTCCGGGAGATCGTCAAGGAGCGGCCGATGCTCGACCTCGAGCGGCGGCACGGCCTGTGGTTCGCCGCCTACGTGGTCGCCAAGGTGGCGGCGCTGGCGGTCGTGCTCGCCGTGCAGGTCGCGATCTTCAGAACCGCAGTCGAACTCGGCTTCCTGCTCCGCGAATCGCTTGGCGGCGAGTCGCCCGCCGAAATCTACCGGCGCAGCGCGGTCGTGTCAGCCAGCCTCAACTGGCTCGCCGCGGTGGCCTGCGCGGCCATGGGCCTCATCGTCTCGGCCTGCGTCCGCTCGACCGACAAGGGCGTGCTCGCGGTGCCGCTGTTGATCACGCCGCAGATCCTGCTCGGGGCCACGATCCTGCCGATCAAGGGCGGGGTGCTCGCCGTGCTCGCGAAACTCTTCTCGCCGCTCTACTGGGCCCATCGCGGCTGCCGCAGCGAAGGCGGGGGCGTACCCGCCTTCTGGCAGAATCTCGGCACCTACGACCCGGCCCTCTGGATACCCTACGCCGCACTCCTCGCGCAGATCCTGGTGGCGACGCTGATCACGATCCTCCTGCTCCGCTGGCAGGAACGGGCGGTCATCGGCCGCAATCGCGCCGTCCGCTGACGCCGGCGAAGTCGACGATGCACGCATCTACGATCGGGCCCCGACGGCGGCCGAGATCGCCGGACTGCGTCCTGACGTCGCGGGCGAGATCGAGCCGTGGGCCTGGTGGCCGTTCGACGGCCCCGCCGCGCACGACAAGACGGGCCGCCTGGCCCACACCCGGCTGTTTGGCGGTGCGAAGGTCGAGAACGGCCGGCTGGTGCTGGATGCAACGAGCGGGTGCTTCTACGCCGCGAGCCGGGCGGAGCTGCTCCCCACCACAGGCGAAAAGCCAAGGGCCACTCCTTCACGCCCCGTGCCGGAACACATGGTGCTGCATTACCACCTCATGCATCCGGGCGGCGACAGCGCCCCGGGCGGCGTTACCGCATCCTCTTGTAGCGGTCCACGGCGGCGTGGCGCGAGTTGACGTGGAGCTTCTTGTAGATGCGACGCACATACGTCAGCACCGTGTTCATGCTGATGTCGAGCTTTTTCGCCACCTGCTTGTACATGGCTCCGGCGGCCAGCAGCTCGAGCACCTCGCGCTCGCGCGGTCCGAGCGGCTCGGGAGGCGGCAGCGACTTGTCGGGTTCGAACGACCGCACGATCCTCCGGGCCACCACATTCGACATCGGCGCGCCTCCTTCGAGCACGTCGTGGATCGCCGCCAGGAGCTGCTCGGTGCGGACGGGCTTGATCAGGTAGCCATGGGCGCCGGCCGAGAGGGCGTCGAACAGGATGTCGCCGTCCTGGTAGATCGTGAGCATCACGAACTCCGTCTCGGGCAAGAGAGGTGCGAGTGCCCGCACGGCGTCCACGCCCGTGCCGTCGGGGAGGTTCACGTCCACGAGCA
>RFRL01000055.1 GCA_009924545.1 Planctomycetia bacterium | reverse complement strand
ATCGTGCCGTCGAGCAGGGCCCCGGCACCGGTGGTCTCGATCGCCGGGCCACCCGTCCCCGACGCGACGCCGAGCACGCCACCCGGCCCCACCCGCACCGCCGGGCCGGTGCCCGCGCCGGCGTACTGGATCGTGCCGGTGTTGGTGAGCTTCAGGAGCCCCCCGCGTTCGCATCCACTCCCGCGGTGGCACCCTCGATCACGCCGGCGTTGACCACCGTGCCCGGGTCATACCCGTCCGCGTTGACCCGGATGCCGGCGCCGCTTGCCGACGTGATCAATAAGCCGGCCTCGTTGGTGAACGTGCCCACCGCCCCGCCGCTGTAGAAGCCGTAGCCCGAGCCCGTGCCGCTCACCACGGCTCCGGTGCGATTGATGAACGTGCCGATGTCACCAGAGGCGTAGACGCCGTACTCACCCGTGATCGTGCCGGCGTTGGTGTCACCAGCGCCCGGGCCGGATGGCGGCGGGCCCACTTCCGCTCCCGCTCCACCGGACCTGTCGGCCGGTGCCGTGGGGGCGAGCACCGCCAGCGCCGGGTAGTCGGCCACCGCCGCGCGGGTGAGCGACTCCGCGGTGGCGGCGCCGTGGTAGGGAGCCCGCCCCGTGAGCATGCAGTAGAGCGTGGCCCCGAGACCGTGGATGTCGGTGGCCGGCCCCACCGGCCCGAGGGTCGGATCGCGCCCGGTCTGCTCCGGCGCCATGAACGCGGGGGTGCCGACCACGGCGCTGACCTGCGTGATCCCCGACTCCGGCTCGTCGGGGCGCGCCAGGCCGAAGTCGATCAGTTTCGGCACCGGTGGATCGGCCGGGGTCGGCTCCGCGGCGAGGAGGACGTTGTCGGGCTTGGTGTCGCGGTGGACCATGCCCGCGGCATGCACGCGCTCGATGGCCCGGGCCAGGTCGCGGGCGATCCGCGCCGCCTCGCGCGGCGATAAAGCCTGCTCGGCGATGCGCCGGCCCAGGGTGGGGCCGTCGATCCACTCCATCACCGTCCAGGGCACGTCGTCGATCGCGCCGGTGTAGAGGAGGCGGACGACGCCCGGGTGGTCGATGCGGGCGAGCACCTGCGCATCGCCAGCGACAACAGTTCGGTGTCGTAGGCGGCCTCGAGCCGCGCCAGGAGGTCCTCGCGGGCCGGTTGGCTGAAGAGCTGATCCTGGACGGCGCTGTCACCGGTGGCGAGGCGGTCGGCCCGGCGCCGGTCGCCCCAGTCGGAGACGGCCGACGTCACGATCCGGCGCAGGGAGCCGCGGAACGTCTTCCGCGGGTCGTACTCGAAGTCGGCGGCGCTGTCGAAGAACCGCAGGAGCACGTCCTCGGCCACGTCGGCCGCGTCCGACTCCTGGAGCCCATACCGCCGGCACCAGCGGAGGACGTGCGGCGAATAGATGCGGACGAACTCCGCCCACGCCTTCTCCCGGCCAGAGCCATCGGCGAGACTCGCCAGGAGGCTCGGGGACGTGGTCGACGGGCCCGTCATCGCGTCGTTCCCTGCCGGACTGCGGCTCTGGCGGCGTGCATGCACATGCACCGCGGGAGTCTACCCGCGCCAGCCCCGTCACCATGCGACTTCCGTCGTCTGCCCCCGCCGCGATCCGGCGGGGGGCATTTGCAGCCGGCCACCGCGGACCCGACATTGGTGCCGCCAGCGGAACGACCGTCACCTCGGGGAGAGTCTGCCATGGACAGCGGCATCGCCGGGCCACCGGCCGGAGGGGCCGCCGCCACGGCCGCGGCACCCGGGGTGCTCGCCATCCTCGGGGCCTCCGGCGACCTCACCAAACGCCTCCTCCTGCCGGCCCTCTACAACCTCGCCTGCGACGGCCTCCTCCCCGACGACTTCGCCGTCGTGGGGATGGCGCGGAAGGACCTCACCAGCGACGCCTTCCGGGCGCAGCAGCGCGAGGAGATCCGCCGCTTCCACACCCGGCGGAGCTTCGACACCGACGCCTGGGACTGGCTCGAGGCGCGGCTCCACTACACCGCCGGCGAGTTCGCCGATCCGGCGGCCTACACCCGGCTCCGGGACCTGATCACCACCGTCGGCCGCGGTACCGCGGCGGCCGACAACACGCTCCTCTACCTGGCGATCTCCCCGGAGTTCTTCGCCACCGTCAACGAGGCGCTCGATGCCGCCGGGTTCACGCGGCTCCCGGGGCGGCGGCGGATCATCGTGGAGAAGCCCTTCGGCAAGGATCTGGCCAGCGCCACCGCGCTCAACCAGAGCCTGCTTGCCCATTGGCGCGAGGAGGAGATCTACCGCATCGACCACTACCTGGGGAAGGAGACGGTGCAGAACCTGTTCGCCTTCCGCCTCGCCAACCCGCTGTTCGCGCCGCTGTGGAACGCCGCCGCGATCGACCACGTGCAGATCTCCGCCACCGAGACCGTCGGCGTCGAGGGCCGTGGCCAGTATTACGACAAGACGGGCGTCGTCCGCGACATGCTCCAGAACCACCTCCTGCAGATGCTGGCCTACGTCTGCATGGAGCCCCCCGCGAGTCTCGATCCCGACGCCGTCCGCGACGCCAAGGCGCGGCTCCTGGAGGCGGTGCGCATCCCCACGGCGGCGGCGGTGCGCGAGGAGTGCATCCGCGGGCAGTACGGCCCGGGCCGCAAGCCCGACGGCACGCCCGCGCCGGGCTACCGCGAGGAGCCGAGCGTGGCCCCCGACTCGGCCACCGAGACCTACGCCGCACTCACCCTCCATGTCGACAACGACCGGTGGCGCGGGATGCCGGTCCATCTGCGCAGCGGCAAGAGTCTGTGGAAGCGCGGCACCGAGATCGTCGTCCAGTTCAAGCCGGGGAGCGGCCCGCTGGCGACCGCCGGCAACCTGCTCGTGTTCCACATCCAGCCGCACCAGGGGGTCGAGATCCGCCTCCTCGCCAAGCGGCCCGGCCCCGCCTTCCAGCTCCAGGCCGCCGGGATGCGCTTCGACTACGCCGACACCTTCGAGGCCTCGCGCGGCACCGGCTACGAGGTGCTCTTGTGGAGCGCGCTCAACGGCGATCCGACCCTCTTCTCGCGCACCGATTTCGTCGAGGCGGGATGGCGGATCATGCAGCCGGTGCTCGACACGTGGAAGGCCACGCCGCCCACCGAGTTCCCCAACTACCCGGCGGGGAGCTGGGGCCCGCAGGCGGCCAGCGCCCTCCTCGCCCACTCGGGCCGGCGCTGGCACGAGTTCCTCCCCCGGGAGGTGCTGGCGAAGAACCCGCTGTTCGCCGCCGCCCCGCCCGTGCTCCTCAACACGCTCGTGTTGGCGCTCGAGCCGTGGGCGGTGCCGGCGGGCACAGCCGTGGTCCGCGCCGGCGACCACGACCACCGGTTGTTCGTGGTCTGCCACGGTCGCCTCGAGGCGGTGGCCCCCGACGGCACCGTGCTCGGTACGCTCGGCGACGGCGACTGCTTCGGCGAGATGGCGCTGCTCCTCGACCAGCCGCGGAGCGCCACCGTGCGCGCCCTCACGCCCTGCGACCTGCTCGTCCTCGACGGCCCCGACTACGGGCGGATCCTCGCCGACTTCCCCGCCGCCGAGGAGGAGTTCCGCCGCCTGGCGGCGCAGCGGCGGTGACGGCGCCGGCGCGGCGGCGGCCGGGCGGACACACGCCGGGGCCCATCAACCGTGGCGGTGCTGCTCGGCATTCCCACCGTCGTCGAGCGCGTCGGGCTGCCAGTGGGTGCGGTGCCAGGTGAGCCGGCCACAGGCCGGACAGCGGAGCAGCTTCCGCGGCTCCCCGGCCGCCTTCCAGCGGATACCGCCGAGATCCCAGATCCTGCGGGTGTGGCCGCAGGGGCAGGTGAGCTTCCAGGCGCGCGAGTCGCGCTCCATCGACTCGCGCCACGCCGCCGGTACCGTCGCCAGGATCGTGCGCACAAGCCAGCCCATGGCCTGCTCCGGAGCGGTGCGTCAGGCGAGGATCTCGCGGATCGGGTCGACGTGCTCGACGCCGACGAGCTTCTGGTCGAGGCCGCCGAAGAAGTAGCTCAGGCGGTTGGGATCGAGCCCCAAGCAGTGGAGCACGGTGGCGTGGAGGCGCTTCACGTGGAAGCCGGGCTTCTCCCCTTCCACCGGCGCGATCGCCGCCGACCCGAGCTCGTCGGTCTCCCCCACGTTCACGCCCCCCTTGATGCCGCCGCCGGCCATCCACATCGTGAACCCGAAGGAGTTGTGGTCGCGGCCGGTGCCCTCGGCGTATTCGGCGGTGGGCTGGCGGCCGAACTCGCCCCCCCAGATGACGAGCGTCTCGTCGAGGAGGCCGGTGCGCTCCAGGTCCGCCAGGAGCGCGGCGATCGGCTGGTCGGTGTTGCCGGCGTGGAAGTCGTGGTTCTTCTTCAGGTCGCCGTGGGCGTCCCAGTTGTCGTCGTTGTGGGCGCCGCCGGAATAGAGCTGCACGAAGCGCACGCCGCGCTCCACCAGGCGCCGGGCGAGGAGGCAGCGCCGGCCGAAATCGGCGGTGCACGGGTTGTCGAGGCCGTAGAGGGCGTGCGTCTCGGCCGTCTCCCGGGCCAGGTCCACCGCCTCCGGGGCATGCTCCTGCATCTTCCAGGCCAGCTCGTAGGCCGCGATCCGCGCCGCCAGCTCGCTGTTGTCGCCGCGCGAGACGAGGTGCGCGGTGTTCATGTCGCGGAGGCCGTCGAGGAGCGTGCGCTGGGCGGCGAGGGGGAAGTCGTCGGGAGGGGCGAGGTCGAGGATCGGCGCCCCCTTGCTGCGCAGGATCGTGCCCTGGTAGGTGGCCGGCATGAAGCCGCTGGCCCAGTTCTTCGCTCCCGAGATCGGCCCCCCGGTGGGGTCGAGCATGACGACGAACCCGGGAAGGTTCTCGTTGACGCTCCCCAGCCCGTAGTTGACCCACGACCCGAGGCATGGCGACCCCGACTGGATCTTCCCCGAGTTCATCTGCAGCATCGCCGAGCCGTGGATCGGCGAATCGGCGGTCATCGAATGGAGGAAGGCGATCTTGTCGACGTGCCGGGCGACGTGGGGAAAGAGCGTGGAGACCATCTTGCCGCACTGGCCGTGGGGGTGGAACTCCCACTTCGGGCCGACGACGCGCCCCTGGTTCTTCTCCCCGCCGCGCCCCTTCGTCTTCACCTCGATCGTCTGGCCGTCGAGGTCGTAGAGCTTCGGCTTGTGGTCGAACGTGTCGACGTGGCTCGGCCCGCCGTACATGAACAGGAAGATCACGCTCTTGGCGCGCGGGGCGAAGTGCGGCGGCTTGGCCGCCAGCGGGTTGACAAGCGCCGTCACGCCGTCGGCGGCGCGGGTCTGCCGGGCGAAGAAGCCGCCGTCGAGGAGGCCGGCCAGCGCCAACCCCGTGAACCCGGCCCCCGCCTCCCAGAGGTATTCGCGGCGCGTCCGCCGGCAGAAGGCCGGACGACCGGCGGGCTGGTTCGACATGGCACGGTCCCTTGGGATGGGGTCGGCGGAGAGGTCAGTCGAGGTAGCAGAACTCGTTGGCGTTGAGCAGCAAAAGGCAGTAGAGCTCGAGCGCCCGCCCGGGGCCGACCCCGTCGTGGTCCTCGAGGGCGTCGACGAGGGCCACGCCACGGTCGATCTCGGCGTCGGCCGCCGGCCGGGCGAAGGCCAGTTCGAGCGCTCGGCGCACCATCCCGCGCTCCAGGGCCCCGTCGGGCCCCCCCGCCTCGCGCCGCACGCGCGCGGCGAAGGCCCGCGCCTGGCGGTGGAGGAAGGCGCCGTTCATCATCCCCAGCGCCTGGGTGGGCTGCGTGGTCACGAAGCGCACCGGGCAGGAGGCGTCGGTGTCGGCGAGGTCGAAATCGGCGAGGATCGGCGTGAGCAGCGAGCGCTTCACATGGATGTACACGCTGCGCCGTGCCTCCTCCTCGGGCGCCGACCGGCCCCAGCCGCTCCCCGGCCGCGACTGGCCGGCGAGGACCTCCGCCGGGATCTCGGGATAGATGCCGGGACCGAACATCTTCGGGTTGAACTGGCCGCTGGCGACGTGGATCGCGTCGCGCAGTTCCTCGGCCGCGAGCCGGCGCATGTCGAAGCGCCACAGGGCGTCGTTGAGCGGATCGGCGGCGAGGGCCGCGGCATCGGCCCGGGAACTGGCCCGGTAAGCGGCGCTCGTGACGATCAGGCGGTGGATGCGCTTCAGTTTCCAGCCGCCGGCGACCAGTTCGCTCGCCAGCCAGTCGAGGAGCTCCGGGTGCGTGGGGGCATCCCCCAGCATGCCGAAATTGCTGCTCGAGCGCGCCAGTCCGCGGCCGAAATGGTGTTGCCAGATGCGGTTGACCAGGACCCGCGCGGTGAGCGGGTTCTCGGGCGACACGAGCCACTTGGCCAGCGCCGTGCGCCGGCCCGTCGAGGGGATGCCCTCCGGCAGCGCCACGATCTCCGGGGCGGCGGTGCGCAGGATCGCCGGCACCCCCGGCTCGACCGGGTCGCGTGCCAGGTGGGGATTGCCGCGGTAGAAGAGATGGGTCGCCGGGGCCTCGCGGCCGTGCTCGCTGACGACGAGCGCCTTGTCGACCGCCACCTGCTCCTTCTTGAGGGCCTCGAGGGCGGCACGCTTCTCCTCGTAGTCGCGCACGCCGTCGGCGCCGAGCAACCGCGGGCCGTCGGCCTTGATCGCCGCGACCAGTTCCGCTGCCTGCTTCTTCCGGCCACGCGCCTCCCGCGGCGGGGCGGAGAGGCGCCGGGAGACGAAGCCGGGCCCCGACCAGGAAACGGTGAGCCCCTTGCCGTGGGCCGCCTGGAAATAGTCGAGGCGCACCGGCACACGACCGGCGGCCAGCGCCACCGCCGCCACCTGTGGCTGCCCCTCGCCGTGGATCCCGTCGTGGTCGATGACCACCCGCTCGCCGACGGTGAGACGGGCGCCGTCGTCGGAGTCGAGGGTGAAGGTGTGGTCGCCGGCGGCCGGCACCTTGAGGAACCCCGTGAACACGTAGCCAAAATGGTCGGGCCGCAGCGACGGCGCCGCGTTGATGTCGAACAGCCCCGCCGGCAGGGTGCCGCGGTTCTCGGGCTTGAGGGCGTCGAAGTCGGGGAGCCGCTCCCAGGTGTCGCGGTAGAAGCGGAAGGCGAGGTCGTCGATGTCGCCCCCTTCCGGCGCCGTGCCCGATTCCCGTTCCAGGGCGACGCGGAACCCCGTCTCGATGGCGGTCACGGCGGCCTGCGCCTCGTCGCGGCGCCGCGCCAGGTCGGCGACCCGCGCCTCGTGGGAGCGCCGCGCGGCCTCATCGGCGAACAGCGGCCGCTCGATCTGGTCGCCGCCGTTGCCCATCGGCGTGATGTTGTGGAAATAGGCGAGGAGGGCGTAGTAGTCGCGCTGTGGGAGGGGATCGATCTTGTGGTCGTGGCAGCGGGCACAGTTGATCGTCAGCCCGAGCCACACCTGGCCGGTCGTGGCGACGATGTCGTCGAGCCAGTCATAGCGCGCCTGGAGGCGATCGGCGGGCTCGTCGTCCCACAGGCCGAGGCGGTAGTAGCCGGTGGCGACGAGGTCGTCGGGGGTGGGCGTGGGCTGCTCGTCGCCGGCGAGTTGCTCGAGCGTGAAGCGGTCGAACGGCTTGTCGTCGTTGAAGGCGCGGATCACGTAGTCGCGGTAGCGCCAGGAGTGCGGCTTGGGGCCGTCGCGCTCGAAACTGTTGGTGTCGGCGTAGCGGACGAGGTCGAGCCAGTGCCGCGCCTGGTGCTCCCCGTGATGCGGGCTGGCGAGGAGCCGGTCGACGAGCCGCTCCCACGCCTCCGGCGACTGGTCGGCGACAAAGCGCTCGCGCTCGGCCTCGGCGGGGGGGAGGCCGGTGAGCCCGAACGCCGCGCGGCGAAGCAACTGGAGGGGCTCCGCCACGGCGGGCACCGGCAGCCCGCGCCGGGCCAGCTCGGCCTGGACGAAGGCGTCGATCGGGTGGCTGACGCCCGCCACGGTCGGCACCGCGGGGCGGACGAGCGGGCGGAAGGCCCAGTGCGCCTGCCAGGGGGCACCGGCGGCGATCCAGCCGCGCAGGGCCTCGACCTGCGCCGGGCTCAGCCGCGGCCCCTCCGGCGGCATGCGCAGGTCGGGGTCGTCGCTGGTGATCCGGGCGAGGAGGGCGCTGGTATCGGGGGCAGAGGGGACGACCGCCCGGGCCCCGGAGGCGAGGGGAGCGGTGGCGACGGCCTCGTCGTCGAGGCGCAGCCCCGCCTCCTGCGTGTCGGGCCCGTGGCAGGCGAAACAGCGCCGGGCGAGGAGCGGCTGGATGTCACGGGAAAAATCGACTTCGGCGGCGACTGCCCGGGGGGCCGACAGGCCGGCCTGGGTCGCACCGATCACCACCGCCACGAGGCACCGCCACGACGTGTTCATACGGCAAGTGTAGCCCCGTCGCAGGCCGTGCCATAGGCCGGACGCCGGCCTGGCGGCTCTCTCCCTGGCCAGCGACGAAGCGGGCTTCGAGACCGGCCAGACGATCGGCGTCAACGTTGGCACGACGTGCTGGTGACGGGCTGCCAGGACAGGGCCCGCTCAGGCGTCGTAGTAGAGGCAAAACTCGTAGGGATGGGGGCGCTCGCGCAGCGGGGCGATCTCCTGCTCGCGCTTGTACGTCAGCCACGTGGCGATGACGTCGTCGGTGAAAACGTCGCCGCGGAGGAGGAAGTCGTGGTCGGCGGCGAGGGCGTCGAGGGCCTCGTCGAGCGTGCGCGGCGTTTGCGGCACGCCGGCGAGCAGGTCGGGCCCGAGGTCGTAGAGATCGCGGTCGAGCGGGTCGCCGGGATGGAGCTTGTTCTGGATGCCGTCGATGGCCGCCATGAGGATCGCGGCGAAGGCCAGGTAGGGGTTGGCCATGGCATCGGGGCAGCGGAACTCGATCCGCTTGGTGCGCGGGTTCGACGACAGCAGCGGGATGCGGCAGGCGGCCGACCGGTTACGCTGCGAGTAGGCGAGCTTCACCGGGGCCTCGAAGCCGGGCACGAGCCGCTTGTAGCTGTTGGTGGTGGGGTTGGTGAGCGCGAGCAAGGCCGGCGCGTGGCGGAGGATGCCGCCGATGGCATACAGCCCCAGGTCGGAAAGGCCGGCGTAGCCCGTGCCGGCGAACAGCGGTTGGCCGTCGCGCCACAGGGAGAGGTGGGTGTGCATGCCGGAGCCGTTGTCGCCGTGGAGCGGCTTGGGCATGAAGGTCACGGTCTTGCCGTGGCGCCGGGCGACGTTACGGACGATGTATTTGTAGTGGCAGACCTGGTCGGCCATGCGCACCAACTCCTGGTAGCGCATGTCGATCTCGCACTGCCCGCCACTGGCGACCTCGTGGTGCTGGGCCTCGACGTCGATGCCGCATTGGATCATGGACTGCATCATTTCGTTGCGCAGGTCCATGAGCCGGTCGGCGGGCGGACAGGGGAGGTAGCCCTGTTTGTGCCGGAGCTTGCCCCCCAGGTTCGGCCCCTCGGCCCGGCCGCGCGTCCACTCCCCCTCGGCGGAATCGACGTGGAAGTAGCCTTCGTGCGCGTTCTGGTCGAAGCGGACGTCGTCGAAGACGAAGAATTCCGCCTCCGGGCCGATGAAGCAGGTGTCGGCGATGCCGGTGCCGCGCAGGTAGGTGGCCGCCTTCCGCGCCACGTGGCGCGGGTCGCGGGAATAGTCCTCGCGCGTGATCGGATCCTGGATCGAGCAGATGAGGGCGAGCGTGGGGAGGGCGGCGAAGGGGTCGAGGACGGCCGACTCCGGCACCGGCACCAGGAGCATGTCGCTCTCGCTCACCGTCTGCCATCCACGGAGGCTCGACCCGTCGAAGCCGAGGCCGTCCTCGAACACGTCTTCCTCGAGCTTCCCCACGGGGATCGTGAGGTGCTGCCACAGGCCGAGGAAGTCGGCGAAGCGCAGATCGACCGCCTTGACTTCCTTTTCGCGGCACAGGGCGAGGACTTCACGGGGCTTCATCACGGGGCTTCCGGGGGCGGGGAGCGGCGTCGGTGGGCCTCATCATACCCGTGATCCCCCCGTGATCCCCGCGGTACCCGCGGTACTCGCGGTACCCGCGGCCCTCGTCGGTGGCAGCGCCGTCAGGCGGTGGGCCCGAGCCGCGCGTACCATCCCGTCGCCCCGCGCTCGAGAACGAGCACGCCGTGGAGCACCACGCCGTCACGCGGCTCCTCTGCGAGTCGGACGACGACCCGCTCCGCGCCGGTCCCCGTCGACTCCGCGCCGGTGGACGCCGGCGGATCGATCACGGTGCACGAGCCCCCGGCGACGCGCCGTGCGAAGCCGCGCCCGCCCGACACCGGGCCCGCTTCGTGGTCGAGCCAGGCACGCCGGTGGGGTGCGATCGCGGTGGCCGCCACCGCCGGACCGGCGACCAGGGGAAGCGCCGCCAGTCGCCACGTGCGGCACGCCTCATCGTGTTCGATGAGCAGATCGAAGTGCCTTCCGAGGGGATCGTCCGGGGCGTCGACGTGCTCGAGGAGGATCCAGCGCGGCACGGGCGTGGCTCGGGTGGGGTGGCACCGGGGTTTCCGGCCAGTGACCGGGTCTTCCCGCCAGGTACCCGGGTCGCTGGCAGTGGTGCGTCAGCGCCCCTCGCGATTGTCGGCTGGCGACTGCTCACCAGGAAGGGTGATCTCCTCCGGCGCCGCCCGTTCCGAATCCATCCGCTCCGGGAGCCGGAAGACGCGCCCGTCGCGCGAGCAGAAATGGAGGCGCGACGGCGACTTCTCCAAAGGCGAGCCGTCGGCCCACAGGGCGTGGAAGCCGGGATCGGCTCCGAACGGCGTGCGCGCGTAGCCGTGGTTGCGTGCCGAGGCTGCGGTGAGCGGGCGCCGGGCCCAGGAGCGCCCCGCGTCGTGGCTCGTCCACAGCACCATCTCGCCGCCGGCGCCTCCCGGTTGCGGGCCGGGGTCGGTCGGGGCCACGACCAGCCAGGTGCCGTCGGCGCCGCACCACAGCGACCCGTGGTCGTAGGCATGGTCGCTCGTGGCGAGCGCGCGGATGTCCCACGCCGCGCCGTCCCAGGCGGCGGTCCACCATTCGCGCGGCCCTCCTGTCGGGCCCGGCAGGAACCCGCCGGCGGTGAGGAACAGGATCACTGGCCGGCCCGCCGGGGTGAAGGCGAGGTGCTTGAGGTAGACGCTCTTCCCAACCGTCCGGTAGTCGCGCACCAGCGCCGGCGAGTCGGCTGCCGTGATCGGCAGCGGCACCGACTGGCCGCCGGCCGTCATCCAGGTCGCACCGCCGTCGGCCGACTCGGCATAGGAGAGGTTCGTGCGCCAGTCGAGCCCCGTGCCCGGCCGGCCGTGGTCGGGGTGGAGATCGAAGGCGGTGCCGACACGGTCGCTGCCGGGATCGCGGGCCGACACCTGGTAGTGCCCTTTCTCGGCGTGGGCGAAGAGCACGGGCGCCGTCCAGTCGCGGCCGTCGGCCGAGGAGGCGACGCGCAGCGTCCGCTCCCCCGCCACGTAGCGCGTGTGGAGGAGGAGGAAGCGGGCCGCGCCGGGGAGCCACCACACCTGCGGGTAGGAGCGGTTGGCGCCGTCCACCGCCTCCCACTCGGTGATGTCATACGGCCGTGTCGAGCGGTGGATCACCGCCGGCCGCGCCGTGCCGTGCGCCGGCGAGACGACGAGCAGGTGCCCGGCCGCATCGATGGAGAGCACGGGGTTGTCGTGGGCGTCGCCGGTACCCTTGACCAGGAGCCGCACCGGCCGCGGCACGGTGCCGGTGGCATGGTCGTAGCACGACACCATGTGCACCAGTTCGCCACCGGCCGCCGCCGGGTCGGAGCCGCCGTACACGAAGAAGGTCCGGCCGACCGCGGGGGCATGGACGGCGATCGGGGCGTGCTGCTGCGGGTAGGTGGCGAAGCCGCCGGAATACTTGTAGCGCTGCCCGCCGGCGGTGGCGGGATCGAGCGCCTGGTTGGCGTACCAGATGCCGCGGTAGCCGTCGTCGCGCGGTGGCGTGAAGGGTTCGCCGCCGCGCGCGGGCGTCGCCGTGGCCAGCACGCCGATCATCAGGGCGCGGCGGATGGCCGCGCGTCGCCGCTGGCATCGCCGACGCTGCGGCACCGCCCCGCAACGCTGTCGCGCCCCGACTTCAGCCCCGTGCCTGGTACGCCTCATCCGGATTCCCTCATCAGGAACCCTGATCCGACGGCCACGGCAGGATCGCGGCGAGGCTCCGCGACGTGCCCCCGAGGGCGGCACAGCCCAGCGGCCCGTGCGCGGGCACGGCGCACTGTTCGGCATAGCCCTCGGCCGTGGGGTTGAGGAAGCGGTGCGTGGTGCGGGTCGCGGCATCGATCACCCACACCTCCGGGATCCCGTGCCGTGCATAGAGGGGCACCTTCACGCCGAGGTCGTAGGCCAGGCTCGTCTCGGCGACCTCCACGATGAGGATCGCGTCGGCGGGGCCGGGGTGGGCGCTGGCGTAGAAGTCGGAGCGCGGATGGAGGAGGGTGATGTCGGGCTGCGGCTCGCTCGCCCCGTCGAGACGGAGGGGATCCTGGACGGCGACGATCGCCCTCTCCCCTGCCACCTCGGCCAGCCATCGCGCCAGGGCCCGCACCAGTGCCGCGTGGAGGCTCCCGATCGGCGACATGTCGAACACCTCACCGTCGAGCAGTTCGACGCGATCGTCCGCCCCCAGGATCCCCACCGCGGCCATGCGATGGTAGTCGTCGATGGTGACGCGGTGCCGCGTGACGACATCGCCGGGCAGGGTGGCCATCAGGGAGGTTCCTCGTGGCAGGACCGGCACCGGCCGGCCTCTCCGCAGGATCATACCCCGCCGCGCGGGACGGCTGTGGACCGGGAGCCTGCGGCCGCGTCGCGCGAATGCCGCGGGAACCAGGTCATCGACGGCGGACGGCTCCGCGCAGGGCTACGCGATGATCCTCCCCTCCCACAGTCCGCTGAAAAACCGTTTCCAGGGGATGATCCGGATACCGTCGACGATGCGTTCGGCGGACTCGTTGCAGACCACGATCGACGACCGTGGGCGGTGTGTCTCGCCGAATGCCCGCAGCGACCGCAGGTCACGGTCGTCGACCCGGCTCGTCCCCTTCACCTCGATGGCCACCTCCCCGTTTCCCAGGACGAAATCGACTTCGGCGCCCCCCTTCGTACGCCAGAAATGGATGTCGTAGCCGAGCTCCGAATACGACGCGTGGGCGACGAGCTCCATGAACACCAAATGCGCGAAGGCCCGACCGAAAAGATCCCCACGCGGCTCCAAGATCCGTCGTTTACCGAGCGCCCCGGCGACACCCACGTCGAACAGATAGAACTTCGGCGCCTTGCTGATCACCTGCCGTTCCTGCCGTTTTTTGTACGGCAACACCAGTCGACCCAGCAGCGTGTCACAGAGAATCTGGAAATACTCCTTGACGGTCTTCGCATCGACACCGCAGTCACGGGCAATGTTGGCATGGTTGATCAATTCGCCATGGCAATAGCCCAGCGCCTCGAAGAAGCGGCTGAATGCCGGCACGTTCCGCGTCAGCCCCTCGTCGAAAACCTCCTCCTTGAGATAGTCACGAACATAGGCGTCGAGTGACTTCCGTGGATCGGCGGAGAGGTAGTGGGAGGGTACGAGGCCATGCTCAAGCGCCTTGAGCAGGTCCATCCCGGCAGGCTCCCCCGACCCTCGGGGAAACTCGGCCGAGACCAGCGGGAACATTTCGTACCGCCAGGCCCGCCCGCCGAGCAGATTCGCCCTGCCCCGTTTGAGCTTCCGGGCGCTCGATCCGCAGAGCACGAAGCGGAGGCCACGCTCCTCGATGAGCCCGTGGACCTCGTCGAGGAGTGCCGGCACCTTCTGCACCTCATCGAGGATGACAGGGAGCGCGAGCACCGACGGCGACGCGGCCGAGAGCTGCTCGCGGAGCAGCGCCGGTCGCGTCGTGAAGGCGAGCAACAGGTCGGTGCGGAGGAAGTCGAAGGAGAGACTGCCGGGAAAGGCCGCTCGCAGGAACGTCGACTTGCCCGTTTTCCGGGCCCCCCACAGAAACGCCGATTGCCGCTCGGGGAGAGCGATCGAAAGACGCCGCTGGAAATCGACCATTCGGGAACGTTCTCCGTTTTGGTGACACCAAACGGGATCCTACTCCCGTTTGGTAGACTCCCAAAACCGTTTCTCCCGAAGATTTCTGTGGTCGCCGCGCCGCCCCTCAGTAGCCCTCGCCGTCCCCGCCGGCATCGCTGGGCAGCGCCAGCGGCTTCGGCTTGTGGCGGACCGTGCGCGCGAGGTTCTCCTCGCGGAGGCGATCCACCGCCGCTTCCAGGCTCATCGCGCCCAAGTCGCCGTCGAGCCGGTCGCGGAGGCTCACCGTGCCGGCCGCCTCGTCGCGCGGACCGCACACCACCATCATCGGGATCAGCTCGATCTGCGCGGTGCGGATCTTGGCCCCGAGCTTCTCGGCGGCGAGATCGAGCCCCGTCCGCAGCCCCGCCGCCTCGAGGCGCGCCAGCACCGACTTGGCGTAGCCCTCGCTCTTCTCGCTCACCGGGATGACGCGCACCTGCTCGGGGGCCAGCCACAACGGGAAGGCCCCGGCGAAGTGCTCGATGAGCACCCCCACGAAGCGTTCCAGGCTCCCCAGCGGCGCCCGGTGGATCATCACCGGCTTGTGACGGCCGTTGTCAGCGCCGATGTATTCGCAGTCGAAGCGCTCGGCACTGGGGAGGTTGTAGTCGAGCTGCACCGTGCCGAGCTGCCACTTGCGGCCGAGCGAGTCGTGGACCACGAAGTCGATCTTCGGACCGTAGAACGCCGCCTCCCCTGGTTCGGGCTCGCAGCCGGGGAGGTTCATGCGCCGCGCGACGCGCTCGATCGCCCCCTCCGCCTCGGCCCAGCGCTCCGGGGGGCCGACGTACTTGTCGCTCTTCGGATCGCGGAACCCGAGCCGCACCGAGAAGTTCTCGAACGCCAGGCTGCCGAGGACCTTGAGCGTGAAGTCGATGCAGCCCTCGATCTCCCCCTCCACCTGGTCGGGAGTGCAGAAGATGTGGGCGTCGTCCTGGGTGAAGCCGCGGACGCGCGTCAGGCCACCCAGCTCGCCCGACTGCTCGTAGCGGTAGACGGTGCCGAACTCCGCCAGGCGCAAGGGGAGATCCTTGTAACTCCGCGGCCGGGCCTTGTAGATCATCGTGTGGTGCGGGCAGTTCATCGGCTTGAGGAGGTACTGCTCCTCCTCGTGCATGACGATCGGCCGGAACTGGCTGTCGGCGTAGTAGGGGTAGTGCCCCGAGGTCTTGTAGAGGTCGATCTTGCCGATGTGCGGCGTGTACACCGCCTGGTAGCCGCGCGCCGCCAGTTCGTCGCGGACGAAGGCCTCGAGCGTGGCCCGCACCGTCGCCCCCTTGGGCATCCAGAGGATGAGCCCGGAGCCGACCAGGGGGCTGGTGGTGAACAGGTCGAGCTGCTTGCCGAGGACGCGGTGGTCGCGCTTCCGCGCCTCCTCCAGCGCCGCCAAGTGGGCGTCGAGCTCCTCCTGGCTGAACCAGGCGGTGCCGTAGAGACGCTGCAACTGGGCGTTGGCGGCGTCCCCTTTCCAGTAGGCACCGGCGATGCTCGTGAGTTTGAAGGCGCCGATGCAGCCGGGGCTGGGCACGTGGGGACCGCGGCACAGGTCGACGAACTCCCCCTGCCGGTAGAACGACAGCGTGGGATGGTCGGCCAGGCCGGTCTCTATGTGCTCCGCCTTGAGGGGCTGGGCGAGGCCGCGGACGATCTCCACGGCCTTCTCCCGCGGCACCTCGACGCGCTCGAAGGCCTCGTCGGCGGCGATGATCCGCCGCATCTCCTCCTCGATGCGCGGCAGATCCTCGTCGGTGATCGGACGGCCGGCGCGCATGTCGTAGTAGAAGCCGGCCCCGACGGTGGGACCGAAGGCCAGTTCGACCCCCGGGAAGAGGCGCATCACAGCCCGGGCCATGACGTGGGCTGCCGAATGGCGCATCACCGGCAGGGCACGCGCGTCGCCGGTGAACAGCCATTCCACCCGCACCTCCCCCGCCTCCGGCAGGGGGCCGTCGAGGCCGACCGTCTTCCCGTCGACGAGCGCCGCGATCGGCGGCGTCTTCCGCTTGCCGCCGCCGATCACGCCGGTGGCGAGATCGGCCACGCGCCGGGCCTGGGGGAAGTCGCGGGAGACGCCATCGGCGAAACGGACGGTGGGCATGGCACCAACGGGGGCTGACGGAGGGGGAAAACCGGGAGGGCCACGGCGCGGCCGAAAGATAGGCAGTATCCCCGCCGCCGCGGCCGCCCCACAAGGCCGGTCGCCCGCTCCGGTCCACCGCCCGAGGCCGGGATTCTCCCGGCGCCACCGGGCTGCTACCGTCCGCCCCCCGCCGCCACCGGCCACCCCCGGCCAGGGCGCGTCCCATCGCCTGCTCGTGAGGTGTTTCCCGATGCCAGCGCTCCGGCCGGTCACTCCGACTCCATCCTCTGCCCGAACGCTCCTCGCGGTGGTGGCGGTAGCCCTGGCGGCACTCCTCGCCGCGGCCCGCGCCGACACGGTGGGGGGCCTCGGCACGCCCGACCGGCTCGTCATCCGCGGGATGGAGTCGATCGACCCCGAGCGGCTCCGCCGTCCGCTGGCGGCCGACCTCGATCTCGTCTGGCTCACCCGGCCGACGGCGCCGCGCGATCCCTTCATCAAGGCGGTGGTCCACAAGGCCGAGGAGGCGCTGCGTCACACCGGCCATCACGAAGCCCGCGTCGTCCCTACGGTGGAGGCCACCGACGCCATCGAACGGCTCGTGCTCACCGTCACCGAGGGCCCGCGGCTGGAAGCTGGCGCCGTGACCGTGAGTGGTCTGCCCGACGACGTGGCGGCGCGGCTCGTGGAGCGGCTCACCACGCCGCAACCGGCGGCCGATGCCGTTCCCGTGCCGGTCGAGGCTGCCGGGGGCGGCGCCATCCGCTGGCTGTCGCCGGCGGGTCACGCGGCGCGCCTCGACGACCCCGTCTGGCCGCCGTCGGGACCGGCCCCCGGCGACGAGACGACGCTGCAGAGGCTGAAGACGCTCGTCGTCCGCTTCCTCCGCGACGAAGGGCACGTGGGGATCGCGCCCCCCACCGAACGGCGCACCGGCGCCGCCGGGCTCTGGTCGTTGGCCTTCGGCGCGAAGGCCGCGCGGAGCACCGCCGACTCCATCGGCGTGGCGCTCGAGCCCTCCGACGGCCGTGCGGGGCTGGCGATCACGATCGGCACACTGCCGCCGAAAGTGCGGCTCAAGCGGATCGAGATCCTCCCCGGCGCCTCCACCAAGCACGACGAGATGGCGGCGTTCCTCGGCATCGCACCGGGGGCCCCGGTCACGGAAATCGACCGCCTCGTGTGGCGCGAGAAACTGCGCCAGTCGGGCCGCTTCCTCCGCCACGACGTCGAACTGCGCGTCGATCCGCTCGATCCGGCGGCAGTCGTGGCACGCTTCGACCTCGACGAATACCCCCCCATGATGCCGCTGTCGCGCCCGCTCTCGGCCGACGAGGAGACGGTCCTCCGCGGCCGGCGCTGGCTCCTCGACGCGCTCGCCGGCGACGCCGACCTCGTCTGCGACCTCGCCCTCCCCACCGCCGAGGCGTCCGCCGACACGGTGCCACCCGCGGCGCGGCTGGTGATCTCCGGCACCGCAGGGCTGGCGCTGGTCGCCCCCGCCGACAGCGACGAAGCCTGCGGGCTGGTGGTCACCGATGGCACGGTGCGGATCCTCCCCCCGGGAGGCGCGGGGCGGTTCGACATCCCCTGCACCGCCCGTGTCACCGCCTCGGTCGCGCTGTCGCTCGACCGGACGAAGCCGACCCCGGGACAACCCGCCCCCCGCCCCTTCATGCGGAGCCTCGGCATCGGCGTCGGCGTGTCGACCGACGTCCGCGCGGGCTTCGGCCTCGACGTCCGCCTCGAGCCGGTGGCCTGGATCGCGCTCCTCCACGAGGGTCCGCCCACGGTGAGCCGCGCCGGCGACGAACTGGTGATCACCGACGACGAGGGCCTCGTCTGCCGGCTCGACGCCACCACCGGCCGCCCGCTGTCGGTGGTGACGAAGCAGGCGCGCGTGACGATCGCCACGCGGCCGGGCGCGCTGGCCGACGACGTCGCCCGGCTCAGCGCCGCCGCCGGGCCCAACCGGGCCGACGCCAGGCGCCCCCTGTCGACGGCGGTGGAGTTTCTCCTCTCCGAGCCGGTGGCCGCGTCGTGCACGCGGCTCGCGCAGGCCTTCGCCCCGCTGGGTGCCGCCGAGCCGTGGCTCGAGCACGTCGCCCGGAGCGTGGTGCGCACCACGCGCTCCTGCCTCGCCGACGAGGCGCTGGCGCGCTGCGACCGCCAGTTCGCCGCCTGGATCGACAGCCAGTCCACGACGGCTGCCGACGACGACCTCGTCATTCCCGGAGCGGAGCCACCCGTCGGCGGCCTCGATGCGTCGATCACGCGCCGCGCTGCAGCCTTCGCCTGGCGGCTCACCGAGAACGCCTGCGGTCGCGACACCTGGCCGGCCGCCCTGGTGCGCGTCGGGGCGTGTACCGCCGTCGGCAGCCCGGCGGCGCTCGAGGAAGTGACGCTCTTCATGGGGGCGAAGGAACACGGTCCCCTGGCCCACGTCATCGCCGCGTCGCTGTGCCCGATGCAGCCGCTGGCGGCGACCTTGGCCCGCCGCGGGCAGGAGCGACTCTCCACCGTCGCCTTCCACACCGACTGCTACCCGCTCACGGCTTTCTGCGGGCCACTCGGCCTCGAGGACGTGCTCGTGTCGGTCCTCCGCGGCATCGACGACGAGGAGACGCACGCCCTGGGCACGCTGCTGGCCGACGATCCCATGCTCTTGGTGCCGCTGGTGGAGCGGCTGCGGTCGTTCGCCACGCATGACGACGCGCTCGTCGGCCTCCAGCAGGCGCTCGACGCCTGGTGGCAGTCGTCGCTCAAGGACGTGGTGGCCAGGCGATTGGCCGCCCTCGCCACGCCACGCACCGCCACCGCCCCCGACGGGGCGGAGGAACCGTTGACGAAGTGACGCTGCCGGACGGCGAGGCTGCCGGACGGTGCGCCGTCTGCGGTACGCTCGAAGGCGGTTCCCTTCCCCTGCCAGGCGCCACCATGGCCCGCCCCCCTGCTCCGCGCGGCACCGTTGCCGGCCCCGCGCGGCATCTGTCGCGCCGGCGGTGGCTCGGGGGCACGCTCGCAGGCACCGCGGGCGTTGCGTTCCACCCCGCGCTTGCCGCCGTCGCGGAGGCCGATGTGCTCGCCCCGCTGCAGGTGGCGCCGCCCGGGTTCACGGCCGCAGCGCTTCCGGCGATCGGGTTTCCGGCCGGGTCCCCACCGGCCGACTGGCCGGCGTGGCTGGTGGCCAGGCAGCGCGTGCGCGACGCGTGGCTCGCCCTCCTCGGACCCTGGTCGGTCGGTGCGGTGGACAACTCGTTCGTGGTCGTGCGCGAGGAGGCTGCCGCCGGCCATCGGCGCCGGCTCATCTCGTACCGCACCGAACCCGACGAGTCGGTCGAGGCGTGGCTCCTCGAACCCGACCCACGGCCGGCCGGGACGCTGCCCGGGGTGGTCGTCTTCCATCCCACCGTGGCCGAGAGCATCGACGAGGTGGCCGGGATCGCCGGCCGACCCGACCGGGCCACGGGGGTCGAACTGGTGCAGCGCGGCCACGTCGTCCTCGCGCCGCGCAACTGCCTGTGGAACACCACCCCCGACCACCGGCTCGACACCGCCGGGAGCGTGCGGCGCGTCGCCGAGCGCCATCCCGGTGCCACGGGCATGCGGAAGATGCTCCACGACGCCACCCGCGCCGTCGACATCCTCGCCGCCGTGCCCGGAGTCGATGCGGCGCGCGTGGGTGCCGTCGGCCATTCGCTCGGCGCCAAGGAAGTCCTCTACCTGGCGGCCTTCGACGAGCGCGTGCAGGCGAGCGTGTTCAGCGAGGGGGGCATCGGTGTCGGTTTCTCCAACTGGCACGATCCGTGGTATCTCGGCCCGCAGGTGCAGGCCGCCGGCTTCGGCCACGACCACCACGAACTGGTGGCGCTGGTGGCGCCGCGGGCGTTTCTCCTCCTCGCCGGCGAGGCGGGCCCGGGGGCGGCCGACGGCGACCGCTCCTGGCCCCACGTCGCCCGGGCCCTGGAGGTGGCGCGCCTGGAGCGACCGGTGCCCCGCCTGGGGTTGTTCAACCACCGCCAGGGGCACAGCCTGCCTCCCGTGGCGCGCGACCTCTTCGCCCGCTGGCTGGAGACGTTTCTCGCGGCGGGCTGACGGCGGCGCTTGACGCCGGCCGACCGCGGCGGGAAACTCCGAGGAGAGCTTTTCGGGCGATTAGCTCAGTTGGTTAGAGCACCAGCTCGACAAGCTGGGGGTCAAAGGTTCGAGTCCTTTATCGCCCATCCCGGGATTCAGGGAATCCACGGGGAAAACAGCGAAAACGGCTGTTTCCTCCGTGGATTTCTTCGTTTCTTGCGGCCGGTTGCGAAGGGCTGCGAACCCCTGCTGCGTTGCCGTTTGCGCCGCCATGTGCGCCGCCATGTGCGCCGCGGAAATCGCCTCCCTCGGTCGCGGAACTCGACCTTCGCCTGGTCAGTCACCAGCCCGCCGTACGAGCTTGGCGTGGGCGGCGTCACGGGGCGCCGCGGCGGGCTATACCGCCACCCCGTTGAACTTCTTGTTCGAGGGCACCTCGCCCGCAATCCCGTCGGCCTGGAACCCGAGCGAGATCTCGGCTCCCGCCGCGATCGTGCCGTTCCAGTCGGCGTTCTTGATCACGTAGCGGCTGCCGATGCGGCTGACGATCACCGCGTTCCAGATGTTGACGATGTTCGCCTTGAGGTCGAACTCCAGCGTCCAGCCGGTGATCGCGGTCGGACCCTTGTTCTTGA
>RFRL01000054.1 GCA_009924545.1 Planctomycetia bacterium | reverse complement strand
GCCCGATGATCATCGGCAAGCTGTGGAAGGCCCTCGCGGCCCAGATGAACAAGATCGCCAATTACTTCTGGACGGCCGATCCCATCGCCCAGCTCCAGTACGAGTACGACAAAGCGGTCGAGCAGATGAAAGAGGGTCGCGAGGGGCTGGAGCAGTACCGGGCCCTGGTCGAGCGCGTCACCCGGCAGGTCGAGGGCGACCGGCAGCACGTCGCCAAGCTCGAGGCGCAAGTGAAGGCCTATCTCCAGGCGGGGGAGCGGGAGACCGCCGCGCGGTTCGCGCTGGAGTTGCAGCAGGCCAAGAAGGACATGGTGGAAAACGAGACCCAGCTCAAGCTCCACGAGACCGCCTACGGCAACAACGTCACCAAGGTGAAGCACGCTACCAAGAAGTTGGCCGAGCTGAAGACCAAGATCCAGAAGTACGACGCCGATCTGAAGATGTCGCGGGCCGAGGCGGAACTGGCCAAGCTGGCGACGAGCTTCAAGTTCGACGTGACCACCGACTTCGGCCAGATCGAGGATGTGATCCAGGACAAGATCGGCCTCAACCGCGCCAAGGTCCGCGTCGCTGCCGATCTCTCCGGTGAAGGCCTCGACAAGATCAAAGACGAGCAGCGTGTCGAGGCGCAATTGGCCGACGCCGCCCTCCGGGAATTCGAGCGGGAGCTGGGCATGGTGACCCCGGAGACCTCCGGTGTCGTGGACGACGAGAAGCATCTCGGCTCCGACCGGATGCGGCAGATCTCCGGCTGATCATCCGGTTGGATGAGCGGTCCCCTGGTAAGGGCCGCGTCGGCCAGCCGCGAGGCTCCGTCCGCTGCGGGGGCGCAGCACCCGCCGCGGATCGGGGCCCGGAACGGTATCCTGCGTGATCCTGCGTGCCGAGTTCCTCTTCGCCGAGGCGATCGTGAGCCACGATTCCCCCACTCAAGCCCCTGTCGCCAGGCCCGAGCAGGCCGCCGTGCCTACCCCGCCCGTCGTGGCTGCGCCGCCCCCGGCAAACAGCGGCAAGGCGGGCGTGGGGATGGGGAGTGGCTCGCGGCCCGGGGGGGCGCTACCCGACTGGTGCCCCGCGTGGGCCGAGCGCCTGGGGGATGCCTATCTTTCCGGCACCAGTTGCGTGTTCCTCCTTCACGGCAACGTCCGGGATCTCGTGCCGCTCGCGCCGGTAGTTGCGGCGCTGCCGGTAGTTGCGGCGCTGCCGGCCAATGGGGCTTTGCCGGCCATGGCCGGTGCTGCGGATGGCGCCGCGGGGTATGGCACCGTGCCCGACTTCCTCGCCCGCGAGGTTTTCGGGAGCTGGGACATCGTTTTGGCCTACGACGTCGGCAAAGGGCTGCGGCCGCTCGCCGGACCCGATGCCAATCGCCTCCGGACGATGGTCCAGTGGCTCTCCGAACGGCTCGGTGGCGCGTCGGCGTGGCCCCGCGAGCCCGATGCGGCGCTGGCCGCGATCGACGCCCTGCTCGAGCGGAACCTCACCGATCCGCCGGAGCAGCGGAAGAAGATCGCCGTCGTCCTCGACCACGCCCAGTACCTCGTGCCCGACGGCGACACCGCAGCGTCAGCCCGCACGGCGGGGCGGCTGGTGCGGCTGGTGGGGTGGGCCTCCAACCCGCTCCTGCGCCGCGTGAACGTCGCCATCGTGCTCCTCGCCGAAGCCATGGCGGAGGTCCATGCGCGGTTGGTGACCAGTGCCGCCGTGACGGCGATCGAGGTGCCGCTGCCCGACGCCGCGCAGTGCGAGCGGTTCGCCCTCGCGACCGCCCGGAGCGTGGGCGTCGCGGCCGACGGCTTGCCGGCCGTGGAGCGGATGGCGAAGCTCTCCGCGGGGCTCACCCTGGAGAGCATCCGCGCCGTCGTCACCCTTTCGGCCCGAGACGGGTCGCCCCCCGATGGCCCCGAGTTCGCCGCCAAGAAAAAGGATCTCATCGAGCGGTCCTGCCGCGGGTTGATCGAGTTCATCCAGCCGCGGCTCACACTCGACAACGTCGCCGGTCACGAGGCCGCCAAGCAGCGGCTGGAGGCCGACGCCCGGGCGATCCGTCGTGGGCAACTCGACGCCGCACCGATGGGGTATCTCATCTGCGGCCCGGTCGGCACGGGCAAGAGCTTCATCGCCGAGTGCTACGCCGGCACCGTCGGCATCCCCTGTGTCGAGCTGAAGAACTTCCGCAGCAAGTACGTTGGTGAGACGGAGGGCAACCTCGAGCACGCCCTCGGCGTGCTCCGCAGCCTCGGCCCGGTGGTGGTGATCATCGACGAAGCCGATGCGGCGCTGGGCAACCGCGAGTCGGACGGTGATTCGGGTACCTCGGCGCGCGTCTTCTCGATGATCGCCCGGCAGATGGGCGACACACGCTATCGCGGCAAGATCGTGTGGATGCTGCTCACCAGCCGTCCCGACCGGCTCCCCATCGATCTCAAGCGGCAGGGGCGGGCCGAGGTCCACATCCCCCTCTTTTATCCGCACGATCAGGCGGAGATCGAGGCGATGTTCCAGGCGATGGCGCGGAAGTGCCGTGTGCGACTCGCCCCGGGGCTCCCCGGGCCGGTCGATCCGGAACTGGGGCTCTCCGGTGCCGACATCGAGAGCATCGTGCTGGCAGCGCGGCGCAAGGGGCTCGAGCGCGAGGCGGCCGAAGTCGATGCCGGGCGGCCGGCGCCGCCGCCCGGCGGCATGGGCACCGATGAAATCAGCGCCGAGGACTTCCGGGGGGCGCTCGACGATTTCCTCCCCTCGGCCCAGGGCCTGGAGAAGGAGGCCCAGGAGATCGCCGGGGTGCTCGAATGCACCGAGAAACGCTTTCTCCCCGACCGCTGGCGCGAGGCCGTCGGCCAGACCGGTGGGCGGGCCCGACTCCAGGAGCGGATGGCCGAACTGCGGCTCATGGCCGGATCCTGACCCGCGCATGTCATGCCGCCGGCCGGGGATCCGGTCGGGGGCTTTCCCACGATCCCTTCGGTTTTCCCAGGAGAATCCCATGGCCAAGGCCCACGCCCCGAAGACCCCCTGGTTCGACGCCGCGAGCGACGCACCACTGCTCCAGGAATACGCCCGGAAACTCGATTCCTTCGTCGATACGGTGGCCGATGGCCATGTCGACGCCGCGGAGCTGGAGGCCCAGGAGAAACGTCTCGTGGCGCTGATGAAGGAGGTGGAACCGCTCCTCCCCCCCGGGGTCCACGACAAGGTGACGGAATTGCTCTGCGAGATCACCGCCTACGATCTGATGAACATGCTCCACATGGCTGGCCGGGCCCGGCCACGGACCAAGTTCCAGGGCTGACCGCTGCCGGCAGTGGCCGATAACGCCGCTGCGGCAGCCAGCGGGTTTTTCCAGCACACGTTTTTTGACGCACTGGTTTCGGACCTACGGCTTTTTCAAGGCATCACGATGGCGAGCGAACCCAAGGCCCCGTTCTGGTTGGCGGTGTGGGCGGTGATCCTGGGCCTCGTGGCCCTGGCCGCGTGGCGTGCCGGGATGTTCGGTGACCGGCCGGCCGCACCGCGGCCCGTGGCGCCGATGGCGGGGAGCGGCGCGCCCGGTGGTGGACCGCAGCCGGCGGGGGGCGGTGCCGACGAGCCGATGACCGAGGCCCCCGACGTGTCGGTGCCGACCACGGTGAAGGAATACACCTTCAAGCCAGCCGAAAAACTCCCGCCGGTGAAGGGCGTCAGTGCCTACAAGCCGCTGGAGAACGACACGGTCCGCTTCGCGCTCAACGTGTGGGCCGGCTGGAGCCCGATCATCCACGCCAACGGCGGTTTCAAGCCGGGGCGCGTCTGGCAGGCCCCCGGCGGCCGGCCCTTCAAGGTGGAGCTCGTCCTCATTGACGATCCCGTGCAGATGCGCGATGCCTACGCCGCCGGTGAGGTCCACATCGGGTGGGCCACGCTCGACATGCTGCCGCTGTTCGTCGACAGCTTCGCCAAGGATTCGCGGATCATGCCCCGTGTCTACCAGCAGGTCGACTTCTCCAACGGCGGCGACGGGATCGTCGTCCGCGATTCGATCAAGACGGTGAAGGACCTCGCCGGCAAGAAACTGGTGATGGCGCAGAACTCGCCGAGCCAGTTCTTCGCCCTCAACATGCTCGTCGCCGGCGGCCTGCAACCGGCCGACGTGGAGATGATCTACGTGACCACCGCCTTCGAGGCGGCTGCCGCCTTCAACCGCGACAAGGGTATCGCCGGTTGCGTGTCGTGGGCCCCCGACATCTACAACCTCGCCGGGGCGAAGGGCAACCGGATGCTCGTCACCACGCAGACGGCCAATCGCCTCATTGCCGACGTGTGGTTCGCCCGGGCCGATTTCGCCAAAGACCACCCCGACAAGATCGAGGCGATCGTGCGCGGCATCTTCGATGCCATGGCCGACCTCAAGGGGGAGGAAGCGCGGAAGAGCGTGGCCCAACTGATGGCCGACGGCTACACGATCCCCGCCGCCGATGCCCTCTCCATGCTCGGAGACGCCCACTCCACCAATTGGGCGGAGAACTACCAGTTCTTCATCAACCGCAACAACCCCGCCAACTTCGAACGGATCTGGAAGCAGGCCTACTACCTCTACCGCCGCGTGGGGGCGATCGCCAACAACCCGGTGCCGTTCGACCAGGTGATGGACTTCTCCGTGATCCAGAAGCTGGGCGCCGAACCGAAGTACGCCGAGACGAAGGATGAGTATGCGACCGCGCTGCAGCCCAAGAGCGTGGCGCAGATCCGGGCCGAGAACGACGAGATCCTCACCAACACCATCGTCATCCACTTCTTCCCCAACTCCGCCGACCTGCGCAAGAAGGTGATCCGGCGCGTCGACGGCAAGGACGTGGAGGAACCCTACGATTCGCGTGTCGAGTTGGTGCTCGACGAGGTTGCCGCCCTGGCGGAGCAGTTCGGTAACGCCCGCATCGTCGTCGAGGGGCACACCGACGGTTCGATGAAGGGGGCGGTGCCGGCGGCGATGGTGAAGGAACTGTCGCTGGAGCGGGCCCGGGCGGTGAAGAACGCGATCGTGGACAAATTCAAGCTCGACGACAACCGGTTCGCGGTCGACGGCTTGGGCTGGGACCGTCCGGCCGATGACGATCATCCCGACAACCATGCCCTCAACCGCCGCGTGGAGATCAAGGTCTACTCCGCGGAGAAGGAATGAGCACGGCACCCGTATCGGTGGCGCCGCCACGACGGGAGGCGCCCCGGCCGCTCCGCGGCGAGGCTACCGCGGTCACCCGGGTGTTGTGGGGAGCGACATGCATCGCCACGGTCCTGGCCACGTGGTTCATCGCCACCGCGGACGGCATGCGGCGCGGCTCCGACCCCGGGGAAGAGACCACGGGGCCGGAAACGCGGTGGATCGGACCCGCCACCCTGCCGAGCCCCGCCGAGACGATCCGTGCGGTGCCGCGGGTGTTCGGCGTGGGACGGCTGCCGGCCAACACGCTGGTGACGCTGAGGCGCGTCTGCCTGGGATTCGGGCTGGCGGCGGCGGTCGGGGTGCCGCTGGGGGTGCTGGCGGCTTGTTTCGCCGAGCTGCGCGCCTTCGTGGCGCCGTTGACGATCTTCGGTCGCAACATCCCCGTGGCCGCACTCATCCCCCTGACATTCTTCTTTTTCGGGATCGGCGAGCTGCAGAAGGTGGTGTTCCTGTTCATCGCCAGCGTGGCCTTCGTGGTGAGCGACACCACCGCCGCCGTCCGCGAGGTGCCGCAGCGCTTCGTCGACACCGCCCTGACGCTCGGGGCTTCTCGGCTCCAGATCATCCTCAAGGTGCTCCTCCCGCTGGCGGCGCCGGCGATCTTCAACTCCCTGCGGCTCCTCTTCGGCATCGCCTTCGGCTACGTGATGCTGGCGGAGGTGGTGAAGCTCGGTGGCGACACCGGCGGCCTCGGCGACCTGATCAACGTCTCCCAGCGGCGCGGGCAACGCGAGCCGATCCTCATCGTGTTGTTCGTGATCCCGCTGGTGGCCTACGCGATCGACCGGGCGCTGTGGTGGTTGCAGTGCGACCTCTTCCCGCACCGCTACGGCGGCCACGGGCGCGTGCCGCGGTTGTTCCGGTGGCTGTGGCACGACCTGGTGGGGGAGCGGCTTTTCCGCCGGGGGCAGGGGGCATCGTGAGCGACACAGCCGCACAGCCCACGGGGGGGGCCGGAGCTGCACCCGCCGCGCCGGCGCTCGAGGGGCCGCAGCCGGCGACCGGCGTGGGGCCGGTCGTGGAACCGGCCGAGCGCCCGGCGGCAGTGGAGTTCCGCGACGTCACCAAGGTCTACACCACCGGCAGCGGGCGCGAGGCGGTGGCCATCAGCAGGGTGTCGTTCACGATCCCCGACCTGGTGGGGCACGGGGAGATCTCGTCGTTCCTCGGTCCCAGTGGCTGCGGCAAGAGCACGGTGTTGCGGCTGGTGGCGGGGCTCGAACCGCAGCATCCCCCCACCCAAGGCACGGTGACGGTGCTCGGCCAGCCGGTGGTGGGCCCCGGGGCCGACCGGGGGATGGTGTTCCAGGACTACACGAGCTTCGACAACCGCACCGTGCTCGACAACGTGGCCTTCGGTCTCGAATGCCGAGGCGTGTCGCGCCGCTCGCGGGAGGCGGAGGCCCGCGAGTGGATCGCCCGTGTCGGCCTCGACCCGGGGCGTGACGCCGGCAAATACCCCCACGAGCTCTCCGGCGGGATGCGCCAGCGCGTGGCGATCGCCCGGACCCTCATCCTCCGCCCCCGGGTGATCCTCATGGACGAGCCGTTCGGGGCCCTCGACCCCGCCACCCGGCTCGACATGCAGGATCTGCTCGTCCGGTTGTGGCGGGAGGTCGAGGCCACGGTGCTGTTCGTCACGCATTCGGTCGAGGAGGCGGTGTATCTTGGTGACCGCGTGTTCGTCATGGCGACGACGCCGGGGCGCATCGCGGAGGAAATCCACCTGCCGCCCGCTGCCGCTCCGGCACGGGAAACCCAGTCCCAGCCGTGGTTCCACGAGCAGGTCCATCGCCTGCAGGAGCGGATCGAGGCGATCGAGGCTGCCGCCCGTCGCCCGTGAGGCAGCGGGGCGATGTGGCAGGGTGGCGGCGAGACCGTGGGATCGGAGGCGCGGGGACGGCGGAAGGAGCGAACGGACGTGGTGGGGCGCATCGGCAGCTATCTGGGGTCCGCCTTTTCCACGAAGTGGAACCTGCTGTTCGTCGGTGGCGGCGTGGCGGCGGCCCTGATCAGCGGTTTCCCCGGGGTCGTCCTCCCGTTGGTGGCGGCCGGTGAGATCTATTACCTGGCGAGCATGGTAGCCAGCGATCGCTTCCGATCGGCGATCGATGCCCGGGAGGCGAAGGCCCGGCGTGCGGAACGGATGGTCGGATCTCGGCAGGCCTTCGAGCGGATCCGGGAGTCGCTGACACCCGAACTGCGGCAGCGCTTCGACCGGCTCCAGAGCCACTGCGAGCGACTGGTGGACCTCGCCGCCGGGCTGCGCGGCGGTGTCGATCAAGGGTCGCTCGAGTCGCTCGACCGGCTGCTGTGGGGGCATCTGCGCATGATCCGCGGTGCCCAGTCCGTCTCCGATTTTCTCGAGCACACCGACGAGGCGGCGATCCGGCAACGGATCGCGATCCTGGAGAAACGGCTCGCCTCCCTCCCGGCCGATGCCGTCAAGTCGGCGGAGCTGCGCGCGGTGCTCGACGACGACTTGCGCACCACGCGCGAGCGGTTGGCCAACATCGACGAGGCGCAGCGCAAGCTCGGGGTGATCGTTGCCGAGGTCGAACGACTGGAATCGAAGATCGCCGCCCTCGCCGAGGGGGCGGTGGCGAGGCGCGACGTGGGCGACCTGGCGAAACGTGTCGACGAGGTGGCCGAGGGGATGCGGCGCACCGACGAGACGATGCGGCAGATCCAACTGCCCCCGGAGCTCGATGAACTCGAGGACCCTCCGCCGCTCCTCCGCGAGGAGGCTTGATCTTGGCGGCCGGCGGTCAGTCGAGCCAGTCGGCCTCGGCGAGACGCTCGGGCGTGTAGACCTCGGTGACATAGCTGATGTCCTTCGAGATCAGCGACTCGACCTCGAGCTTGAAGCCGTTGGTGAGCATCGTCTCGATCTCCTTCTGCCAGGCCTTCTTGCCGGCGAACCACGGATAGGCGGCGATCTGCTTGGCCCGTTTGATGTCGGTGTCGGCGAGGGCGATCTGCACGCTCGGGCTGAGGCTGCAGCGCTGGTAGTCGCGGCTCCGCAGCCCGAGGAACTTCGCCTCCGGGATCGCCATCCGCTTCGATTCGTAGGCCAGGTTGATCGAACCCTGTTTGAGGACGGAGTAGATGTAGTAGCCCCACGGATCGTTGTCGAGAAGGCAGTAGACCGGCAGCTCGAGCTCGTGGTGGAGCCGGTAGAGCATGCGCCGCACGCCGCGCGGCGGTTGGCCACCGCCGTGGGTGAGGAGGCAGGAGTGCTTCTTCCAGAACTTGTCTTCGTTGAAACGTCGCCAGACGGTGTCCTTCTCCACGTGGAGGATGAACTTCGCGTCGCACTCCTTGAAGCGGATGACGTTGGCCTCGACGATCGACGGGATGCTGTAGCCGCCCGAGCCCATCCGCGAGCAGTCGATTTCGTCGCCGGAGTCGACGAGCGTGATCGGCCCGACCATGCCGCCGCGGTTGCTGGCGTAGACGTGGAGCTCCTCGCGGAGGCTCTCCAGGGTGACCTCCAGATCCTCGATGATCGGGTCGCACTCCTCCTGGGTGGCGAAGGTCTCCTCGCGGGTGCCGTCGATGGTGTGCTTGAGCAGGTAGTAGAGACCGCGGATGCTCGTCGACTTCTGCTGGTCGATGAGCGACTTGCAACCCGTGGCAACCAGGAGGGTCTGCATGTAGCTCTTGGCTTGCGCGAGATTGAACAGCTGGCGGCGGTTGGTCTGTCCCCCCATCTCGATGATCCGGTGAGCCTTGTTGAAGCGTACGTTGGAGAGGTTGCGGGCGGGGATGTCGAGCCACGGGTCGCGGCGCTTCGTCGCGGCGCCGGCCACCTGGTCGGCCAGTTCGACGATCAACCCCAGGGTCTTCTTGTCGACCGCCGGAAGCTTGTCGCGGGGGACGGTGGTGGAGCGGCCGGCGCCGTCGCCGCGGGGCGCGGGACGGGCGGCGGGGCGGGCGCGTTTGGCGGCCATGGGAGCTCTCCGACGGTGGTCAGTGGCAGGCGGTGGGCCCGCGGCTCGCCCGCCTCGCGGACGAGGTGTCCGGAGACGAGGTCCGGGGAAAACGGAGCTTCCCCAGGGGCGGCGTCCACGGGTGGGCGCGGGCCACCGACTGTTCGTGGGCCGGCGGGCAGGTTGGGGCCGACCCCGCTGACGGACCCGCCGAAGCATGGTACCCTCAAACACGGATCGGAGTCCGTGGTGCCCGGTCGCAGCGTGGATGCGTCAATCACCCTCTCTTCCGGAAGGGAACCCGAGCCATGTCCCCAGCCCCCCGTGTCGTCAGGCCCTCTGGCGCCGTCGTCGGTTTGGCTGTCTGCTTGGCGCTCGCCGGTCCGGCCGTCCCGGTGCTCGCCCAGGGTGGAGCGGCGCTGCTCGCCCCGCCGCTCGAACAGGCGGGCAAGCCGGTGACCGCTGGCAACCCTGCCGCCATGGCCAACGTTCCGGGAGCGCAGATGGCGGCCAACTTCGCCGCAGGTGGCGGTGCGCCGCCGGCGGCCCCGGCGGCAGCCCCCACCGAATCGAGCGGACCGGTGGGGGGACAACTCAAGTACATGCCCTCGTACGCCGTGGCGGTCCTGGCGGCCGGGCTCGGGCTGTTCATGGTCTGCCGCGGCAGCCGTCGGCGCCGCGATTCGGTGTGACGGTGACGCGCTCGTGGCTGGATCGGCCGGCCGAGCACGATCTCACGACCGCGCGGGTCAACGGCGTGCGTCGGCCGGCGTTTCCACGCGATGCATCCGCCGGATGAAGTGCGGCCCGGCGAGGGCCGCGGGTGACGTCGCGGCGACGGCCGGCCGGGCGGCCGGCTGCGGCCAGACGGGTGCGCTGTGGAAGAACTCCGCGATCCTGCCCACCACCGTCCGCTGCTCGGCTCCGGTGAGCTCGGGATAGATCGGCAGGGCGAGCGTCTCGTTGGCGGCGCGCTCGGTCTCGGGAAGGTCGCCGCGATCCCAGCCCAGGTGTCGGAAGCAGACCTGGAGATGGAGCGGGATCGGGTAGTAGATCTCCGTTCCCACCTTGTGGTTGGTGAGGTGCGTGCGGAGGGCGTCACGCTGGCCGTCGGCGACGCGGATCACGTACTGGTTCCAGACATGCCGCCCGCGCGGTTCGTCGCCCGGCAGGCCGATCCTGTCGCCGAGGCCGGCGCGGGAGAAGCATTCGGCGTAGCGCGCGGCGTTGGCGCGGCGGGCGTCGGTCCAGGCCTCCAGATGGGGCAGTTTCACCCGCAGCACGGCCGCCTGGAGGGAGTCGAGCCGGCTGTTGATGCCGATCACCTGATGATGGTAACGAGGTTCCATGCCATGGACGCGCAGGAGCCGTAAGCGGGCCGCGAGGTCGTCGCGCGTCGTGGTGAGGAAGCCACCGTCGCCGCAGCCGCCGAGATTCTTCGTGGGGTAGAAGCTGAAGCATCCGACGTCGCCGATCCCCCCGGTGCACCGGTCGTGCCAGGTGGAGAGGATCGACTGGGCGCAGTCCTCGACGACGGGCACTCCCGCACCGGTCGCGATGGGAAGCAGGGCGTCCATGTCGGCGGTGCGGCCGAAGAGGTGGACCGGGACGATGGCCCGGCAGCGTCTGCTGATCTTCCGGGCCACGTCGGCGGGGTCGACGAGGTACGTCGCCGGGTCGATGTCGGCGAAGATCGGCACCGCGCCCAGGCGGGTGACGGCACTGGCGGTGGCGAAAAAGGTGTAGCTGGGCACGATCACCTCGTCGCCCGGCCCCACGTCGAGGGCCATGAGTGCCAGCAGCAACGCGTCGCTGCCGGAGGCGCAGGTGATCGCATGGGGCACGTCGAGGGCCCGGGCGAGTTCGGCTTCCAGTTCCCCCACGTCAGGCCCGAGGACGAACCGTCCGGAGTCGCAGACCCGTTCCAGCGCAGCGCGGATCGGTTCGCGGAGTGTGTCGTACTGCCGATCGAGTGCCAGCAGGCCCACGGCGGGGAGGAGCGGTTCGGCGTCGGTGGGGATAGGCGACGACTGGCTCATGGGGACGTCTCGGGGTGAGGAGGGGCGGGGTGCTGGTTGGCCTCGGCTGCCGTTGCCATCGTCGCCAGCCCCTGCCCCGCTCCAGACTTTCACCGGTCGCAGGTGGGGGGGCCGCCTCCCGGGGCGTCGGCCGCGCGGCCGGGTGGAGAGGCGGGGGATAGGAAACGGGCCACACCGCGGTCAAGGTCAGCCGTGTGCAGATCCGCGGACGGCAATCTGCGGAGGAGTGGTGGGCTGCGATGATCGCTCACTGCTCACGCTTCCGCCGCCCACCTCTCCGCCCCGTTTGACACCCCCGCGCCATACACCCTAGATTCCTGGGGTTTCCGCAGCCCCGTACCGGGCGTCGATGCTTGGCGGGGCGCTTCCCGTGGAGTCGCGCTGCGGCCAGTGCGCGATGCACCAGGCCCCGTGAGTCGGATGGGATCCCAAGCGCTCATCGATCTCGGGCTGCTCGCCCGGCGACTCGACTTTCCCGCTGCGGGCGTCGAGGCGGTCGTTCATCTGCTCGATGAGGGGAACACCATCCCCTTCATCACGCGCTATCGGCGTGACCAGACGCAGGGTCTCGACGAGATCGCCGTGCGGCGGATCGCCGATGCCGTCACGCGGGCCCGCCAGATCGCCGACCGCAAGCAGACGATCATCCGCACGATCAGCGGGCAGGGGAGGATGACTCCCGAACTCGAGTCGCGCATCGAGGCCGCCGAGACGCCCAAGCAGCTGGAGGATCTCTACCTCCCATTCAAGCCGCGGAAGCTGTCCCTGGCCGAGATCGCCCGGCAGCGGCGTCTCGAACCGCTCGCCCGCGAGATCGTTGCCGCAGATCCCGCCGCCCTCGACCTCGACCGAAGGGCGGCCGATTTCGTCGATGCCGACGGCCAGGTGGCGACCGCAGCCGACGCCCTCCTCGGCGTGGGGCACATCATCGCGGCAGAGTACAGCGAGCGCGCCGACGTGCGGCAACTCCTCCGGGGCCTCCTCGCCGAGAAAGGGAATCTCACCAGCCAGCGCGCGGAGAGTGCCGGCAAGGCGCAATCCAAGGACGAGAAACACTACCGTGACTATTTCACCTTCTCCGAGCACGTGCAAGCTGTGCCCCCCCACCGGGTGCTGGCCATCAACCGCGGGGAGCGGGCCCGGCTCCTCAAGGTGCGGGTGGAGGGGCCGGTGGAGGAGATGCAGACCGCGGCCGAGGCCCTCCTCGTGCCAGGCGACCATCCCCATGCGGTGTTCCTCCGGGGGTGTGCCCGGGACGCGGTGACCCGCCTGGTGCTGCCGAGCCTGGAGCGGGAGATCCGTCGGGAGATGACCGACGTGTGCGAGTCGCACGCGGTGGAGGTCTTCGCCCGCAACCTGCGCAACCTCCTCCTCCAGCCGCCGGTGATGGGGCGGCGCGTGCTGGCCCTCGATCCCGGATTCAAGAGCGGCTGCAAGGCGGTGGTGATCGACGAGTGTGGCAGTCCCCTGGAGCACACCGTGCTCCACATCATCGGCAAGCCGGAGAAGCGAGCCGCCGCCACCACCAAACTCACCGAGATGGTGAAGACGCACGGCTGCAGCGTGATCGCCGTGGGCAACGGCACGGCGGGCCGGGCGGTGGAGGCGCTGGTGGCGGAGCTGGTGGGGGGTGAACTGGCCGACGCCGACGTCGGCTACGTGATCGTCAACGAAGCCGGGGCCAGCGTCTATTCCACCAGCCCCTACGCCCGCGAGGAGTTGCCCGGCCACGAGGCTGCGGTGCGCGGCGCGATCTCCATCGGGCGGCGGCTCCAGGATCCGCTCTCGGAACTCGTGAAGATCGAGCCGGCCAACATCGGCGTCGGACTCTACCAGCATGACGTCAAGGCCCGGCACCTCCACGCCTCGCTGGAAGGGGTGGTGGAGAGCTGCGTCAACTTCGTGGGCGTGGACGTCAACACCGCCAGCCCCGCCCTCCTGCGCCGGGTGTCGGGGCTCAACCAGACCACGGCGCGCGGCTTCGTCGAGTGGCGTGCGAAGAACGGCGCCTTCACGTCACGCCGGCAGTTCCTCGACGTGCCGGGCTTCGGCGAGGCGGCCTTCGTGCAGGCGGTGGGCTTCCTCAAGATCGCCGGTGGGGAGAATCCGCTCGACGCCACCTGGATCCACCCCGAGAGCTATGCCATCGCCGAGCAAGTGCTGTCCCGGCTTGGCGGGCGCCCCGAGGATCTGTCCAACCGGCAGGCGGCCGCGGCCCTGGCGGAGAAGGCCACCGCGATCGACCTTCCCACCCTGGCGGCGGAACTCGGCGTGGGGAAGCTCCTCTTGGCCGACATCGTCGAGCAACTCGCCCGTCCGGGGCGTGATCCGCGCGAGGATCTGCCGCCGCCGTTCTTCAAGAAGGGCGTGCTCAAGCTCGAGGATCTCCAGGTCGGCATGGAGCTGCTCGGCTCGGTGCTCAACGTCGTCGATTTCGGCGTGTTCGTCGACATTGGCATGCACGACAGCGGCATGGTGCACATCAGCCAGTTGTCACGCCGGTTCGTCCGCGACCCGCACGACCTGGTCTCGGTCGGCCAGATCGTCAGGGTCTGGGTGCTCGAGATCGACAAGGCCCGTCGGCGGGTGAGCCTGACAATGATTCCCCCCGGCCCGCCCCCCGGTCAGCGTCGCGCGGAGCGGCCGCCCACGGAAGTGCAGCGCCAGCGGCCGCAGGGGCAGGCCCCGGGCGGCCGTCCGGGGAGACGGCCGACGGATGAACGGGCGGTGGGCGAACGGGCGGCCTCACCGGCAGCGGGGGACGGTGGTGCACCCACCGAGGGACGGCGTGGAGGCCCGCGGCAGGGAGGAGGACAGCGACCGGGTGGACGGCAGCCCGGCGGCGGGCGGGGCGACCAGCGTGACCGGCCCCCGGCGGGGAAGCCCCGGCCGCAACTCGGTGGTCGCGACAAGTCGGATCCACCGAAGCGGGTCTACGAGTCTCGGGCCGCGCGGGAGAGCAAGCCGCTGACGGATGCGATGCGGCAGGGGCGGGAGCCACTACGGACCTTCGGTGATCTCAAACAGTTCTTCGAGAAGCCGACCCCGCCTCCCGCCGTCGCGCAGCCGGACGCCGATGCCGTACCGCGGGGCGATGTGGCCGGTGGCTCATCCGGCGACGCTTCCGGCGGTGTGGGGGCTTCGGAAAACGGCGACCGGCTGCAGTCGACTGAGCGAAGCCCGCTGCAGGGTGAGCATCAGCACGGCCCGCTCCAGCACGGGCACGGAGACGCCGCGGACACCGATCAGCGTCCGCCACCGTCGCAGAATCCGGTCGACGGCGGGCCAGTCGACGGTGCGCCAGTCGACGGGGGGCCAGTGGGGTGATCCCTGAACGGGGTCGTAGTTCAACGGGCCTGTGGGCAGATCCCAGCCACGGCGATCAACGCTCGCGGAACGTGATCCGGCCTTTGGTGAGGTCGTAGGGAGAGAGTTCGACCTTCACCTTGTCACCCGGGACGATGCGGATGAAGTTTTTCCTCATCTTGCCGGCGACATGGGCGTTGACGACATGCCCGCCGGTGATCTGCACGCGGAAGCGGGTATTGGCCAGGGCCTGCGTGACGACCCCTTCGACTTCGAGCGCCTGTTCTTTTTCCGCCATGGGTTTCCTTCGGGATCCGACAAACGCGACTTGCAAATGCTAGCCCCGCTGGCGCCGGCCGTCCAGCAGCGCGGGGTGGGTTTACCGACGAGGGCCGACCGCAGGGTCCACCGGGGTGTGCCCCGGGTCGCGCGGGCTTGGCTGCGACCGGCCGAATCGGCCTCAGCCGTCGTCGCCAGCGGCTGCCTGCGGGGCCGATCCCGAGGCGTTCCAGCGGAGGTAGGCGTCGAGGAAGCCGTCAATGTTGCCGTCAAGCACGCTCTGGAAATTACCCATGTAATGACCGGTACGCTGGTCCTTCACTCGCTGATCGGGATGGAGGAAGTAGTTGCGGATCTGCGATCCGAACCCGGTCTTGGGCTTCGATTGGTGCTGGGCGTGCTTCTCGGCCTCGCGCTTCTCCTCTTGGATCCTGGCGATCCGGGATCGGAGCATCTTTATCGCGGTGGCCCGGTTCTTGTGTTGGCTGCGCTCGCTTTGACACTGCACCACGATGCCGGTGGGGAAGTGGGTGAGGCGGATGGCACTCGAAGTCTTGTTGACGTGCTGGCCACCGGCGCCACTGGCCCGGAACACGTCCTCACGGATGTCGGCATCGGCGATCTCCACCTCGGTGTCGTCGTCGGGGATCTCCGGGGCCACGTCGACCGCGGCGAAACTCGTTTGCCGCTTGCCTTCGGAGTTGAACGGGCTGATGCGGACGAGGCGGTGGATGCCCGATTCCCCCTTGAGATAGCCATACGCCCAGGGGCCGCGGATGGCGATCGTGGCGCTCTGGATACCCGCCACCGCGTCATCCTGCCGGTCGAGAAGCTCGACGGCGAAGTCGTGCTTCGCCGCCCACGCGGAGTACATCCGCAGGAGCATCTCGGCCCAGTCGTTGGCGTCGGTGCCACCGTCGCGGGCGTTGAAGGTCACCAGGGCATCGGAGCCGTCGTGCTGACCGGAGAGGAGCGACGCCAACTCCAGCGCGCCGACCTTCTTCTCCAGCGCGTCGGCCTCGCGGAGCAGGTCGGCCTCCAGCGACTCGTCCTCACGGGCGAGCTCCTCGAGGGCCTCGAGGTCGGCGCTCGCTGCCAGGGCCTCGTCCAGCGGCTTGAGGACCGCGTTGACCGACTTCAGTTCAGCGACCGTGACCTGGGCCGTTTCCGCCCGGTCCCAGAATCCGGCCTGGGACATCGCCTCCTCGATGCGCGCGGCATGTTTCTTGCGACCTTCCCAGTCAAAGGGAGTCTCGCAGTTGGAGGAGCCGGGCGCGGATCGAACTCGAGCGGGTATGCAGTGCAGTGTCCATGGCGACGAGTGTACGGTGCCGTCCGTCGAATGACCAACCCCACGGACGAGACCCGCGATCGATCCGGCCTCAGGCCCTGGCCACGCGGTTGCCGGGCAGTCGTTTCACCAGCCGCCGCATCTCCAGCACACCGATCGTCGCCAGCACCTGCGACGCCTGCAATCCGGTGGCATCGACGATGTCGTCGACGATCCGCGGTTCGTGGCCGCGGCCCCCGGCCGGGGCGATGGCCGTGAGCACGGTCCGTTCGCGTTCGTCGAGCGCCAGCTCGGCCGGGCTCTCCACGGCCGTGCCCGTGGCGGAGGTCGCGGTTTCGAACAGCGGTCCCAGTTCGCCGAGCATGTCCTCGACCGACTCCACCAGCGTCGCCCCGTCACGGAGCAGCGCGTGGCAACCGCGCGACATCCGGCAGTCGATCGGCCCCGGCACGGCGAACACTTCACGCCCCTGCTCACCGGCCAGCCGAGCGGTGATCAGGGCCCCGGAGCGGTCGGAGGCCTGCACCACCACCGTGCCGAGTGACAGCCCCGAGACGATGCGGTTGCGCTGTGGGAAGGCGCCGGCGTGGGGGATGGCGAGGGGGGGCAGTTCGCTCACGAGGGCGCCCCGGGCAATCACTTCGTCGGCGAGTTCACCGTGCTCCGGCGGGTAGACCTCGAGCACACCGCTGCCGAGGACGGCGATCGTCCGTCCACCCGCCGCCAGCGCCCCGCGATGGGCCGCCGCATCGATACCGCGTGCCAGCCCGCTGACCACCGTGTAGCCGGCCCGGGCCAGGCCGCTGGCGAGGCGCTCGGCGATCCGCAGGCCGTAGTCGGTGGCGTGGCGGCTCCCGACGATGGCCACGGACAGCGCATCGCAGGGCTGGAAGCCACCGCGGACGAAGAGCAGGCCGGGGGGATCGGGGATCCGTTTCAACAGGCCCGGGTAGGTCGGATCGCCGTCGAGGAGGATTTCCACGCCCTTGTCCCGGCAGAGATCGAGAAGGGAGTCGGCCGCCGCTTCATCCACCAGCCGCGCGAGATCGCCCGCCAGGCGCCGGCTGATCCGTCCGACACCGACGAGTTCCTCCGGGCGGGCGGCGAACACCGCTGCCGGCGAACCGAACCGTTCGAGCAACAGACGGCGCAGCCGGGATCCGATCCCGGGCACACTCGCCAGGCGGACGTGATCGCGCAGCACGTTCGCTCCCGCTGCGGTCGCCGGGTCGTGGCAGGGGGGCGCTGCATCCCCACAAGGCCCGTCGGCCGACGGCGGCGGAGTGGCAGGCATCGCGGCACCACGCGGCTGGGTTCGGTATACAACCGTATCGTTGTAAACGGGCGAACTTACGCCGTCAAATCGTCGTGCGCGCCAGGCTCAACCGGAGGCGACCTTCATCTCGACGAGCCGCTGGGCGTTGCCCACGAGCCGGTCCCAATTGGCCTCGATATACTCCGGTGGGCCGCCGCTCTGGGCGACCGCGATCGCCACCATCTCGGTGGGCACCATCTCGATCGCGTCCCAGGGGCAGACCTTGAGGTCGTAGGGGTTCGATTTTTTCCCCGGGATGTGGACGCAGACCTCGCAGCCCACACAGCGCTCCACGTCGATCTCGCACCAGCTCTGCAGGTTGTGGAACTGGTCGTACTGCTGCACCTTGATGATGCAGTCGACCGGGCAGACCTCCAGGCACGATTCGCACCCGGTGCAGTTGTCGGCCGTGATCACGGCCAGTTCCTTCGGCAGCTTTTTGCGGGGTCCGGCTTTGGCCATGGTGGGGGGATCGTCGGGATTGGGGGAGCGACTGGAACGTCACGATTCTAGCCGTCACCACCGGCCTGACCAAACCCCGGCGCTGGCGGAAAACCGGGGTCCAGTCCACCTCCGCGGCCGCCGCCGGGCACGGCAACCGACCCGCCTCACACCGTTTCGCCGCGGACCAGTTCCTCGACCGATTGCCGGTGGCGGACAAGTCGACCCGTGCCGCCGTCGATGAGCACCTCGGCCGGCAAGGGTTTGGAGTTGTAGTTGCTCGCCATCACGAACCCGTAGGCCCCCGCCACCTCGATCACCAAGAGGTCCCCCACCGCCGCCTCCGGCAGGAGCCGTGTGGCCACGAACCCGCCGTCGGTCTGCGTGAAGATGTCGCCCGATTCGCACAGCGGGCCACCGACCGCCACCTCCGCCGCCCGGGCTGCCGGCCCCTCCGCCACGAGCGGATCGGCCGGGCAGAGGCTCATCGGATGGTAGGCGCCGTACATCACCGGCCGGGCGAGGGTGTTGAAGCCGGCATCGACGAGCACGTAGGTGCGGTTCCCCTGACGCTTGACGGCGCGGATCTCGGTGACGAGGAACCCCGCTTCGGCGGTGAGATATCGCCCTGGCTCCAGTTCGAGACGGAGCGGATGGCCGAACCGGTGCTCGAGCCGCCGCCGGGTGGCATCCCAGAGTTCGAAATAGCCGGCCAGGTCGGCGTGCACCTCGCCGGGGCGGTAGGGCACGGGCAGGCCGCCGCCGGCGCTGATCGTGGTGAGCGACCGGCCGATCTCCTCCGCCACCTTCTCCAAGGCGCCGGCGACCTCCGCCAGATGTGCCAGGTCGGTGCCGCTGCCGATGTGCATGTGGAGGCCGGTCACCGCCAAGCCGGCCCAGGCGGCCCGGCGCAGGGCGTCGGGCACCTCGGCGTGCCAGATGCCGTGCTTCGAGCCCTCGCCGCCGGTATTGGTCTTCTGGCTGTGGCCGTGGCCGAAGCCGGGATTGACCCGGAGCGTGACCTCCGCCCCCGGCATTCGGGCGGCGAGTTGATCGAGCATGTCGGTGGAGCCGCAGTTTACATGGAGCCCGTGCCGCACCACCGCATCGAGGCTCTCGCGGTCGAAGATGTCGGCGGTGTAGACGATCGGGTGGGCCGGTGGCAGCCCCCCGGTGCCACCCGTCGGTCCGGCGCCGCGGGGTCCGTAGCCGGCTGCCAGCGCCCGGTGGATCTCGCCGGCGCTGACCGCATCCACGACCACCCCCTCGCGCCGCACCACGTCGAGCACGGCGAGGTTGGAGCAGGCCTTCTGCGCGAAGCGCACGGTGTCCCAGCGGGCCAGATCGCGGCACCGGCGCCGGATCATCTCCGCGTCGTAGGCATACAGCGGCGTGCCATGGGTCCGTGCGAGGTCGGCCACTCCGACGCCGGCGATCGTGCGCCGAACGAGGGCTGCAGCCGCGCCGCTGGCCGGCGACGGGATCACGGAGGCATCACCGTCGTGGGTCGTCGCAGTCATCCAGGCATCCACGTGAAGCGAACAAGGCAGCGAGAAGACTCGGCCGGGCGAGCCCCCGCCCGGCCAGGGGCAGGGAACCGGTCCCTCCGGTCAGGTAAACCGGTCCCTCCGGTCAGGTAAACCGGTCCCTCCGGTCAGGTAAACCGGTCCCTCCGGTCAGGTAAACCGGTCCCTCGATGTCACCGCGCCGGGAAACCACCTTGCCCCGGCAGACCGGGAGGCAGGGCGCCGGCCTCAGCCGCCTGTGCGGCCAGCGCCGCCAGTCCGCGCAGGGCACCGGCACCCACCGACAGCCGGGTCGAAAGACCGCGGTCGATCGGCCGCAGCGCCAGTTGCACCAACGCCGACTCTGCATCGCTCTCGAGCAGGCTGGCGGCCTTCCGGGCCGCGGCGCTGGCCATGTCACCGGCACCACGCTCGGCGGCGAAGGCGAGCAGTTCGTCGAGGGCCAGTTGCAGGCCCATCCCGCTGGGCACGCCCGTCGCGGCCCGAGCCGAGCCCTTCTGCATCTCCGCGAGGCGCGCCTTGGCATCGCCACCCTCGAGGAGGTAGGCGTAGCCGGGGGCGACGGCGAGCGTGAAGGCCAGGGGCCGGCCGAGCATCTCCGCGCCGGGCGTGCCGCTGAGGTCGACCGCCACTGTGTGGAGGTTGGCGTCCCCCACCTTGCCGGCGTCGAAGCGCACGTCGACTTCGCCGGGTAGTCCCGCCCCGGGGCCGAGCAGCGTCTTCACCTGCTTCTCCAGTGCCGCGCCATCCTTCACCCGCATCCCGGCGGAGAGGATGGGGCCGCGCTGGCCGGCCGAGGTGTCGACCGTGAGAAGGGCATCGAGGGCCCCGGAGGAGACCATCGCGTCGGCGATGGCCCGGACCACACCGCCGATGATCCGTCCCGCTTGGTCGGCATCGGCACCGGGCACGGCTCCGTCGAGAACGGCGAGGATCCGCCGCTGCTCCGCCGTGGAGAGCTCTTGGGCCAACTCCGCCCGCACCGCCGCCCGGCCACCGTCACTCGTCGCGGCACTTCCCACGGTGAGCGGTCCTGTGGCCAGTGCCTCGCTCCCGGTGAGCCCCACGACGCGGTTTTCGAGGAATACCCGGTTCTTCTCGTCTTCGATTCCCAGGCCGATCACCAATGATTCGAGTTGGCCCATGCCGTCGATGGCCGCTGCGAGGGCGTTGGCGTCGACTGGCCGACCTTCGGCGGCGGCCGATTCCGCGAGTTGCCGGAGGGAGTTTTGCAGCAGGGCCCGCAGTCCCTCGGGGATCCGGCTGGGAAAGGCCTTGATGGCGACCGAGTACTCGCCCGCCATCGGCCCGATCGTTTCCAGCGGATCGCCCGCCGGGGCCTGCGTGCCGGCCTGGCCGACGATCGCCCACCCGTTCCGTTCGACCACGTCGAGATCCATGCCGCCGGGAGCGGAGATCCGGCGCCGGGCCCCCGATTTCTCCACCCGGCCGGTGACGCCCTGGAGCGAGCCGAGGAGCTTGTCGAGATCCTTCACCGGCAGCATGCCGTGGGCGGCGATGTCGGTGCCGTCGGTGGTCACCATCACACCGATCGGCCGGAGCACATCGAGTCCGGCCAGGCCTTTGCCCTGCGTCCCCAGCATGATCAGTGACTCGAGCATGGGCGCGAGATTGGGATTGTCGATCTGCGGTCCGAGCCACGCGAGTTGCTTCTTCATGTCGGCGTA
>RFRL01000053.1 GCA_009924545.1 Planctomycetia bacterium | reverse complement strand
GGCCTCCGGTCGCTCGATGCTGACTACGCTTCGCCATCCATGGCTCCGCTTGTCAGCAACGCCGGCTCTCAGGGCATGGGCAGCCCCTCGTCGACTTTGGACAGCCAGGGGGATTTGGACAGGGAGCGGCTTGGGCAGAGGGGCTTTGGGCGGGGAGCGGCTTGGGCGACCGTTCGGGAGGGGCGCCATTACGCCGTCAGTTCGGGGACCGGCGTGCCGTGGTCGACCAGTGGGGTGGGTCGGCCGTTGAAGTCGTCGATCGTCACCCGGGCCGAGTCGATGCCCAGATGGTGGTAGATCGTGGCGAGGAAGTCGCCGGCGGTGATCCGCCGCTGGGTCACGTCCTCGCCCCGGGCATCGGTGGCACCGATGACGATCCCGGGCGTGACGCCGGCGCCGAACCAGACGTTGGAGTAGGCCCGCGGCCAGTGGTCGCGGCCGGGCTGCTTGGTGCCCGCCGGGGCGCTGGCGTCGCCGGCGCCGGTGCTCGGCGAGTATTCGATCCGCGGCGTGCGCCCGAACTCGCCGGTCACCACCACCAGCACGTGCTCGTGGAGACCCCGGGCGAAGACGTCCTCGACGAGGGCCGACACGGCGCGGTCGTAGGCCCCGGCGCGGAAGCGGAGGGCGTCGAAGACGTGGTGGTTGACGGCGTGGTCGTCCCAGTTCTGCACACGGCCGCAGAGCGGGCCGGCAAGGCTCGTGGTCACCACCTCGACCCCCGCCTCCACGAGCCGGCGCGCGAGGAGGAGTTGCTGGCCCCAGGCGTTGCGGCCGTACCGGTCGCGCGTCGCGTCGTCCTCGAGGGTCAGGTCGAAGGCGCGCCGGGCCGCCGGGTCGGTGAGGAGCCCCACCGCCTGGGCCTCGAAGGCGTCCATGGCGTCCATCTCCAGGCGCCGGTCGAATTCGCGCCGGAAGGCGTCGAACTGCCGACGCAGTCGCAGCCGGGCATCGAGCCGGTGGTCGCCGTCGGCGGGGAGGCCGAGGTCGGGGACCGCGAACGAGGGGCTGCTCGGATCGCCGCTGACCACGAACGGCTGCCAGGCGTCGCCGAGGTAGGCGGGGCCGTTGTATTCCAGCGGCGGATTGACGCCGACATACCGGGGCAGCGGCCCGACCGGGGGCCCGGAACGGCTGCGCAGGTAGTTGGTGACGCACATCCAGTCGGGCAGCTTGGGCTTCGGCTTGTCACGCGTGTCGGGATCGCCCGACAGCATCTGCATCGACCCGGCGGGATGGCCGCCGGCCGTCTGCTGCATGGAGCGCACCACCGCCACCCGGTCGGCGAGCGCCGCCTGCAGCGGCAACAGTTCGGTGAACGACACCCCGGGCAGTTTCGTGGCGATGGGGCTGAACGGTCCGCGGTACTCGGCGGCGGCGCCGGGCTTGGGATCGTAGGTGTCGATGTGCGAGCAGCCACCGGGGAGCCACACCATGATCACCGCGGTGCGGCGACCCCCGGGGTTGTGCTGCGCGGCGCGGACGCGCAGCAGATCGGGGAGCGCGAGGCCGCCGGCGAGGCCGAAGCGGAGGAAGCCGCGGCGCTGCAGTGGCCCCGGGCAGCGGCTGCTGCGCGGGCGTTCGTCGTGGCTCATGGCAGGCTCCCCCGGGGCTGTCGGTGTGTGTGGATGCGGAGTGCCGCGGGGCTCACTGGGCAACCGGCGCGGTGGTCACGTGGACAAGGATGTGGAGTGCCGCGTGGCTCACTGGGTAACCGGCGCGGTGGTCACGTGGATGCGGATCGGCTCGGAGACGATGATCTCGGCGATGTCCTGGGCGGCGGGTGGGGCGGCTGGCGGTCCCTTGGCCACCGGGCTCGGCGGACGGTAGGCCGTCACGCCCCCGCCCACCAGACAGATCGTGTGTTCGCCCGGGGGCACCCCCAGTTTCTTCAGGTCGAGCGGCAGCGTCGCCGTGCCGCCGGCCAGCGGCACCTCGACGTCGCCCGCCTTGTCGAAGGGGCCGCCGCACACCTTGAGCCGGGCGGTCGTCCCGGAGAACTCGCCGCGGCGGTTGACCGCCAGGGGGATCTCCACGGTCGTGTCGGCGACCGCCGTCACCGGCGCGCTGGCGGTGACGGCGATGGGAAACGTCTCGCCGCCCCCCACCGACACCGGCAGGTCGGCCAGTAGCCGCGGCAACGGGATCTCCTGCCAGGCATCGCGGACCGGCCAGGCCATCGAGGCCACCCGGCCGGGGCGTTCCACCGTGGCGTCGCCGATCGTCGCCCGGCCGATGAAGCGGGCATGGGCCAGACCGCGCGGCGCGTCGTCGCGCGCGGTGAGCACCACCAGCCCGCGGTTGCTTCCCGCGGGGATCGTCACCCCGGTGGCGCTCACCCCCTCCGGGAGGCCGTCGATGACCAGTTCGATCGGGCCGCTGAACCCGTCGCGCCGCACCGCCACCACCTCCAAGGCCACGCTCCCACCCCGGCGCAGGGCCAGCGGCTTGGAGAGGGCGGCGCGGTCGCCGTTGCGGAGCTCCATGTGCAGCCCCCAGGCGACGAGGGTGAAATCGGGGGCGGCGCGGCGCACGATCAGTCGCCACACGTTCTGCGGCTCGGCACGCGTGCCCCCGAACAGGTCGCGAAGCAGGATCCGGTGCCGGCCCGTCGCGGCGATCGCCACCCGCCCGAGGACATCGGCGCTGCCGGCGTCGTAGGGGGGGCCGTCGTAGGCATAGGCGTTGCTCGACGGTTTCACCGGGCTGGGGATGTCGGCCGGCTCGGCGACGTCCTCCCAGCGGACCGCGCCGGCGTCGTCCACGCGCCGCTGCACGACCACCGCCGGGTCGGTGGGCCTGCCGAGGCGCTCCGACGCCACCTCGATCCACCACTCCTCGCCGGCGGTGGCGTCGAACTCGAAGGCCTCGACGTCGGCCGCCGCCTGGAAGCTGCCGCCCAGGTCGCACGGCAGCGTGATCGCCTGTGGATGCACCGGGTCGTTGGGCTCCTGCTCCAGCGCCGGCGCCGCCCCGGCGAGGAGCGGCGGCGGCCACGAGCAGGCGTTGACGGGGTGGGTGCCGGGATGGCGTGGGAGGGGCGCGCCGGCGGCGACCGTGTCGAGCACGAGGCGGTAGAAGAATGCCGGCCCACCCTGGAAAGAGAGATCGTGGACCTTGATCAGGTAGTCGCCGTCGGCGGGCACGACGAACTCCAGCGGCTCGCCGCGCCGGTCGGCGACGAGGTCGCGGCCCGTGGCGTCGGCCACGATCACCACGGGGGTCAGCCGGGAGTCGATCCACCGCGCGGCACACTCCACCACCAGCCGGCTCCCGGCCCGGGCGCTGAAGGCATGGTGGTCGATCGCCTGCGGGCGAACGTGGGCGTTGGTGATGCTGCCGACGGGGATCGTCACGGCCGCCGCGGGGCTCGATGCGGGCGCGGGAACCGTCTGCTCCGGGAGGCGGCCCACCGAGAAGACCCGGGCCGAGGAAATCCCCAGGGCCGCCATCGCCGTTGCCTCATGAACCCCCTCCGGCACGTCGGCGGCGATCGCGATCCGGTAGCCCCCCGGCACCGGTTTCCCTTCGGCGTCGACCCGCGGGCTGGCGCTGATACCGGGGGTCGAGAACACGAGCCGCTCCACCTCCTCGAGCCCCTCGCCGGTGATCACCACGTCGACCGTCGTGCCCGCCTGGCCACCGGCCGGCACGATCGACAGGAGCCGGGGCAGCGGCAGGCACACGCTCTGCGCCCGGGCACTGCCGCCGGCCGCCGCGGTGGCGAGGGCGACGACGGCGATGAACAGGGTTCGGGGCGACATCCGCAGGGCTCCACGGCAGGGTGGGCCGACCGGTGGTGGGCGGTCAGTGATTGAACAGGAACTCTTTCGTGTCGAGCAGTGCCCAGAGGAGATCTTCGAAACGCTCGCGCCGCACGGTCGCCCGATCGGCGCCGGCGGGGAGTGGGGCGTCGACGAACGTCCCCGCCAGGAGCACCTCCTCCGGTCGCGGTTCGCGGCACAGCGCCGCCAGCGTGAGCTCGTGGACGAGCGCCGACGTGGGTCGGGGATCGACCGCCGCCCGCGCGGCGAAGCCGTCGGCCGCCGCCAGCTTCTCGCGGATGCCGGCGGCGTTGAGGAGGTGGAGGCTCTGGGCGAAGCTCGGGGTGTCGTTGCGCTCGCACTCGCAGACGCTGGCGTTGTCGGGGCGGCCGAAGACGCGGAGGAACGGCGACGACTGGGTGTAGGCGTTGTCTGGGAGGGCGATCGCCGGGGTGCCGGCCGGGAGGTTGGCGAACCCCGTGCGGCTCCCTGCCACCCGGTCGATGGCATCGAGGAGCACCTCCGCCGAGAGGCGCCGCGGCCGGAACGCGGCGAAGCCTGCGGCCGCGTTGCCGGTGGTCTCGTCGGCGGCCCGGGAGGCGAGCTGATAGACGCGCGAACGCACGATCGTGCCGTGCAGCCGGCGCACGTCGAAACCGGTGGCGACGAAATCGGCGGCCAGGGCGTCGAGCAGCTCCGGGTCGCTGGCCGGATTGGTCTCCCGCAGGTCGTCCTCCGGTTCGACGAGGCCGCGGCCGAGGAAGTGCTTCCAGGTGCGGTTGACGAAGGCCCGGGCGAACCACGGGTTGTCGGCCGCCGTCAGCCAGTCGGCCAGCGCCAACCGCGGATCGTCGTCCGGTGTGAGGGCCACGGGAGCGGCGGCGAGGGGCGTCGGGAGGAGCGTGGCCCCGGACCGCGGATGGGTGGCGGTGGCGGTGCCGCGGCGGTGGAAGATCAGGTCCTCTCCGCGGATCCCGGAGGGACGGCGGCCGACCTGGGCGAAGAACGCGGTGAAGGCGAGGTGGTCGGACTGGCTCCAACGCTCGAAGGGATGGTGGTGGCACTGGGCGCACTGCAAGCGCACCCCGAGGAACAACTGGGCCACGTCCTCCGCCTGCGTCTTCGGATCGCGGACGCGCTTGTACCAGGCCACAGGGGGATTCCCTACCACGCTCCCGGTGGCGGCGAGCAGCTCGCGCACGAAGCGGTCGAACGGCTTGTTGGTGAGGAAGGCGTCGCGCACCCAGGCATGGAAGGCGAACGTCCCGGTGATGTCGCTCGTCTCGTCGCGCCGGTTCTTGAGCAGCGCCGTCCACTTTCCGGCGAAGAAGTCGGCGTGGGCGGGGCTGGCCAGCAGTTCGTCGACGAGTCGGTCACGCCGGTCGGGGCTCGCGGCCGCGAGGAACTCGCGCGTCCGCTCCACCGTGGGCAGGCTGCCGGTCAGGTCGAGGCTGACGCGGCGGAGGAACGTGGCGTCGTCGCAGTCGGCCGCCACCGGGATGCCGAGGCGCGCCAGGTTCGCGAACACGAGCCGGTCGACGAACGAGCGCGGCTCCGGGAAGTCGACCGGGGGTCGGGCGCTCGGCACGAGCGCCCGGGTCACCGCCACGAGGCCGCCGTAGCGCACCATCACCGCCGTGCGCCCGACCGGGCCGACCGCGCCGATCACCCCCGCCTCGTCCACGGTCACGCGCCCCGGATCGGCCGACTCGTAGAGAGCCAGCGCCGACACGTCGCGCCGCGTGCCGTCGGCATACTCGGCGTGGACGACGAGCGGTTGGTGGGCACCGGCCCGGAGCAGCGCCTCGGGGGGATCGACGGAGAGGCTCGTGAGGCGCGGTTCGTCGGGTCGGGACGGGGGCGCGCCGGCGGCGATCCAGCGGACGACCATCGCGTGCTCGGGTGATCCCGGCACCAGACGCTGGCCGCCGCCGTGCGGCAGTGCCGCCGTCGCCTTCCGCACCAACAGGCTTTCCTCCGGGGCAGCGGTGTCGATCCGCCGGCCGCGGGCCGCGGTCACGATCTGCTCGTGGTCCTCCGCCGGCTCGAAGCCCAAGAGCGAGAGGCGGAAGCCGTTCTGGCCGGTGCCCGCCTTGGCGTGGCAGGCGCCGGCGTTGCACCCCGCCTTGGTGAGGATCGGGACGACGTCGTGGGTGAAGCTCACCGCCGGGGGGGAGGCCGCCGCCGAGCCCGGCACCATCAGGGCGAGAAGACCCGACACGAGCGCCGGGCCGATTGCCGCGTTGGTGGATCGTGTCGCGCCTGGCATACGGGCCCCCGGGGGCCGCGTGCCGCCCGTGCGGCCGACGCGGTGCTCACGGCTTGCGGCAAAGCCGCCTCACTCCAACGCGATCGTCCGGCCGCTGCGGAACGACTCGTCGGCGGCGAGCACGATCCGCAGGCTGTTGACCGCATCGTCGTGGTGGTCGGTGAGATCGACGTCGCCGCGGATGCAGTCGAGGAACAAACGCTGCTCCAGTTCACACAGCCCGTCGTGGTCGGGTTCGTCGGCGCAGTGGATCCATTCGTCGCGCCGGGCGAACTGGCCCGCGCCGTCGAGCGCGGCGTGGTGGAGCTTGAGCGTGGCCGCCTTGGAGTGGGCGTTGACGTCGTCGCTGGCCGCCTCCCCCTCGCGGACGCCGGCGATGCTCACGCAGCCGCGGGGCCCGACGACGTCCTTCACGAAGTAGGCCGTCTCACTCATCATCGGCCCCCACCCCGCCTCGTACCATCCGACCGAGCCGTCGGCGAAGGTCACCTGGAGCTGACCGTAGTTGTACATCCCGGGGGGGAGGTCGTCGGTGAGCCGGGCCCCGATCGCCGACACCCGGATCGGCCGCGAGCGCGTCATCTTGCACATCACGTCGACGTAGTGGACGCCACAGTCGACGATCGGCGACATCGACTGCATGAGCATCTTGTGGGTCTGCCACTGGGGGCCGCTCGACTGCTGGTTGAGGTTCATGCGCATCACCAGCGGCCGGCCCAGGCCGGAGGCGATCTCCACGAACCGGGCCCACGTGGGGTGGACGCGGAGGATGTAGCCGACGACCAGCTTCCGCCGCGCCGCCCGCGCCGCGGCCACCAACTCACGCGCCTCGGCCACCGTCTCCGCCATCGGCTTCTCGAGGAACACGTGGCAGCCGGCTTCGAGGGCCCGGCGGGCGTAGTCGAAGTGGGTGTCGGGGTAGGTGTTGATCGACACCGCGTCGGGGCGGGTCGTGGCCAGGGCGGTGGCGTAATCGGAGAACTGCGGCCGGTCGGTGCCGAGGGCGGCGAGGAGTTTTTGGCGGGATTCGGCGCCACGCGACACCACCCCGACCAGCTCGAAGCCGTCGAGCTTCTCGTAGGCCCGGGCATGGGAGGTGCCCATGTGGCCACAGCCGACCACCAGAACGCGAACCCGATCGGCCATGTCGATGCACCCCTCGCAGTGGGTGGGGTCCGCGGATCGAACCCCCTCCCCACAGGAGAAAAAGCCTATCGCGGGGCCGGCGGGCGGGCAATCGACAAGGGGTTGCCGGGGGTTGCCGGCAGCGCCGCCGACCGCGACCTAGACTCCCTTCACGGCACCACAACCGCCCCCCGCGTCCGCGGTCCCGCCCGCGGCCCCCAGGCAATGAACACGATCCGTCGCCTCCAACTCGCCACACTCGTGCCGCTGATGGCGCTCGGGGCCCTGGCGCTGTGGTCGTTCTTCAACCAGCGCTGGCTCAACGCCACGCACGAGAACCGCTACGAGTCGCAGCGCCTCGCCCAGGAATTGCGGACGAGCTCCGACGAGCTCACGCGGCTCGCCCGCACCTACTGCGTGACCGGCGACCCGGCCCACGAGGCGGCCTACTGGCACGTGCTCGCCGTCCGCAACGGCACCGCGCCCCGACCCGACGGGCGCACGGTGAGCCTGCGGCGCTTGATGGCCGACCAGGGGTTCACCACCGCGGAGTTCGCCGAACTGACGCGGGCCGAGGACGAGTCGAACGCCCTGGTGACCACCGAGACGATCGCCATGAACGCGGTCCGGGGGCAGTTCGCCGACGGTGCCGGCGGCTACACGAAGCGCGGTCCGCCTGACCACGAGCTGGCGGTGCGGAAGATGCACGATGCCAAGTATCACGACGACAAGGCGCGGATCATGGCCCCGATCGCCCGCTTCGAGCGCCTCCTCGACGAGCGCACGGTGGGGGCGGTGGCCGTGGCGAAGCGGCGTGGCGAACTGGCCCTCCTGGCGGGGATCGCGCTGGTCGTCGCCGCGGCGATCAGCAGTGCCCTGGCGCTCGTCCGGCACGCCGGCACGCTGCGCCGCACGATCAGCGGCGTGGCGGCCACGAGTACGGCGGTCGACGCCGGTGCCGCGCAGGTGGCGGGCTCGAGCCGGTCGCTGGCGGAGGGGGCCACCGAGCAGGTGGCGGCCGTCGACGAGATCACCTCGACGGCCCGCGGTCTGGCCACCCAGGCGGCGGAAAACGTTCGTCGTGCCGAGGCGGTGGGGGAGCTGGTCGGCCGTGAGCAGGGGGAGTTCCGGGCCACGCTCGAGCAGCTCGCGGCGCTGGTGGCGGCGATGGACGAGATCACGGTGGCGGCAGGGCGCATCTCCACCGTCAACCGGGCGATCGACGAGATCGCCCTCCAAACCAACATCCTCGCCCTCAACGCCGCGGTCGAGGCGGCCCGCGCTGGTGAGGTGGGGCAGGGCTTCGCCATCGTCGCCGACGAAGTGCGGAACCTCGCCCAGCGGAGTGCCGCGGCGGCGCGGGAGACGAGCACCCTGATCGAGGCCTCGATCGCGCGCACCCAGGCCGGCCGCGAGCGGATGGACGCGGTGGCGGCGGCGATCCGCGACCTGGCGGCGCGCTCCGAGGAGGAGCAGGGGCTCGTCGAGCAGGTGCGCACCGGCAGTCGCGCGCAGCAAATGGCGGTGGAGCGGATGGCCGCGGCCCTGCGGCAGATCGAGGACGTGACCCACGCCGCCGCGAGCACCGCTGAACAGGGCTCGGCGGCGGCCGAGCAGATGGCGGCCCAGGCGGGGTGTCTTGCCGACGTGGTCACCGAGCTGGAGCGGGCCGTCGGGCGGCGCTGAGCCATGGCGCCGGGCCGCGCCGTGGAGCCGGGGACCAGCCGGGGCTGAGGCCGGTATGCTGTCGGGGTCGCCCGCGGATCGGCCGCGGCGCCTCCCGGGATGGCAATGGGCATGGCCGAAATCGACGATCCATTCGGCGCCGCGCGGCGCGACGACGGGGTGCTCCGCTGTCCCTGGCAGGGGGAGAAGGTGCCCATGCTCCTCCGCCACGACGAAGTTCGCCGCGCCGCCAAGGACTGGCACACGTTCAGTTCCGACGCGCCGTTCCGTGTGCCGATCCCGTCGGAAGAGCACCTGCGGAGCGTGCGCCAACTGCCGATCGAGGTCGATCCCCCCGACCACGGCGACTACCGTCGGCTCGTCGAGCCGCTGTTCCTCCGCGCCCGGCAACCCGACTTCGTGGCCCGCGTCGAGGCGATCGTCGATCGGCTCCTCGACGCGGCCCTGTCGGGCGGGGAGACCGAGATCGTGTCGGGCTTCGCCCTGCCGCTGCAGTCGCGCGCCCTCGCCGTGCTCCTCGACGTGCCCGACACCGAGGCCGACACCTGGATCGGCTGGGGCGTGCACGTGTTCCACGGCGACGACGGCGAGACGAAGGCGCGGCAACTCGAGGCCTATCTTGCCGGGTGTTTCGACCGCGCGGCCGCGGCCCCGGGAGACGATTTCTTCTCGCTCCTCACCCGGGCCACCTTCCGCGGCCGGCCCCTCACGCGCGCGGAGCAGCTCGGCTTCGCCAACCTCGCCTTCGCCGGCGGCCGCGACACGATCATCCACAGCGTGGCCTGTGCCCTCGGTCACCTCGCCGACACACCCGCCGACCTCGAGTTCCTCCGCGCCGATGCCGACCGCATCGTCCACGCGGCCGAGGAGTTTTTCCGGGTGTTCATGCCGTTGTCGCTCATCGGCCGCGTCTGCCCCGAGGCGACGGTCGTCCACGGCGTGCCGGTGCCGCCCGGCGGGCGCGTGGCCCTCGGCTGGGCGTCGGCGAACCTCGACGAGACGGTGTTCGACGACCCGCTCGAGATCCGGCTCGACCGCCGCCCCAACCCCCACGTGGCCTTCGGCTTCGGACCCCACCTGTGCCTCGGTGCGGCCCACTCGCGGACCGTGATGAAGGCCCTCCTCGGCAGGCTCTGCCGGCGCGTCGAGCGTATCGAGGTGGTGGCACGGCGCGACCGCGTGGAGCGGACGGCGGCCTTCACGCGGCGGCTGGGCTATGACGAGCTGGTGGTGCGGATGATCCCGCGCTGAGCTCTCGGGGGAGGGTGCCGATGCGTGGCTGGCCGTGGAGCGTGGTGGTGGCCGTGGCGGTCTCCGTGACCCGTGGTCCCGCGCAGGAGCCGCTCGACCTGCTCCGCCTCGAACACGGTGAACTGCCGATCGTGATCTCCGCGCCCCACGGCGGCTCGCGCGACATCCCGGGCAGCACGGCGCGGCGAGGCGCGGGCCTCGAGCGCCGGCCGGGGGGCTTCGTCGTGGCCCGCGACGGCGGCACCGAGGAGCTTGCCGGGCTGGTGGCCGCGGCCCTCACGGAGCGTCTCGGCGCCCGGCCGTGGGTGGTGGTGAACCGGGCCCACCGCCGGTTCATGGATCCCAACCGGCGTCCGGAGGAGGCCTACGAAGACGCCGCCGCAGAACGCGTCTACCGGCACTACCACGCCTTCCTCACCGAGGCCTGCACGACGATGCGCCAGCGCCACGGCGCCGGCCTCGTGATCGATTTCCACGGCCAGGGGTCGGAGGCGGGCACGGTGTTCCGCGGCACGGGCAACGGCCTGTCGACGGCGTCACTTGTGCGCCGCTTCGGCCCGCGGGCGGTGGTGGGGGCCGAGAGCCTCGCCGGGGAACTGCGGCAGCGCGGAGTGCTCGTGCACCCGGGTCCGCTCGAACGCCCGGAGCAGGCTGGGTTCACGGGTGGGTTCATCACGAAGCACTATGGTGCGGCGGGGGGCTTCGACGTGGCGGCGGTGCAGCTCGAGTTCGGGGCGTCGTACCGCAAACAGGAAGCCCGCGCCGGCGTGGCCGCGGTGGTTGCCGACGCCATCGCCGCCCACGCGATCAACTTTCTCGGCTGCCGCCGGCCGGCGGTGGGCGGCCACTGAAGGCCGCCCACCGCCCAGCCTGCTTGCCACCCCGCCCGCTCAGCCGCCACGGCGGCGCCGCCGCGCCATGTATCCCGCACCCACCGCCCCGATGACCGCCAGCGCGTAGGTCGAAGGTTCCGGCACCGGAGCGACATTGGTGATGTCCACACCACGGAAGACGAAGTTCGAACCGGCAGTGGCGAGCCCCGTGGCGGAAGTCGGCGTGGTGCCAGCATCGATGATCGAGATCAGCCGGTTGTTGCTCAATTCCGTCGTCGTCGCGAACAGCGTCGCCACGCCACTTGCGTAACTTCCGGTCAGCCCGCGGAGCCCGGCAAACCCGGTGCCGGCGGTCGGCTGGAGGGTGTTGGAGCTGTTGACGAGCAGCGCCCACGAGTTGGCCCATCCGGTGCCCGTCAGTGTCCACTTCTGCAGACCCCCTCCCGCCGTGGTGCGATCGTCCGCGATGTAGGCCAAATCGAGCGTGCTGTCGTTGTTCGTGTCGAACAACACGAATCCGTAGGGGCTTGCCCCTGTTCCCATGTTGATCTGCAGCGTCGGGGTGATCCCGGTCGTGGTCGGCAAGCCGGTGCCGAGCGAGCTGATCCCGAGAAACGACCCTGAGGAGCTCGAGTGATAGAGCTGGCCACCGTAGATCTCGATATTCCGGATGTTCGTCACCGAGGCGGTGGAACTGACCTGGATGAACGACGAACCATCGTAATACCACGCCCCGCCCGTGTTCGGTGTACCGCTCGCGGTGCCAGCGGCGTAAAACGTCGATCCGCTGGTGGCGATGCTGGAGCGAAAGTTGTTGCCCGAATAGGGTGACGGCGGGCTGCCCGTCGGACCGCCGGTGGGAAACAACGTGCGGTTGACGATCGCGCCCGTCGTGGCGTCGAAGATCGAGTTGACTTTGGTGTTCAGGGAGGCGACCGACGCCGTCCCGGCCGCGGAGTTGTAGCCCGGCACAGAGAGGTAACCGGCATTGAAATTCAGGTAGCCGTTGCTCGTCGCCGAGCCGCTGTCGGTTTGTTGGTCACTGCCGCTGGCAGGCAGCGCGATCGACTGCGTCAAGCTGCCGGAGGTGGTGTATTCCATCACCGCGATCGGAAAGGCACCGCTGCCAAGCGTTGAAGTCCCGGTTCCGATCTGCTCGACCACGAGATTGCCGGCGCCGAATGGCCCGGCGGCGGCCAGACCCGCTGACAGCGCGGTGAGCGCGACGAACCCCGCCGTCCCCGTGGCCCACGGTCGCATGCGAGGGGGAGACACACGGGACAGGGTTGAGTGGAGGGCGAGACAGGCAAACATGTGAGGATCCTTCCGGTGATTGGTGACGCCCGAGTGGACCCGACTCCCGAGTCCGCTCCACACCGCCAGCCGGGGCACCCGCCGGGCCGGATCGTGTGAAATTGCTGTGAGCAGCGCGCGGTGCGGCCGAAATCCCGCAGCCGAAGGCTGTTGCGGAAAGATGAGCCTTTGATGGGCGACCGACACGCCCGTCAGCCCGGTGCGATTTGCCCCAGTCGGCGATGACCGAGCGGAGCGATTCGCCCCGGTCAGGTCTGATACGGGACCGTTCCGGCCGCGGAAAACGCGGCGGTGAGTTCCGGTAGGAATGCCGACCAGGCGGGCTGCTCCGTCTCCACCGGCTGCGGCCGGGGTGGGAAGGTGTCGCGGCCGACGAGCTCGATGCGTCCGTCGAAGTGCTCGACCAGGGCCGAGCAGTGCTCGATCCAGTCGCCGCAATTATGGTAGTCGATCCCATCGATGGGGCGGATCGCCGGCACGTGGATGTGCCCACACACCACGCCGCAGCAGCCGAGGCGGCGCGTGTGCATGGCGACGAGGCGCTCGAAGTCGTTGACGAAGTTCACCGCCTGCTTCACCCGGCTTTTGAGCGAGGCGCTGAGCGACCAGTACGGATAGCCGAGTGTCCGCCGCGCCGAATTGACCCACGCGTTGGCATGGAGCGCGCAGGTGTAGGCGCGGTCGCCGAGGTGGTAGAGCCAAGCGGCGTGGCGCGTGAGGTGGTCGAAGCAATCGCCGTGGATCACGAGCAGGCGGCGGCCATCGGCCGTGACATGGACGAATTCGTTGCCCAGTTCCATGTTGCCGAAGGCGTGCGGGGAGAAGCCGCGGAGAAACTCGTCGTGGTTGCCGGTGACGTAGCGGACGCGCGTGCCGCGCTTCAGCATCCCGAGGATCCGGCGGACGACGAAGCTGGCGGTGTCGTGCCACACGAACCCGCGCTTCAGCTTCCAGCCGTCGATGATGTCGCCGACGAGATACAGCCGTTCGGGCTCGACCCGGCCGAGGAAGTCGAGCAGTTCCTCGGTGCGCGAGAAACCGCAGCCGAGATGCACGTCGGAGATGAACAGCGTGCGGACTCGCAGGGCATCACCTCGTCGGGGGTGCGACAACCGTGCCCGATGCTATGCAACACCTCGGCTGGGGGCAGCGCCAGAAACGGTGAGAATTGCGTGAGTCGGCCCGATCGTCGCCGTGGCCGGGGGCCGCCCCGCCCGCCCGTGGCGGGTGTCACACGAGCATCTGCAGCTCGCAGAGCCGCCGGTAGGTGCCGCTGGCGGCGAGCAGTTCGGCGTGGCTCCCCTGCTCGACGATCCGGCCGGCGTCGAGGACCACGACCGTGGTCGCGCGGCGGACGGTGGCCAAGCGGTGGGCGATGACGAGCGTGGTGCGCCCCTCCAGCAGTCGCTCGAAGGCCTCCCCCACGGCGTGCTCCGATTCGGCGTCGAGGGCGCTGGTCGCCTCGTCGAGGACGACGATCCCGGGGTTGCCCAGGAGCACGCGGGCGATGGCCAGGCGCTGCCGCTCGCCGGCGGAGAGGCGCACGCCGCGTTCCCCGACGACGGTCTCGAAGCCGGCCGGGAGCGCCTCCACGAACGCCAGGGCGTGGGCCGCCCGGGCCGCGGCACGCAGTTCGTCGAGCGTGGCGCCGGGCTTCCCGTAGCGGAGGTTCTCCGCCACCGTGCCGCCGAACAGGAACACGTCCTGGCTCACGTAGCCGATGCTCCCGCGCAGATCGGCGAGGCGCACCGCGCGCACGTCGATCCCGCCCACGCACACGCGGCCCTGCTGCGGGTCGTGGAAGCGGAGGAGGAGGCTGGCGAGGGTTGTCTTGCCGCCGCCGCTGGGGCCGACGAGGGCCACCATCGCCCCGGGCGTGGCCTCGAGCGTCACACCTTCGAGCGCCGGCACGTCGGGCTTGGTGGCGTAGGCGAACGTGACCTCCTCGAAGGAGAAGGAGCGCGGGGCGACGAGGGTCCGTGGCGCCGGCGGATCGGCCACGAGCGGCACGGTGGCGAGCAGTTCGCGCACCCGCCGCGTGGAGCCGGCGGCGCCCTTGAGGCTGCCCCACACGTGGGTCAGCGAGGCGATCGCGGTGCCGGCGCTGCCCGTATAGAGCATGAAGCTCATCAGTTCGCCTGGGGTGAGCTCGTTCGCCAGGAGGAGGGTGGCGCCGTACCAGATGACGAGCGTCACCGCGCTGAATGCCAGGAGCGACACGAGTGCCTGGTAGCCGCCCCACAGGTGGGCCAGGCGCAGCGACAGCCGGAGCACCTCGTCGATGCTCTCCCCGTAGCGCGCCCGTTCGGTCTCCTCGCGGCCGAAGGCCTGCACGGTGCGGATCCCGGCGAGCGATTCCTCGGCGGCCACGGTGCTCCGGGCGACGAGGTCCTGCCGTTCCTTGGAGAGCCGGGCAAAGCGCCGTCCGAAGACGACGGCGGCGACGGCGATCGGGGGGATGGCCAGGAGCATGACGCCCGTGAGGCGGGCGTGCATCCACACCATGAGGACGAGGGCTCCGCCGAGGACGAAGCCCTGCTGGGCGGCGTTGACGATGCTCCCGGTGAGAGCCTCGCCGATGGTGCCGACGTCGCTCGACAAGCGCGACACGAGCTCACCGACGCGTTCGCGTTCGAAGAAGGCGGGGGAGAGGCGGAGGAGGTGGGTGTGGAGCCGTTCGCGGAGGTCGCGGAGGATGCGTGCCGCGGTCGAGCGCAGGAGGTACGACTCCAGGTAGTCGAGCACGGCGACGGCGAGGTACAGCCCGATGAGCCCGAGGATCCACGTTCGCAGTCCGGTCACGCTCCGTTCCACGAGCACGGCATCGACGGCCTGCCCGGCGAACCGCGGCACGACGAGGCCGGCGGCTCCGGTGACGAGCATCGACACCAGCGCCACCGTGAGCCGCCCGCGGTAGGGGGTGGCGAGCCGGGCGAGCCAGCCGAGCTCGCTCCCGGCGTCGGCGGGCGGCTCGAACGCGTCGGGCGGTGTCGGCTTCGTGGCGGGTCGGTTCATCACGCTCGGTGTGTCAATCCCGCCCCCAGCGCCACCGCCGGGGTTCGCCCTTCCACCGGCAGATCACGACGACCGCGGCGGTGCGGCGGAGAATGTGGGGATCGATCGCGTGCCCGCCCCGCGCCTCACTCGCCCCCTTCGGAGCGGCGGCGCGGGCCAGCGTCGTCGGGCAGCGCGTCGGCACCGACCGGCATGTCCACGTCGATGTAGCCGATCATCATCTCCTCCCACGTTTGCTCACCCCAGCTGACCACGCTCGTGGGATCGGGGTTGGCCGGGTTGCCCGAGGAGTTGTCGAACGTCGCATCACACACCAAGAGCGACCCCTGCGGGAGAATCCGCGGCTCCGCGAGCGTGTAGTAACTCTGCCAGCCGAAGTCGAAGGCCGGCACGTCGAGGAGCACTTCCGGCTCCGCCCCCTCGCTCGCCCCCGTGAGCGTGTAGCGGAAGGAACGCCCACGGAGATGCATGTGCGGCATGAACGACAACAGCCGCACCTCCCCCCGCACCCGCTGTTGCGACCGCACCGGATGCGCCGGGGCCCCCGGGGGGATCACGAACCCCGGATTGGCGATGCCGATCGTGAGCGCCTCGCGCGTGGGCGGCTCCTTGGCGAGGATGAAACCGACCTTCGAGCGGTCGGTGGTGGGCCAGCCATTGGGCGTGTAGTGGAGCTGGAACACGAGCGTGCTCCCCGCCTTGATCCGCTTGGCCGTGCCGAGGGGATAGACGCTCGGCATGTCGCCCGGGGCGTAGCCGCACAGATGACCCTGCCCGCCGGCGATCGCCCGGCCCCGGTTCCCCCCGGGTGGCACCACGAACACGATGATGTGGTGCACCACGCCGGCGTCGCCCGGCCGGGCCTCCGCCGCCTGGACCCACGTGTCAGCGGTGAAGTTGGTGGGGACGGAAACGTGGATGTAGGGCATCGTCCCCTGGGCGGGTATGGCGTTGGCCTCGGGGATCTCGAACACCACGTCGGGCGTGCCGATCGTCCACCCCTCCGGCCAGGTGCGCGGGGCGGGAGTGTCGGCCGGATCCCCCTCGGGGCAGCCCTGCTTCACCCAGGCCAGGAGCGTGGCCCGTTCGCGGGGGGTGAGCCGGCGATCGTTGGAGAAGTGGCCGTGGCGGGGGTCGGCGTGCCAGGGAGGCATGCGCCGCTGCTCCACCACCTCGGCGATCATCGCCGACTGGCGGAAGGCGTCGGCATGGGTGAGCAGATCGAAGCCCCCCACCTGTCCGGGACGGTGACAGGCCTGACACCGCGCCTGCACCACCGGGGCCACGTCGCGGTGGTAGGTGACCGCGCCCACGGCGGGGGCCGGTTCGTGTTCGTCAAGCCAGGCGGCGAGATCGGCCTGGAGGGGACGGACGCGGTCGAGCTCCTCGAGCTTCGACTTCGGCGCCGCCACCTTCGTCAGCAGACAGCCGGCCACGGGCGTGGCCTTCACCACCAACTCGCCCTGGCCGAGGACCGCGTCAAGGGCGTCGCGCAGCGGCGTCTCGCGCGGGGCCTCGCGCGAGAAGTCGTAGCCATACTGGTCGTCAATCGCGCCGCGGTAGCGGATCGTGGCCCGGAGGTCGATGACCAGCGCCTCGTTGGACCGCTCCACCATCAGGGCGTCGGCCTGGACGTTGCCCGCGTCGTGGAGGATCGGGAATGACGGCTTCCGCTCCGCCGCCCAGGCGGCGAGTGACTCGCGCGTCTCGCCCGCCCCGGAGGCCACACCGAAGAATCGCACCCCCTTGGGGCCATACTCGGCGGCCAGCTCGTCGAGACGGGGGAGGTACTTGTCACCCAGCGGACAGCCGGGGGAGACGAACACCAGGACCACCGCCTGCACCGGCTTGAAGCCGAGGAGGCGACCGACGCCGCCGTTGTTCATGCGCAGGCCGTAGAGCCAGACCTCGTTGCCCGTGCGCACGTCGGGGAGGCGGAAGTCGCCCGCCCGGCGCCCCACGAGCCGGTCGACCGGCTGCCGGCCCGCCTCCTCGGCGGCGGACCGCAGCGTGGCCGGTCCCATTCCCACCCAAACGCCCAAGGCCACCAAGACGACGGCGCGGACGGCGAAACCGGATCGTGACAGCATGTGGACAGCCCCGGTGAAGCGACGGAAAGGACGTCAACTCCCTCGACCATCGGCATCATACCAGGCGGTCGCCCCGCAGCCTGCGCCACCTCGGAGTGCGACCAGGGGCCGGGGGCCGCCACGGGGGCTGCCCGTCACAGGGTCTTGAGATACTCGAGCAGGTCGCGCCGGTCGGCCTCCGGCAGCGTGGTGCCGTATTCGTGGCCGGTGTTGTGATTGCCGGTGACGGTGGTGTCGAGGATGAACACCGGGTCGGCCGTGGGGGGCGCCACTCCCACCCTCACAGGATCGAAATCCCGATGCCCCACGGCGAACCGGACGGGGCGCTGCGCCGCCGGCTCGAGGAGGTCGTGGAGCGTGGGCACGGAGGCGTTGTGGAGGTAGGGGGCACTGGCCCACAGGCCGGCCAGCGGCCGCGCCGCATAGCCGCCGGTGGCACGCCAGCGTTCGCTGCGGCCCCCGTCGAGGCGCTCCGCCTCGGCGCCGGCGATGCCCGTCGCGTCGTAGGCGACTTTCTTGAACCGCCCGAGCTGCTCCTCGATGGCCCGGGCGAAGGCCGCGTCGAAATTGCGGGCCCGGTTGGGGTCGGTACCGATCTCGGCCACGGGCACGACCCGGTCGGGGGGCGGATCGGCACCCTGACGATGGCAGTCGTGGCAGTGGGTGCGGAACAGGTCGCGCCCGCGCGCGACAGCCTGGGCGTCGAGCGGCCCCAACCAATCCTCCGGCCAGGGCGGCGTGGTGATCCGGGCGGTGATCTCCTCGATGGCGGCCAGCCGCCGCGGCAATGCCGTGCTCATGCCCGACGGGGCGTCGAAGGTGGCGCCGGAGGCCATCGCCGTGGCGAGGTTGCGCCCCATGGCGGAATCGTTGTTGCCGTCCCAACCCTGCCAGCGGACGGTGGCCGTTGCCCACAGTACCGGGACGCTGCACGGGGCGTCGGGCGGGCGCATCTCGTCCACTGGAAACATCAGGTTTCGCGCGAAGCCGAAATCGTCGACGCGGCCCGGCCCGCCCGGCGTGCCCGGCATCCCCTTCATGAGCGTCTGGCGGCGGAGCAGTGCCGCCCGGCCGCGGAGGAGGCGGGCCGTCTCCACCGTCTCGGCCCACAACTCGTCGATCCCCTTGGTGAGCGCCTCCTCGCTCTCGGCCGCCAGTGCCGGGGTGGCCCGCACGCTCCGGGCGAGGGCCCGGGCGTCGACCTCGAGCCGCGCGGTGATCCGCTTCCAGAGCGGCATCGCGGGGCTTTCCGGACGGGCCGCGGGGGGCACCGGGGCGAGGTCGATGGCCGTCTCCTCCGCCACGATCTGCACCGCATCATGGAGGCGGGTCGCAAGATTTTTCTCCAGTTCACCGCCATCGGCGAGGCTGTCGAAGTCGGGCAGGAGGTTGACCAGGCGCGCCGCCGCCGGCCGGCGCTTCGGGAAATCGGGGTCGGGGCCGGCCGCCACCCGTTTCACGAAGGCGAGCAGCTTCCGCGGATTCTCCGCCGTGGCGCCGGTGGCGTCGGCGAGCCCGAGGGTGAAGGCCTCGATGAACAGCATGTTGGGAGCGCCGTCGATCCGCCTCGTCCGGCCGCCATGGGTCAGGGCCCCCACGTGGCAGGCGGCACAGGTGAGCCCGACCATCCGCACGGAAAAACGCGCGTCGGCCGATCCGGTGACGGTCATCCCGATGGGCAGTCCCTCGGGATCGTCGGGGTCGGGGAGGAAGCCGTGGCGCTCGAGGGTATCGACGAACGGACCACTGCCGTCGGCGGACTCCAGCGCCAGCAGCCACCCCAGTGGGAGAAGCTCACTGCCGATCGGCTCGTGGTGCAGCGTGCGCCGCTCCGCGGGCGACAAGCCGGTGTCGATCCAGTCTCCCACACCGACGGGCGCGGGCGGGGCGGCCCCGCCGGGGACGGCCAGAGTGCCCATGATCGGGCTGATGGCCAGGCCGATCGCCAAGGGGCGCAGCCAGTGCATGCTCATCGACGATGGCTCCGGGGGCGGTGCAGGCGGGTCGCTGGCAGGCTGGTATCAGGCATGGCAGAGCCTCAGAGGCGAGCCAGGATCCGGCCCGAGCCGGCGACCGTCATGTTGCAGCGCATCAGCATCGACCCCAGCGGCCGGCGGACTGGGAGCAGATGGAGCGGATCGAGCGCCGAGGCCCCGCTGAAATGGCACGACCCGCTGCCGGCGAACGCCTCACCCGACTCGAGGATCCAGTCGGTCTGCACCAACTCGGCCAGCGACGGCGCCCCGGCCTGTTCCGGGTCGGGGATGACACGGAGGCTGGTGAAGTGCCTGGTCGTGGGGAACGCGAGGGGCAGCGGTCCGGCGGGCTGGAAGACACTCGTGCACAGGGAGATGCCTGCGGGGCGCTCGAGGCTGCAGCCGTAGATGCTGCCGGGCCGGATGTCGATGCGGGCCATCTTCTTGGGGAATCCGGCCAGCTCCCGGCCGGAGATCAGGGCGCTGTCGGAATCGACGTACAACACCACGGCATGTTTGTAGGCCTGGGCAGCGTGCGTGCAGGCCAGCGAGACGACGACTTCGTTGTAGGGGCCGAGCGTGCTCCACGGGTAACGGGCGAACGTGAGCTCGACGACAGGCTCGTCGGTAAGGGTCAGCGGCGTGGGGAGGAGGGCCGCCGCGGCATCGGGATCGGTGACGTATTCGTGGATGACCAGTTCCGCATCCCGGTAGGCGTAGGGGGGGCGCGGGAAGGCCGGTGCGTCGACCGGCATCGAAGCACCGAACTGCTGGGCTGTCAGCTTGCCACCGAGGCCCATGGAACGCTCCGGGTGTGGGGGGAGATCGCGGGGGGCAGGCCACGGTCCGCCATCCGTGGCCGATCCGGGGGGCTGACCCACCGGACGGGCAGGTTAGGATAGCCCGGCGACCGACCCAGAGGCAAAGGCTGGCCGATCGTTCCGATCCCCGTGTGACCGGGCGGCAGCGCCCCTCCGGCCGCGGCTATCGACTACATTCTCACTCCATGAGCACACCATGGAGGATCCTCCTCACCGCCCGGGCGGGGTTCGAGGCGGGGAGCCGGGCGGGCGACCTGCTGCGCTCGGCCGGCTGCGCGGTGACCGTGGCCGACCCCTTCGGCCCGCTCGACACCGCCGCGCTGACCCGGGCCCTCGCCGGCCACGACGCGGTGCTGGCCAGTTCCGACGACTATGGCGCCACCTGCTTCGCCTCCCCGCTGACGGCCCGGCTGAAGGTGGTGTCGCGGTGGGGGGTGGGGCTCGATTGCGTCGACCTGGCCGCCGCCACGCGCGCCGGCGTCGTCGTCTGCAACACGCCGGGGCTCCTCGACGAGGCGGTGGCCGACTACGCCTGGGCGCTGTTGTTCGCCGTGGCGCGGCGCGTGGCCACGGGGCAGGATCTCCTCCGGCGCGGGGAATGGGCGGTGGCCTGGGGCCACGAGATCCACGGGAAGACGCTCGGCATCGTCGGCTGCGGGCGGATCGGTCGGGCCATGGCCCGCCGGGCCGCCGGCTTCGGCATGCGCGTACTCGGCCACGATCCCCAAGCCGCGGCGCCGGCCGGCATCGAGATGGTGCCCCTCGACGCGTTGCTCGCCACGAGCGACTTCGTCTCCCTCCATGCGGCCCTGACCCCCGGGAGCCGCGGCCTGATCGGAGCCCGCGAGCTTGCACTCATGAAGGACAGCGCCTACCTGATCAACACCGCCCGCGGCGCGCTGGTCGACGAGCCGGCCCTCATCGCGGCGCTCGAATCACGCGGCATCGCCGGCGCCGCGCT
>RFRL01000052.1 GCA_009924545.1 Planctomycetia bacterium | reverse complement strand
GACTCGTCGGTGCGGTTCATCAGCAACAACATCGACACGGGCAACCTGTCGTTGTCATGGTCGGCCTACAACGGGGCCAACCCGGCCGGCACCCCGTCGCCCTACGGCGTGTGGGGGGCCCTCGGGAGCCGGGCCGGCCGGGAGTCGGTGGCCGACGAACAGTGATGTGAATTCCGGACCGTGGCGTTCCCGTTCGATTCACGACCCACGATCGGTTCCCGCCAGGGGGCCGATCGTGGGTTTTTTGTGCGCTTTCGGTGAGGCGGGCCCTATCCTGGAATGCGGCCGGGCCGATGCCATCGCCGCGTGCCCAGGGCGACCCCGTACGAGCCGCGACGCCCCGCTTCCCCCCGCAGATCCGTGTGCAGCCATGCCCCGCCAGCGTCCCCGGCAGCACCCGAACCCTTCTGTCGCCCCGCCCCGCGCACCATGGTGGCAAGTCGGTGTCGCGGTCGGCGGAGCGCTCGTCATCGGCGGCTTCGTGGTGGAACGGCTCACCCGGCCCGCCGCCGATTCGTTGCCCGCACCAGCGCCGAGGGTGGCCAGCGATCCCGCCGCCCCGGCCAGCCTCCGGCCGGAGCCGGTGCGGTTGGAGGGGGAGGATGTCGGACGCGAGGGGCGAGAGCTCGCCGATCGCCTCGTCGTCGAGTTCCCCGAGGTGGCCCGGGCACTGACGGTGAGCGGCCGGCTCTGCATGCTGTTCGGGGCGACTCAGGACGCGCTTCCGCGCTGGAAGAAGAGTGTGGCCATCGATCCCGGGCAGGGGGAAGCCTGGCTCGGTCTGGCGGAACTGGCCCATGCCGAGGGGGACTACCCGCGGGTCATCGACTGCCTCGATCGGCTGGCGGGATGTGACGCGGCCCTGGCGCGGAAGCAAGTGGCGATGCGGGTGGAAAGCCTCGTGCGGATGGGCAACGCCGAGAATGCGCTCGCGGCGCTTGCCATGCTCGGCGAACCGGAGCGACTGCCCACCTGGGCCCAGGTGCTCCGCGGGGAGGCACTGGTGCAACTCGGCGACCACGCCCTCGCGGCCGCCAGTTACCGCCTGGCGGTCGATGATCCGCAGCAGGCCAGTGTGGCCCGCTACGGCCTGGCCCGGTGCCTGGCGCGGCTGGGCCGCACCGACGAGGCGGCGCGGGAGCGCGAGGCCTACGCCCGCATCGAGGAGGCGAATCTCCGGGCCTTCGACGAGCAGCAGCGAGAGCTGGAAGCGAGCGTGCCCGATGACTCGGCGAAGGTCCGGGTCCTGGCCGGGTCCTGGCCGGCTACCATACGGAGGTGGGGAGTCTGTTCGCCAAGCGGAAGCGCTTCGACGAAGCGGAGCGGCACTGGCTGCGGGCCTGCAGCCTCGCTCCCGACATGCCCGAGCCGAGACGATTTCTCGAATCCCTCTCGAGGCGGTGACAGCGTGTCCGTTCGATCTGTCGCGCGACATGTCGGTGCCGTGGTGCTGGGGTGGCTGGGATGCTGCGCCGAAGCCGGCGGACCGATCGTGTTCCGCGATGTCACCGCCACCACGGGCATCACCTTCCGGCACACCACCGGGGGCAGCGGGCGGAAGTACATGGCGGAGACGGTCGCCTCCGGGGTGGCAACCTTCGACTACGATGGCGACGGCCGGCTCGACCTGTACCTCCTCTCGGGCGTGCCGCTGGAGGGCACGCCCCCCGATCCGGGCGCCGGAAGCCGCCTGTACCGTAACGACGGGGGCTGTCGCTTCACCGACGTGACGGCTGCCGCCGGGATCGCGCCCGGCGGGTATGCCCTCGGCGTCGCGGTCGGCGATTACGACGCCGACGGGTGGGCCGACGTCTACACCAACCAGTTCGGCCCCAACATCCTCCACCGCAACAACGGCGACGGCACGTTCACCGACGTCACCGCCGGCGCCGGGGTGGCCCGCGGTGAGGCCCTGGGGGCCGGTGCCAATTTCCTCGACATCGACGGTGACGGGATCCTCGACCTGTTCGTGGCCAACTACGTCGACTTTCGCTATGCCACCCACCGCACGGCCCTCGTGGCCGGTCGCCCCGACTACGGCCGTCCACGCGACTTCGAGCCGCGGGCCAACCGTCTCTACCGCGGCACGGGTGACGGCCGTTTCACCGACATCACCGTGGCGGCGGGGATCGGCGCCCATGCGGGTGCCGGGATGGGGAGCATCTGCTTCGATGCCGACGACGACGGTCGCACCGACATCTTCGTGTGCAACGACCAGCGCCTCGACTTCCTGTTCCACAACGAGGGGGACGGCACGTTCCGCGAGTCGGCCCTGGCGGCGGGGGTGGCGTGCAACGTGATCGGCGCGCCGACGGCGAGCATGGGTGGATGCCGGCGACTACGACAACGACGGCCGCATCGACCTCGTGATCACCCCCTACTTCAACGAGTTGCCGGTGCTGCACCGCGCGCTGGGCGACGGACAGTTCGAGGATCTCGCGGCCCGCGCGGGGCTCGGCGTCAGGTCGGTGGCGGCGGTGAAATGGGGCGTGGGGCTCGTCGATTTCGACAACGATGGCCATCGGGATCTGGTCATCACCTGCGGCCGGATCTACGACGCCGCCGCGGGGGAGCGGTCGACCTGGCCACCGGTGCTGTTTCACAACTTGGGTGACGGCCGGTTTGCCAACGTCAGTGATGCCGCGGGCGATCTGGCCGGATGCACCGGCGTGGCCCGTGGCTTGGCGTGCGACGACCTCGACGGCGACGGTCGGGTCGATCTGGTGATCATCAACAGCGATGGACCGCCGACCGTGCTGCGTAACGAATCTAGCGGCGACAACCACTGGATCGTGGTCCGGCCGCGCGGCAGGCGCGCCGCGGCCGATGGAACCGGGGCCCGGATCAAGGTCGTGGCTGGCGATCTCGAACAGGTGGCCGAAGTGCACTCGGGCCGCGGCTACCAGAGCCATTTCGGCGCCTGGCCGCATTTCGGGCTCGGTCGGCACGCCCGCGTCGACCGGATCGAGGTGCGCTGGGTCGGCGGTGGGACCGACGTCATCAACGACGTGCCGGTCGATCGGCCGCTCGTGGTCGTCGAAGGGGCCCACCCACCCGGTGCCGACACCCGGGAGTGACGCCGCCATGACCACCCTCCACCGTCGGCGTCCGACTCCCCCTCGCGTCCCGCCACCCCGGCCGACCGCGGCGGTGGGGCGCCGCACTGCCACCGCCTTGACGGTCACCATCGCGGTGCTGGCGGCGGCGGCGGGCGCCTGGTCATGGTGGCGCTCCGATCGGGCCGTCGCCCGGGTCGTGGCCGGTCTCCGCCCGCTGGCCGGGGAGGTGCCGGCCGATCAAGTGGAGCGGCGTGCCGCCATCGAAGTCGCCGATCGGTTGCTGCGTGATTTCCCCACGGCGCCCGAGGCGCTCTACGCGCGCGGCCGGATCCTCCTCCGCCACGGTTTCCAGGAGGAGGCGGAGAAGAGCCTGCAGGCGGCGCTGGCGCTGGTGCCCGACCTGGCGCCGGCCCACGAATTGCTCGGCCTCGACGCCCTCCAGCGCGGCCATGCCGCGGAGGCCGCCGTGCACCTCCGCCGGGCCCTCGACAGCGATCCCACCTTGCCGGCCGCGGGGGTGGCCCTCGGCGAGGCTCTCAACAACTTGGGGCGGATGCCGGAGGCGATCACGGTGCTCGAGGGCGTCGTCGCTGCCAATCCGTCGGTCGCGTCGGCCCATTTCCAACTCGGTCAGGCGTGGAGCTACCTCGGGGAGCCGGCCCGGGCGAAGGCCGCGCACCTGGCGGCCCTGCGCAGCGATCCGGCCAACGGCGCCGCCTGCTACGGCGTCGCCCAGGCCTGTGAGCGGCTCGGCGAGCACGACATGGCCGAGGAGTACCGCCGCCGTCACACCGACCGGATCGCCGCCGACCGCCACATGGGGCAGCGGCGGGTGCGCGAGGGGCAGTCGGCCGACGAATCCCGCGCCGCCCTGGCCGCGGCCTACGACCTTGCCGCCCGGATCTACTCTGGCCACGACCGCCCGGCCGAAGCGGCCGAGCTCCGCGCCCGGGCCGCCGCGCCGGCGCGCGGCCCGACCCCGCCGCCGGCTCCGTCCGGGAGCGCGCCATGAAGGGAGCGCTCCGTCCGTGGGGCATGGTGACGGTGGCCCTGGCCGTCGCGGTCGGCTGTGGCAAACGGTCGGCCGAAGCGCCGCGCGCCCCGGCGGCCGTCGCGTGCCCGATCCGTTTGGCGGACGCCACCACCTCCAGCGGCATCGACTTCCATCACAACGACGGCAGCGGAGGGCGGCGGTACATCGTCGAGTCGATGGCCTCGGGCGCGGCCACCCTCGACTACGACGGCGACGGCCGTCTGGACGTGTACCTTCTGAGCGGTCTGCCGCTGGAGGGATCGCCGGCGGTCGTGCCGCCGCCCCGCAGCCGGCTGTACCGCAATCTCGGCGCGTTCCGCTTCACCGACGTGACGGCCGCGGCCGGCGTGGGTGATTCCGGCTACGGCCTCGGCGTGGCGGCCGGCGACATCGACGACGACGGGTGGCCCGACCTGGTGGTGTCGACCTTCGGTCCCAAGGTGGTGTATCGCAACAACGGCGACGGCACCTTCACTCCCGTCACGGCCGCCACCGGCGTCGGCGACGGCGACCGCGTCGGCGGTGGGGTGTCGCTCCTCGACATGGATGCCGACGGTGATCTCGACATGTACTTCGCCAATTACGTCGACTTCACCTGCGCCACGCACATCCCCGAGTTCTCCGACGGCTTCCCCGTCTACACCAGCCCCAAGGCCTACGATCCGCTGCCGCACGCGGTGTTCCGCAACGAGGGGAACGGCCGGTTCAGCGACGTGTCGGCGGCGTCGGGCGTGGCGGGGACGCCCGGCCCCGGCATGGGCACGATCACTTCCGACGTCGACGACGACGGCGACACCGACGTGTTCGTGATGAACGACGGGTTCGGCAATTTCTGTTGGCTGAACGATGGCCGTGGCCACTTCACCGAGGGGGCGCTGGTCAACGGTCTGAAGTTCAACGGCGACGGCGCCCCGGTGGTGGCGAGCATGGGGGTGGACTGCGCCGACTACGACGGCGACGGCCGCCTCGATTTCTTCCAGACGACCTACCAGGGGGAGCGGCCCGTGCTGTTCCGGAACCTCGGCTCCGGGTCGTTCGTCGACGTGACGCGGCTCACCGGCGTGGGGGAGGGGGCCACTGGCAACGTGAAGTGGGGCTGCGGCTTCGCCGATTTCGACAACGACGGCCTTCCCGACATCCTCTACGTCGACGGTCACATCCAGGACAACGTCGCCGCCTACGACCGCACCACCTCCTACGAGGGCACCGCGGTCGTGCTCCACAACGTGGGTGCGGGACGGTTCGCCCGGCTTCCCTCCGACTGCGGTGACGGGCTCGCCGTGCCGCTGGTGGGCCGCGGCCTGGTCCTCGACGATTTCGACGACGACGGTCGCGTCGATGCGGTGATCATCAGTTCGCGGCGCCCCGCGGTCGTGCTCCGCAACGAGTCACCAGCCGGACCGCACTGGGTGGGGATCGTCCTCCGCGGTGTGAACGCCAACCGCGATGCGATCGGCGCCCGGGTCACCGTGACGGCCAGCGGTCGCGCCCGCGTCGCCGAGGTGTGTGCCGGGCGGGGCTACCAGGGGCACTTCGGTTCCCGGCTCCATTTCGGCCTCGGGCCGAGCGACCGGGTGGAGCGGATCAGCGTGGCCTGGCCGGGGGGCGGCACCACGGTGATCGACGACGTGCCCGTCGACCGCAACCTGCTGCTGCGCGAGGACGGCAGCCTGTTCGTGACGTCCCCCCCGAACTGACCGGGCGACGGTGGTGCGGCGCCGTCAACCGCCGGCCGGGGTCAGGAGCGGCACCGCTTTGCCCGCGTCGTCGACCGCGAAGATGGAGCGCGCCTTGGGGTCGGCGACGAGTACCCGGCCGCCTTGCAGCGCGAGGCCGACGGGGCCCGCCAGCGGCGCACCGGAAAGCCACTTGGTCACGGTCCCGTCGGGAGCCACCTTCCACAGCGCCACGGCATAGTTGTCGCTCACGTAGGCGGTGCCGTCGGCGGTCACGACGACGTCGTGGGGAAACTGGAACTCGCGCGACTTCACGACCGGGGTCACCGTGCCGTCGGCGGCGACGCGCACAAGTGGGGCATCCCCCGAGGCGGCCACCGCCCACAACCGATCCTCGGCATCGACGAACAGCCCGCGCGGCGCCGCGAGAAGGGCGAGCTCCTGCGGCGTGGTGGCGCCCGCCTCGATCCGCCAGATGCGCTGGGTTTCGAGATCCGACACGTAGAGGGTGCCCTTCGAGTCGATGGCGATGTCGACGGGGATCCCGATTTTGCCTCCGGTGAGCGCGGTGGCGGTGCCGTCGGCGGCCACGCGATGGACGTCGCGCGTTGCCGGATCGCCGGCCCACACGGTGCCGTCGGGGGCGACCGCGACGGTGCGGACGGCGTTGAGCGGCGTACGGAAGGTCTTCGATCCCTGGAAAAGGACCGTGGCCTTGCCGTCGGCGATCCGCCACAGGCCGGGCAGCACGCGATCAGCCACGAGCACGGCGCCGTCCGCAGCCGGAGCCACCGCGAGCGGGTATTCGGGGGTGTCGGCTGCACCGGCGGCGCGAACGAGCGGGCCGGGGCCGGCGAGAACCAGCGTGAGCACCGCGGCTACTGCGAGCAGCGCGGCCAGGCGACGGCAAAGTGGCACGGTGGTCATCGCGCGTTGCCCCTCACGGCAGGAATCCCCGCGCAGGCTACCTCGTGCGGCGCCGCCCTGCCAGTTCCCCGGTGGACGGCGGCTGTCAGGGGCGGGGGACGAGCACCAGGCGGCGCACGTCGGCGACCGACCGGCCGGGGATCGCCACCGCCTCCAGGCGCAGGGTCTGGGGGCCGGCCGCCAGATCGATGGTCCCCAGCGACAACGGACGGAACTCCTTCTCGAAGCTCTCGGAGTCGCGCTCCACCCGGTCGTCCCCCCGATTCGCCGGCGGATCCCAGCCGGGGGTGATGGTCGCGGTGACGGGGGCACCGCCGCCGGGGGCGTCGGCCCTGTCGCCACCGGCGTCAGGCAGCGCCGACAGGCGCACCGTCGCCCCGGCGTCGGCCGGCGGGCAGGTGTACCACAGGACCGCCTCGTAGCGCCCCGCGGTGACGACGTCGACCGTCCAGGTGATGGCGTCGGCCGGGGCGGTCCAGCGGGTGAAGTGCGAAGCGTTGGGGGCCCGGCCGCTGCGCACGATACCCCCCTGGCCCGCTCCGTCGCGGGCCGGCAGTTCCGTCCTTGGCCAGGCGGGATGCCCGACGAAGAACCGCTCCGGCAGCAGCCGCGGTTGGAGCGCGGTCACCTCGCGTGTGAACGCTTCGACCAACCCCTGGAGCCGGGCGCGTTCGGCCGCGTGGCTCTCCGCCAGGTCGGTGGTCTGGCCCGGGTCGGCGCGCATGTCGTAGAGCCGGCCGTTGCCGTCGAGTCGGTGGTCGGCGGTGCGGACGCTCACGCGGCCGTTCCAGGCGGCGAAGAGGGGGCGCGCCTGGGCCCGCTCGGCGATGGCTGCCGCGCCGTCGCTGGCCAGCAGCAGCGGGGAGAGGTCGAGCCCGTCGAGTGGCCGCGGGGCGGCGATGGGGACGCCCGCCAGCCCGGCGAGCGTGGGGAGGAGGTCGATGGCCCCGGCGAGCGAGTCGATGCGCGTGCCGGCGGCGATCCGGCCGGGCCAGCGCAGGCAGCACACGCTTTGCACCCCGCCCTCGTCGACCGTGCCTTTGCGGCCACGGAGTCCGCGGCACCACCGCGGGCTGTTGGCCCCGTTGTCGGAGAAGAAGACGACGATCGTGTCGTCGGCGATGCCGTGGCGGTCGAGGGCCGCGAGGATCCGCCCCAGATTGCGGTCGAGGTTCTCCACCATCGCCAGTGCCGCCCGCGTGAACGGCAGATCCTCGTTCGCCCCGGCACTCCCGCGCAGGGGCACCGGACGATCGCGGAAGCGGTCCCAGTCGGCGTCGGGCACGTCCATCGGGGAGTGGGGGGTGTTGAAGGCCACGTGGCAGAAGAACGGCCGCGCGGGGTCGGTCCGGCGGCAGTCGTCGATGAAGGCCACGGTCTTCTCGGCGATGACGTCGGCGATGAAGCCGGTGCCGGTGACGAACGTGCCGTTTTCCTCCAGGGGAGGATCGAAATAATCCCCCCAGTGCCCCTCGGTGAAGCCCACGAAATGGTCGAAGCCCCGGGCCCGGGGGTGGTGTGGGCCCTGCGTGCCCAGGTGCCACTTGCCGATGCACCCGGTGGCGTACCCGGCGGCACGGAACACCTCGGCGATCGTCCGTTCGCCGGGGTCGAGCCGTTCCTGGCCGAGCGACACGCCGCGGACGCCGCCGCGCTGGTGCCACCGGCCGGTGAGGAACTCGGCCCGCGTCGGGGCGCACACCGGCTGGACGAAGAACCGCTCCAGACTGGCACCGTCGCGGGCCAGGCCGTCGATGACCGGCGTGGCGAGGTTGGTGTTTCCGGTGAAGGAGAAGTCACCGGCGCCGGCATCATCGGCCAGCACCACGATCACGTGGGGATGGCCGGCCGCCCACGCCACGGTGGTGGCGCGGGCCGCTGCCGCGAGCACGAGGAACGCCAGCGACCGAACCACGAACGACCGAACCATGATGCCCCCCGCGCGTGGCGCGCCGGAACCCGCGCGGCGTCAGAAACCCCTGGTGCCGAGCCAGTCGCCGAGCCGGGCCGGCCAGTCGCCCGTGCCCGGCGCGCCGTCCCGCGGCCGCATGCCGTAGCCGTGGCCCCCGTTCTCGTAGACGTGCAACTCCGCCGGCACCTTCGCCGCCACCAGTTCGCCGAACAGGGCGAGAGCGCCGCGGACGGGTGAAGCGGTGTCGTCGGCGGTCTGCGCGATGAACGTCGGCGGGGTGTCGGCGGCGATCGTCACGCCGGGCCAGAGGCCCGCGCCATCCTCGTTCAGCAACCGCCACGGATAGATGAGGATCGTGCAGTCGGGTCGCGCGGAGGGCGCGTCTGCCGCCCCGGGGAACGAGGCTTTCGTGGTCGCGGCCACGAAGGCGGTGTGGCCACCGGCGGAGAACCCCATCAGGCCGATCCGCCCGGGATCGACCCCGAGGGCGGCGGCCCGGCGCCGCACCTCGGACACGGCGCGCTGCGCATCCATGACCGGTCCCACGTCCGATCCGGGGCCGCGCCCGGTGGGCACACGGTAGAGGAGCGTGAAGGCGACGATCCCTCGGTCGTTGCACCAGCGGGCGATCTCGGTGCCTTCGTGCTCGTCGGCGAGGATCGAGTATCCGCCGCCGGGGGCGATGATCACCGCCGGCCGCCCCTTGCCTTCGGCGGCGGGGGGCAGGGCGTGGACGACGAGGCGCGGCGACGACACGTTTGTCCGCCGCTGGATTCCATCCTTCCCCTTCTCGACTTTCTCGGCCGGATCGGCCGGGACCCGCGGCTCCGGCACACCCTCCGGCCACAAGGGTATCTCGGTCGGATCGGCCGCCGCGGCGACGACCGGGAGGGCGAAGAGCAGCAGCACCGAGAGGAGGCGGGGCATCGGTGGGGATCCTGGGGGTTGGGCGGAATGGCGTGGTGGAGGTCGGGGAGGTGTGCCTTCGGTCAAGCGAGCGGGTTGCCGCGGTCGGGGAGGCTTTTCTCCAGCGGCCACTCGATCCGTCGGCCACTGAGCGCGGCAGCGAAGATCGCGGCGGTCATCTCGACGGTGGTCCGCCCGGCGTACATGCCGGTGGTCGGCTCGCGGTCGGCGAGGATGGCGTCCACCAGGTCGAGCGCGGCCCGCCGGGCCCAGCCGGCCCGCTCCCGAGCGCGGTCGGCATCCGCTGCCGGCGGTGGATCATCGAGGCCGCCCGGGCCGATCGGCCGCCAGGGAAAGTCCTTGTCCACCCGCCACAGCGGCGCTTCGCGCAGGGAGGCGTGCGGAATCTGGTCGGGGCGGATGTGGATCGCCCCCTTCGTGCCGACGAGCGTGAGGCCGAAGGCGGGCTGCTTGAGGCCCGCGTCGCGAACCGACGAAAAATAGCCCACCGGCCCGTCTGCGAGCCCGAACATCGCATGGACCGCGTCCCCGGCGATCAGCCCCAGCCCCTCCGGGCCCGGGCGGGCGTCGGCCTTCGTGATCGGCCGCCCCTCCACCGTCACGGTGGCCGAGCACCAGGTCGGGCCCCCGCCGAGGTCGGCGATCATGTCGAGCACGTGGGAGCCGAGGACCCACAGGTCCTCACCTCCGCCCCGGGCGTCCTCCTTGCCCCGGCCACGGAGTTCGAGCAGTCGGCCGATGCGGCCGTCCTCGAGGAGATCACGCACCACCCCGTAGGCCGGGCCATGGCGGTTGACGAATGCCAGGCCGAGCTTGGTGTCGGAGCGGCGGCAAGCCTCGATCACCCCATCCGCCTCGGCTGCCGTGGCCACGAATGGCTTCTCGAGGAAGATGCCCCGGGCACCCGCCGCCGCCGCTGCCTGGGCCATCTCCGCGTGGCAGTCGATGTGCCGCATGCAGAGGACGACGATGTCGGGCTTCACCGCCTCGAGCATCGCCCGCCAGTCGCGGTGGCCGGCGGCCGCATCGAGGCCGAGCCGACCGACGGCCTTCGCCAGACCGGCGTCGTCGTCGGCGACCGCCACCAGCTTCGTGCCGGGGATGTCGACCCACAGCTCGTCGATCGCGTGCCCGTAGTCCCCCCGTCCGGTCCGGCCGATCACCGCCACGCGCATCGGATCCATGGCCCTGCCTCCCGCGGTCACCGGAGTAGTGGGTCGGTATGATCGCAGTCCCCGCAGTGCACGATGCTACCCGATGGCCCGGCCCGATCGGAACCGCCCCCGATGACCGCGACGCACGACCACCGCCACGCTCCCGGGGAAGCCTGTGCGGGCGGCCCCGGCCACCATGGGCACGGTCACCACCACCACCATGGCCATGCGCTGCCACCCGGCGGGCTTGACCGGGCCATGGGCTGGGGCGTGCTGCTCAACGTCGCGTTCGTGGTGGTGGAGATCGCGGCAGGGCTCTGGGCCGGGTCGCTGGCGCTGGTGGCCGACGCCGGCCACAACGCCGGCGACGTCATCGGCCTGCTCCTGGCCTGGGGGGCCAGCCATCTCGCCCGTCGGCCCCCCACACGGCGCTACACGTGGGGCTTTCGTCGCTCGACGATCTACGCGGCGCTGGCCAACGCCGTCCTCCTCCTCACCGCCTGCGGTGGACTCCTCTGGGAGGCGTGCCGTCGATTCCAGGAGCCGGCCCCGGTGGTGGGCTGGATCGTGGCGGCGGTAGCCGCGGTGGGGGTGGTGATCAATGCTGTCACGGCGGCGCTCCTGGCGCGGGGGGCGCGCGGCGACGCCAACGTCCGCGGGGCCTATCTCCACATGGCCGCCGATGCGGCGGTGTCGGCCGGGGTGGTCGTGGCCGGGGCCCTGATCGCCCTGACGGGGCTGCCATGGATCGACCCGGTGGTGAGCATCGTCGTGACGCTGGCGGTGATGATGGGCACGTGGGACCTGTTCCGCGAGAGCATCGACCTGGCGCTCGATGCCGTCCCCCGTGGGATCGACCCGGAGGCGGTCAGTGCACTGCTCGCCAACCTGCCGGGAGTGACGGAGGTGCACGACCTCCATGTCTGGAACGCGAGCACGTCGGAGACCTCGCTCACGGTCCATTTGGTCGTGCCCGACGCGGGGCGGCACGACGCGGTCCTCGGCCGTGCCTCCGCCGACCTGCGGTCCCGCTTCGGTATCGCCCATACGACGATCCAGATCGAAAGCGAGGAGAGCGGCCGCGAGTGCGTGCAACGGCCGACGGAGACCCTGTGAGCCGCGCGACGACTTCCGGTGGCTGCGGTGCCGTATCGCCCCGGCAGCGCGGCCCCGCCCCACGAGCCCCCGCACCCGGCCGGCCACGTCCGGCCAGCCGGCTTCGGTGCCGGCGCGGCGACCGGCGAATCCATGCCATGGAAGCCGGTTTCCCCGTCATGGACAACCCCCATGCCGAATCGTACAACGACGTTTCGTCCGGAAGACGTCAGCTCCCGGCTCGGTGATCGGCGGGTGGGGCCAACACGACCGTGGTGGGTCGTGGCCGGATCGACTCCCGCGGTCGACCACTCCGGCGACCACTCCGCTCCGCCGACGATTCCGTCGTCCAGCACTTCGGCGGCCAGTACTTCTGCGGAAGGTGGAACGGTCTCGTCCCACACCGCGGGCGCCAACCTCCCACGTCGAGCAGCCTGGCAAGGAGTTCGCATGCAGATCGTGATCCCGATGTCGGGCTTCGGCGAACGCTTCCGCAGGGCCGGCTACCGGGTTCCCAAACCGCTCATCGTCGTCGAGGGCAAGCCGATCGTGGCGCATGTCGTCGACATGTTTCCGGGGGCCGACAAGGTCGTGTTCGTCTGCAATCAGGAGCATCTCGACGACCCCGGCTTCCGCATGCGCGCGATCCTCGAGGAGGCCTGCCCGGCGGGGCGCGTCGTGGGGATCGCGCCCCACAAACTCGGCCCCATCCACGCCGTGCGGCAGGTCGAGCATCTGCTCGATCCGGATGATCCCGTTGTCGTCAACTACTGCGACTTCACCTGCTACTGGGACTGGGAGCATTTCCAGTCGTTCGTCGCCGCGACAAGCTGCGACGGCGCGATTCCGGCCTATCGGGGCTTCCATCCGCACTCGCTGGGCAACACCAACTACGCCTACATGCGCGAGGCCGGCGGATGGGTCCTGGACATCCAGGAGAAACAACCCTACACCGCCAATCGCATGGAAGAGTTCGCGTCGAGTGGGACCTACTTTTTCCGCAGCGCCCGACTCATGTCGATGGCGTTTCGCGCGACGGTGGAGCAGGACCTGCAGCTCGGGGGCGAGTTCTACGCGAGTCTCGCCTACAAGCCGCTGCTCGCCATGGATCTGGCGATCGCGGTCTATCCCTTGCAGCACTTCATGCAGTGGGGCACCCCGCAGGACGTGGCGGAATACAACTACCGGTCCCGTGCCTTCCGGCGGCTGGTCGAACCGGTCACCCATCAGTCGGCCAGACGGGGAACGGTCATCATGCCGATGGCCGGCCTCGGGCAGCGGTTCGTCAACGAAGGGTACACGCTCACCAAGCCTCTGATCCCCGTGTCCGGTCAGCCGATGGTGGCGCAGGCGATCGCCGATCTGCCGCCGCCGGAGCGGCACGTGTTCGTCCTCCGGGCCGACATGCCGGGATGTGCGGGGATCGCCACCGAGCTGCAGCGGCGCTATCCGGGGGCCCTGATCAAGACGATCGACCACGTCACCGACGGTCAGGCGTGCACCACCCTCGTCGGCCTGGATGCCGTGGCAGATGACGGCGCTCCGGTCGCCGAGCCGATCATCGTCGCCGCGTGTGACAATGGGGCCCTGTACGACGCCCGCGCGCTCGACGAATTGGCGGTGGCGGACGATTACGACGTCATCGTCTTCGGCGCCCGCGGCTACCCCAACGCGCTGCGGCTCCCGCGCATGTACGGATGGATCGACGCCCGGGGAGGCGACGTCCGTGCGATCTCGGTGAAGGAGCCCCTCGAACATCCCGAGTCGGATCCCGTGGTCCTCGGCACGTTCGTGTTCCGTACCGCGGACATCCTCCGCCGCGTGGTGCGACGACTTGTCGAGCGTGACGGTCGGGTCAACGGCGAGTTTTATCTCGACTCGTGCGTCAACGATGCCATCGCCATGGGGCTGCGCTGTCGCCTGTTCGAGGTCGATAGCTACGTGTGTTGGGGAACGCCTGACGACCTGCGGACGTTCGAGTACTGGCAATCGTGCTTCCACAAGTGGGCCGGACACCCGTACCGCTTGGTGCTCGATGGCCGGGTGCCAGGTGCCGCTGTCCCGGACCTCGAGGAGCGGTACCGACCCGTGGTGCCCGCCCTGCCGGGCAAACGGCCATGAACAGGCGGGATCGCGTTCGGATGCGCGGAGCGTGGGCGCGAGTGGTCGTCGTGGAGGCCGGCCCCGTCGGCCGAGGGCTCGAGCCGGTGTGCGGTGGCCCATCGTGACCGTCCGGTGAAGGGGGACGTGATGAAGCTCTCGCTGGTGATCCCGTGTTACAACGAGGCGCGCAATCTGCCCTTGTTGTTGGAACGGTGTGCCGCGGTGGGTGTGGTACCGGCGACCGAGGTGATCCTCGTCGACAACGGTTCGACGGACGAGACGGCGGCCGTGCTCGCCGACTTGCTGCCGGCGTTTCCCGGCTGCCGGACCATCCGCGTCGAGCGCAACCAGGGATACGGTTACGGCATCCTCGCCGGGCTGCGGGCTGCCGCGGGCAGCGTGCTGGCTTGGACCCACGCTGACATGCAGACCGACCCGCAGGACGCGCTGCGGGGCTTGGAGTTGTTCGAGCGATTCGGTAGCGAGGTGTTCGTCAAGGGCAGGCGTCACGGCCGCCCGCCGACCGACGTGCTGTTCACCGTCGGCATGAGCTGTTTCGAAACCGTCCTCCTCCGCCGACCGCTGTGGGACATCAACGCCCAGCCGACGATGTTCTCCCGCGGGTTCTTCGCATCGTGGAGCGATCCTCCCCACGATTTCTCCCTCGACCTCTACGCCTACTATCTGGCGCGGCGGCGCGGACTCGCCGTCCACCGGTTTCCGGTACGCTTCGGTGAGCGGGCCCACGGGATCTCCCACTGGAACGTCAACTGGACGGCGAAGCGGAAGTTCATCCGCCGCACGGTGGACTTCAGCCTCGAGCTCCGGCGGAGGGCCGTCCGATGAGACTGATCGCGCACCGGAGAAACTCGCTGGCGGACTTGCGGGCCACCGACCGGCGCCATGGCGTCGAGGTCGACATCCGCAGCGCGGGGCCGCAACTGATCATCCACCACGACCCCTACGCGTCCGGGGAATCCTTCCCGGAGTGGCTGGAGGCGTATCGGCACGGGACGTTGATCCTCAACGTCAAGGAGGAGGGGCTCGAGGGACGCCTGCTCGAGATGATGGCCGCCGCCGGCATCGAGGACTTCTTCTTCCTCGATCAGTCGTTTCCGTTTCTCGTGAAGTGGTCCACCGCCGGGGAACGGCGCTGCGCGGTGCGGGTGTCGGAGTACGAGTCGATCGAGACCGCGATGACGCTCGCGGGCAGGGTCGATTGGGTGTGGGTCGATTGCTTCACCCGGTTTCCCTTGTCCGGGGACGATGCGGCGCGGCTGCAGGGCGCGGGTTTCAGGTTGTGCCTTGTGTCCCCCGAACTCCAGGGGAGGCCGGCCGACACCGGGATCGCGGTGATGGTGGACCTGCTCCGCGAGCGCGGCATCGTGCCGGATGCGGTATGCAGCAAGCGCCCCGACCTCTGGGAGGCGCTGTGGTGAACAGGCTCCTGACGTCACCGTGGCAGCCCCTGTTCCTGCTGGGGTTCGGGCTGCGCCTGGTGCTGATCCTGGTGATGCTCCCCACGCCGGTCATGGAGTGGTATGCACCGTTCCTCGAGCGCAGCACGGCCGGTCTGACCCTGGATCCGTGGTCGACCTGGCTCGAGGGCGGTGGTAGTCCGGCGGCGTTCCCCTACGGCTACGCGATGTGGTTGGCGTTCCTTCCCGGAAGCGTGCTCGCGAACCTCGTGGGGATGCCGGTCCACTTCGCCTACTCGTTGACGATCCTCTGTGCCGACCTGGTGCTCTGTCGCCTGCTGCAACGCCTCATCGAAGGGCGGGGCACGCTCGTCGTCGTGGCGTACTGGCTTTCACCGGTCGTCATCGTCGCCAGTTACGCCCTCGGCTACAACGATCTCATTCCGGCGGTCCTTCTCGTCGGCGCGCTGTATCTGCTGCGATCGACCCGGATGTTCGGGGCGGGCGTGACGCTGGTGGCTGCGGTGTCTGCCAAACTGAGCATGGTGGTCGCCGCCCCCTTCTTCCTCATCTACCTGTACCGGAATCGCGCGCTCCGCCAACGGTATCAGCATTTCGTCATCGGTTGCGTGGTGGCCGGAGTCGTGCTCGGCGTTCCGTTCATCCGGTCACCGGCAGCGGTGCGGATGCTCGTGAGCAATCCGGAGATCGCCAAGATCTACAGCCTGAGCATCAGCTTCGGCAACGGTTTTGACGTCAATATCGTGCCCTTGGTGTACATCCTGTTGCTGTACACGGCATGGCGCATCGGCCGCCCGAATTTCACCATCTTCCAAGCCACGATGGGGATGGCGTTCTGGGCCGTCGTACTCCTCACGCCGGCAGCCCCCGGGTGGTTCCTGTGGTGTGTACCGTTCCTGTGCTTCTACCAGGCGCTCAGCGACCGCACGGCGATGCTCCTCGTGTTCGGCTTCGGGGTGATGTACGTGCTCAGCACGCTGGCGGTCACTCCCCTGCATTTCGCCTATGGCGGTGGACTTGACGTGGCCTCGCTGTTGCCCCAGGGGAGTGCGGCGACCCGCGTCAGCTCCCTGTTGCACACGATGATGGTGGCCGTCGGGCTGATCCTCGCGGTGCGCTTGCGGCGCGAGTCGATCGGTCAGAGCAGTTATTACCGCCAGAGCCGCAAGCCATTCGTCATCGCCATCGCCGGCGACTCGGGGGTTGGCAAGGACACCTACGTCAACGCCCTCGCCAACCTGTTCGGCGAGCATTCGGTGGTGCGTCTCTCAGGTGACGATTACCACCTGTGGGACCGGCAGAAGCCGATGTGGCAGGTGATGACACACCTCAACCCGATGGCCAACGACCTCGAGGCGTATTCCCGGGACCTCGTGGCGCTCGTGAACGGGAAGGCGGTCAACCTCCGGCACTATGATCACGCCAGGGGCAAGATGACGAGGCGCATCCATGTGCGCAGCAACGACTTCATCCTGGTGAGCGGACTGCACGCGCTCTACCAGCCGCTCGTCCGCGACTGTTGCGACCTCAAGGTTTTCCTCGACATCGACGAGGGGCTGCGCCGGTATTTCAAGATCGCCCGCGACGTCGGTCAACGCGGCCACGATCGTGAGAAAGTGATCGCCTCGATGGAGCGGCGCAGGCCCGATGGGGAGCGCTTCATCAAGCCGCAGGCGCAACACGCCGACCTGGTGTTCTCACTGCAGCCGGTCGACGCGGCGATGCTCGACGAAGATCGCCAAGGCATGCCCCTGCGCCTGAAACTCGAGGTGCGGACCCGGTTGGCTTTCAACGAGCGGACCCTCAGCCGGACGCTCGTCGGGCTGTGCGGGTTGCGGGTGGACCTGCATGCCAGCGCCGAGACCCGCGAACTGCGGATGGTCATCGAGGGCGACGTCTCGGCAGCGGACATCGCGGTGGCAGCGGCAATCGTCTGCCCCGAGATCCGCGATTTCCTCGACATCGGCCCGCAGTGGCAGGATGGCACGTTGGGGTTGATGCAATTGATCACCCTTTCGCACGTCAGCTACGCTTTGACGAGGCACACGCTGACGTGAACAATTTCGACCACGGACGTTTCGACCGGCTCCCCGACGCGGTGTTGTTCGACCTGGACAACACGCTCTACGCCTACGACCCGGCCCACGCGGCGGGGATGGAGGCGGTTCGGGAGAAGGTACGCAGCACCCTGTCGGTCTCCGTCCAGGACTTCGACAAGGCGTTTGTCCAGGCTCGGCAGGAGGTGAAGGCGCGACTGAAGGAGACCGCGGCGTCCCACAGTCGGCTGATCTACATGCAACGCTTGCTGGAGATCATCGGCTTGGGGTCGCAAGTGCTCCTGGCGCTCGACCTGGAACAGACCTACTGGCGCACGTTTCTCGGCAGGGCGCGGCTGTTTGACGAGGTGCGAGAGTTGCTCGACGACCTGCGGTTGGCGGGAATCCCCAGCGGTGTGGTGACCGATCTGACGGCGCAAATCCAGTTCCGGAAGCTGGTGTACTTCGGGCTGGACAGTTCTTTCGATTGTGTCGTCACCAGCGAGGAGGCTGGATGCGAGAAGCCGCACGCGGCCCCGTTCAGGATGGCGGTCGCCAAACTGCAACCGCGCGGGGAACGCGTGTGGATGATCGGCGACAACCCGGTCACCGACACGCGGGGCGCACGGCTGGCGATCGACGCCGTGACGCTGCAGAAGGTCCACGACGGAGTGGACGTGGGCCGTGGGGCCGACAGTGCGGATGCCACCTTCACGCAGTTCGCCGCCGTGCGGCACCTGATCGCGAGACTCGGTGACCGATGATGAAACCGAGCGATCACGACCTCGCGCGATCCGTGCGGTCTTACTGCGCCCGACTCGGCGCCGATCCGCTGCTGGTGCAGGGCGCGGGTGGCAACGTCTCGTGGAAGGAAGGCGATGTCCTGTGGGTGAAGGCTTCGGGGACATGGCTCGCCGAGGCGGAACGCGCCGACGTGTTCGTCCCCGTGGACATGGGGGCGTTGCGGAAGAGTGTCGCCGCGGGCGACTTCGGCGCGGTCCCGCGGGTCTTGGGTGAGGCGCGACTGCGGCCATCGATCGAGACGAGCCTCCACGGACTGATGCCGTGGCGGGTCGTGGTCCATGTCCACGCGATCGAGGTGCTGGCCCGGCTGGTGCGGCGCGAGGCGCGGGAGGAGATGGAGCGCTGCCTGGGGCCGACCGGCGCGGAGGGATTCGTCCCCTACCGCAAGCCCGGGGTGGAGTTGGCCCGCGCGGTGGCCGGGGTGCTCGCCGCGTCTCCGGACTGTCGTGTGGTGTGCCTGATGAATCATGGCATCGTCGTCGGTGGCGACGATGTCGAAGACGTCGATGCCCGCCTCCGGGGTGTGCTGGAGTCCTGTGCCACCCCTCCGTTGTCCCCCGCAGGCACGGCCCATGCGGCTGCTTGGCATGCTCCTCCGGGCACGGGGTACGTGCGGTGTGCGGATCGGGCAATTGAACTGCTGGCGATCGATCCCGGGTGGCTCAGCCGGGTGCGGTCCGACTGGGCGCTTTATCCCGACCACGTGGTGTTCCTCGGGCCTGCGGCCGTTGTCCGCGCGGAGGAGGAGTTGCCGTCGTCGGTGGGTGCCGGGGAGGATGCACCGCCGTTCGTGTTCGTCGCCGGCAAGGGTGTGTTGCAGAGGTCGGAGGTGACAGCGGCCCAGGTAGCACAGCTCCGATGCTACTACGAGGTGATCCGCAGGCAGGCTGACGGTGTGCTCCTGGCGACGCTGGGCGACGCCGAGATCGAGGAGCTCATGAACTGGGATTCCGAGAAGTACCGGCAGGCCCTCTCGCGCGGAATGTCGCGGCCATGAAGCCATCGCGGGTCGGGGCGATCCCCCGCAGTGGTCCGACCGGGCGGTGCTGGTGATCGCCGCCATCCCCTGTGCAATCGTGGTGGAGCACGCCACGCTGGTCAACGTCGACCTCGTCATGCCGGGTGGGATCGGCCTCGTGATCGGCGTCGCGACGCTGGCCTTCATCGTGTCTGTGGTGATCGGTGTGGTGCGCTGGGGCCGGTCGGCGCCGGGGACGTGCCGTCCCGCTTCGGCATCTCCCCACGACGATCGAGATCGATGGCGAGGAGAGCGGCCGGGAGTGCGTGCAGCGGCCTGCCGAAAGGTTGCGGCGGACACCGGCGCAACGCGCGGCCTTCCCGCGGCGTGGGACGTGCGTCGGCACCGTGCCGGGGAGACGTCCGCCGAGCGACGTACAGATCGCGGCTCGTCTTGACGGGGTCCCCCGCTTTCGTAAGCTCACCCATGCCGAAGGGGATTCGTCACTTTTCACCCTCCGCGCGGACTGCAGAGGCGTGCCGGGTTCGCGGTTTTCCCTGTGAAGGCCCACGGTACCGGAGCCGCAGTACTCCCAGGGAACGAGGGTGCTCGCATGGTAACGATACTGCGGTATACGGCTTCTCGGTTCGCCACCAAGTTCGTGAACGTGCTGATCACGTGGCTTCGAAATGGACAGCCCCTCGAACTGTCTCGGGAGGAAATCCGCCACTTCATCCCGTCGTTTTCGCAATTCGGCGAGGACCGGCTGGTGAAGGAGCTGCTCGTCGGCAAGGGGGTGACAAAGGGCATCTATGTCGATGTCGGTGCCTTTCACCCGGTGTTGTTCTCCAACACACTGCTTCTTTGGAAGGCCGGGTTTCGCGGGGTCAACATCGACATGAACCCGGAGAAAGTCAAGCGTTTTCGAGATCTTCGTCCCGACGACTGGAACGTGTGCGCGGCGGTTTCGGATGCGAGCCATCCCTATGAACGCTCGGAGATCAATCAAGCGACGGAATGCATCACGCTTGGTGGCGCTGGGGAGCGGGCTCAGCGCACGGTCACGCTGGACTCGATCCTCGAAGCGTCACCTTTCCGTGAGCAACCCATCGACTACCTCAACATCGATTGCGAGGGACAGGACTTTGCCGTGCTCGTTTCGCTGAATATCGATGCCTACCGACCGAAGGTCATCACGATCGAGGCGCTGTCCGAAAGCACAGACGTCAAGGTCCGGGACCACCTTGTCCGCGCCGGTTATGAGTTGCTGGCGATCGCCGGACTGACGCGCGTGTTTGTGCGCACGGTCGGGTGACGGACGCCCGTCGCTACGACGCGTGGGCGATGGTTCCTGCAATGCGAAGCGTTTCACGCTCGCTCGGTCGCCGCGCGGACGATCCCCGCCAGCATCTGCCGGAACACCACTTCGTGGAGCGGCCAGATGGCATACCAGTAGGCCAGCCCGAACAGACCCTTGGGGTCGAAGATGGCGGTCTGGTGGATCGTCACCGAGTGCTCCAAGGGCACCACCTCGAACTCCAGCCAGCCCCGGCCGGGGAGGAGCATCTCCGCCGCCAGCCGCAGCCGGCGGGGCGGGTCGCAGACCTCGACGTGCCAGCAGTCGAGCGTGTCGCCGGTCGCGAGCCGGTCGGGGTCGCGCCGGCCGCGGCCCATCCCCGGACCGCCGAAGATCCGGTCGATCCAGCCGCGCAATTGCCACAGCCAGTCGTGGGCGTACCAGCCGTGCACGCCGCCGATCCGTTCGATGGCAGCGAAGGCCCGCTCCGGGGGCACGGCGACCGTGGCGTGGCGGTGGTCTACCAGGCGCGTCCCCTCGGTCCGGCCCCCGTACCGCGCCGGCAGTTCATCGACGTCGGCGGTTTCGGCCCAGCGCCGGCCGGCGAATGAGCGGTCCTCGTCGTCGATCGCCTCCCGCACCGCCTCCGCCAGGCCGCGCGGCCGCAGCGGCAACACGGTCATCGCCGTCGTGTCGGTGACCACCGTGGGATTCTTCAAGCCGTCGATCAACTTCCGGCCCACCTTCGCATACCGGGGTGTGACGAGTTTGAGCCACAGGCTCGACAGCCGCGGCGTGAGCACCGGCACGGGGATCATGATCCGCCGCAGACCCCGCTGACGGGCGTACTCGCGCATGATAGCGCCGTAGGACACCCTGTCCGGGCC
>RFRL01000051.1 GCA_009924545.1 Planctomycetia bacterium | reverse complement strand
CACGCTCGGCGAGCTCCTCGGCACGACCACCCACGAGTTCAACAACGCCCTGACGACGATCCTCAACTACGCCAAACTCGGCCTGCGCCACAAGGATGCCGCCACGCGCGACAAGGCGCTGGAGCGGATCCTCTCCGCCGGCACCCGGGCCGCGCGGATCACCTCGTCGGTGCTGGGCATGTCGCGGAGCCGGTCGCACCGCTTCGAGCCCACCGACCTGGCGGCCCTCGTCGAGGACGTGCTGGTGCTCCTCGAACGCGAGATGGCGAAGTACCGCGTCCAGGTGGAGCGCGAGATCGAGCCGGTGCCGCGCGTCGCGGCCAATCCCGGGCAGATCCAGCAGGTGCTCCTCAACCTCCTGGTCAACGCCCGGCAGGCGATGCCCCAGGGGGGGCGGCTCATCATCCGCCTGGCCCGCGATCCCGCCCACGGCACGGTCGATCTCACGGTCCGCGACACCGGCTGCGGCATGACCCCCGACGTGATGCGGCGGATGTTCGAGGCCGGGTTCTCCACCAAGTCGGGTCCCGACGAGACGGGCAAGGGGGGCAACGGCCTGGGCCTCGCCGCCTGCCGCGAGATCATCGAAGGGCACCATGGCCGGATCCGGGTGGAGTCGGCGCCCGGTCGGGGCACGGCGATCACCATCCGCCTGCCCCTCCTCCAGCCGGCGGCGGCCGCCTGACGGCGCGGGGCTCCCCGGCCTCTCCCAGTGCCCGATCCGCGCGACAGCCGGCGGCAGCGGTCTAGAATCGGGGCGTTCCGTTCCCCGGAGACCGCGCCGATGTCGCACTCGTCCACTGCCCCCCTGCCCCGCACGCTCGCCGCCCTGCGCGCTTCCGGCTGGCGGAGCCGATCGGTCAAGGAGGAGGTGCGCGAGAATTTCACCCGGGCGCTCGCCGCCGGGGAGGAGCTGTTCCCGGGCATCGTGGGCTACGACGACACCGTGATCCCGGAGATCAACGTCGCCCTGCTGGCGGGCCACGACATGCTGTTCCTCGGCGAGAAGGGGCAGGCCAAGAGCCGCCTCATGCGCCAGGTGGTGCGGTTCCTCGACGAGTGGATCCCCTCCCTCGACGATCCGGCGATCCCGTTCCACGACGACCCCACCGCGCCGATCAGCCGGGCCGGGCGCCGGCTCGTGGCCGAGCGCGACCCCGCCGACGTGCCCGTCGCTTGGTGGCCGCGCCAGCAGCGCTACGCCGAGCGCCTCGCCCCGGGCACGAAGTTCGCCGACATCATCGGGGAGATCGACCCGGCCAAGCTCGCCGGGGGCACGAGCATGGGGGCGGAGGAGGCCCTCCACTTCGGCCTCATTCCCCGCATGCACCGCGGCATCTTCGCCATGAACGAGCTGCCCGAGCTCGACGAGCTGGTGCAGGTGGGGATGTTCAACATCCTCGAGGAGCGCGACGTGCAGATCCGCGGCTATCCCGTCAGCTTCGACATCGACGTGATGCTGCTGTTCTCGGCCAACCCCTCCACCTACAACCGCTCCGGCAAGGTCATCCCCCAGCTCAAGGACCGCATCGGCGCGGTGATCCACACCCACTACCCGCGCGAACGCGCCCTCGGCATCCAGGTGGTGGAGCAGGAGGCGGCGGTCGATCTGGGCGGGGAGTGGCCGGTGGTCGTGCCGCCGTTCATGAAGGAGATCGTCGAGCAGGTCACGATCGCCGCCCGGGCGAGCAAGTTCATCGACCAGCAGTCGGGGGTCAGCGCCCGGTTCTCGATCGCCAATTACCGCACGATGGTGGCGAGCGCAAGGCAGCGGGCGGTGCGCCTCGGGGAGCGGCCGGCGGTGCCGCGCGTCAGCGACCTCGGCCATCTCTACTCGTCGAGCCTCGGCAAGCTCGAGCTCGACCTGATGGGGAGCCACCAGATGACCGAGCGGCAGGTGCTCGACGCCGTGGTCGCCCAGGCCATCGCCACCGTGTTCGAGGAATACGTCGACAAGCACGGCCTCGACGCCATCGCCAAGATCTTCGCCCAGGGGGTGAAGATCGAGGTCGGCGACATGGTGCCGTCGGCGGCCTACGAGGGGATCGTGGCCACCGTCCCCGAGGTCTGGGAGAAGGCCTTCGAGGTCAACGCCTCGCGCGATCCGGCGGTCCGGGCGGCGTGCATCGAGTTCGTGCTCGCCGGTCTGTACGCCACCGAGCGGATCTCGCGGATCCAGCTCCACGGCCACACCATCTACGACACCAAGGGGTTCCGTTGACCGATGCCGAACCGTGACACCCTCGGTGGGATCGTCCACTCCTACCAGCGCTACGATCCTGTCCGCATCCCGCCGCCGCGGCCGCCGGCCGCCGATCTCGTGTCGCCGGCGATGGAGCACCTGCTGGAATACGGCAGTGTCGACGACCTCACGGAGGAGGAGCTGGCCAGCGCCGTGGTCCTCGACCCCGAGCAGATCCGCGGCCTCGGCCCGTCGCTCGACTCCCTGAAGCGGATCCTCGAGGACCGGCGCCGGGCGCTCCTCGCGCGCTACGAGACCGACACCGTGCGGAAGAAGGCCCGCACCGCCTTCCGTGAGGCGGCGCAGCGGATCCGGCCGCCCAAGGCCCACCGCGAGGCGTTCGACCGCGCGGTCCACGGGGAGCAGCTCCGGCAACTGGAGATGCTCTGGTACGCCCAGGACGACGACCAGGCGCCGTTCGCGGCGGCGCTGATGGGCCTCTCCGAGCGTCTCGGGGCCGTCTACGAAGTCGACGAGCTCGCCACGCGCTGGACCTTCACCGGGCGGGAGAAGCTCACGGTGCCGGAAGCCCTCGAGGTGAAGGAGGAGCTGGAGGAGATCGAGCGCCTCCTCCAGCAGATCGAGGAAGCGCGGAAGAACGCGCGGATCGGCCTCATCGACATGCAGGCCCTGGGCCGCTACGCCGAGGAGGGGCAACTCGACGACCTGGAACAGCTCCGCCGCCAGGTGGAGGCGATGGTGCAGCAGCTCGCCTCCCAGCAGGGGCTGGAGAAGAGCGGACGCGGCTATCAGCTCACCCCCAAGGCCCTGCGGATCTTCCAGGGGAAGCTCCTCGAACAGATCTTCTCGGCCCTCGATCCGTCGCGCACCGGCCGCCACCAGGTGGGGGTCGTCGGCGACGGTTCCGTGGAGATGGTGCCCACCCGTCCCTACGAGTTCGGCGACTCGGTGGCTCACATGGACATCCCGGGGTCGCTGGTCAACGCCATGCTCCGCGCGGGGGCGGAGCGGCCCCTGCGAATGGAGCCCCGCGACATCGAGGTCCACCGGACGCGCAACACCCCCAAGTGCGCCACCACCGTGGTCCTCGACATGAGCGGGTCGATGCGCTACGGCGGCCTGTACGTGAGCGTGAAGCGGATGGCGCTGGCCCTCCAGGGGCTGGTGCTCCGGGAATACCCCGGCGACTACCTGCAGTTCATCGAGATGTATTCCTTCGCCAAGCCGCGGGCCCCCGGTGAGGTGGTGACCCTGCTCCCCAAGCCGGTGACGCTGTTCGACTCCGTCGTGCGCCTCCGGGCCGACATGGGTGATCCGGCGATGAGCGAGGGGCGGATCCCGCCCCACTTCACCAACATCCAGCACGCCCTCCAGCTTTCGCGGCAGCACCTCGCCCGTCAGGACACCCCCAACCGGCAGGTGATCCTCATCACCGACGGCCTCCCCACGGCGCACTTCGAGGGGCAGCAGTTGTTCCTCCTCTACCCGCCCCACAAGCGCACCGAGGAGGCCACGCTCCGCGAGGCGGAAGCCTGCCGGCGCGAGGGGATCACGATCAACGTCTTCCTCCTCAGTCGCAGTCGCGGGAAGACATCCAGTTCGCCTACCGCCTGGCGCGGACGGCGCGGGGGCGCGTGTTCTTCACGGCGGGCAAGGAGCTCGACCGGTTCGTGGTGTGGGACTACCTCGCCCGGCGCCGTTCAATCATCGGCTGAAGGGCAACGGCCGAGGGGCGAGCATCGGCTGCGGGGGGCCCGAGCGCGGTCGACGGAGCGGGCCGGCATCCGCGGCATGCCGGTGAGGCGGTGCGGATCCGCGAGTCATGATCCCCCGAATGTTGATCCGCGAGTGCTGCTCCGCGAGCGCGGATCTGGTCAGTGCTGGTAGACGGCGTAGCCTGCTTCGCGCAGTTCCTGGGCCCAGGCGACTTCCGTGGCCAGGGCATCTTCCCAGGTCATCGCCGGGAAGTCGGCGTAGAGATCGGGCCGGAGGCGGAGCCCGTGGCGGCGCACGAGGGGGCAGGCCTTGTGCCCGCGGCGGTGGTTGGCGAAGCGGACCTCCGGATCGACGCCGGTGGAGCCGACGTAGAGGCAGGTCATCGCCGGCGTGGTGTAGCGGTTCTGGGCCACGAAGCGCCGGTCGCGGCGCACGGCCGGGGCGAGTTCCACCACGTAGACGCGGTGGTGGAGGCGGCGGCGGCGTGGGCGCGTGCTGGCAGTCACGGGAGGGCTCGCTCGACGACGGGAGGGCGCCCCGCGCCCCGGTGGCAAGTCTGGCCGCGCCCCGGCGGCGCGGCTGACCGACGATCCTGCCCGCCCGACCCGCAGCGAAACCGTCGCGGAACGGCCTTGCCCTTCCCGGGGACCCGCGAAGCCCCTCTGTCGAGCCTGAGCGGAGGACCGCTGTGCTGGCCTGAGCGGAGGACCGCTGTGTTGCCTGAGCGGAGGACGAAGTCGTCGATCGACACCCCTGCACCGGCCGGTTGAAGGTGACGGCGATCGTCGCCACCGGCTGGCCAGCGGCTGTTGATCGCCCTGCGGGCGGGCACCTGCGCGGCCAGCGCCGGCGGTTCGATGGACCGGCGGCGCCTGCCCGCGCTCCCGACCCCTTTCCCGATCGGCATGCCACCCCGCTCGAGCGCCGCGCGCGGCAGGCTCTGCCGCCTGTCCGGGCTGGGGAGGATGGGGTTGGCCTGCCGGGTCGTCGACAGGCGCCTGGGCAACGGCTACAACCGCGTCCATGCCGGAATGCCCGGTCGCCGGTGGGAATGGTCGGCACGCGGGATTGCACCCGCTGCAACCCGCTTTCCGGCAGGATCCTCGTTCCCGACCCGAGGCTGCCACGCATGGCGACCGTCACCGATGGCGACACTGCGATCTCTCCCGCTGCCGTGATCGTTCCGGGAGAGCGGCTTCCCCGCCCCATCGACACTGTGCCGGTCGTCGCCGACCTTCCCCAGGTGATCGTTCTCGGGTTGCTGCACTTGCTGGCGGCCGCGGCCGTCGTGCCCTGGTGTTTCACCTGGACAGGTTTGGTGGCCGCGGTGGCCGGTCATTTTCTCTTCGGGATGTGCGGGATCACGATCGGCTACCACCGCCTCCTCACGCATCGCGGCTTCGCCTGTCCGGTGTGGTTCGAGCGCCTCCTGGCGGTCCTGGGCATCTGCACGCTCCAGGGCTCACCGGCCCGCTGGGTGGCGATCCACCGCGTCCACCACCGCGAGTCGGACGAGCAACCCGACCCGCACAGTCCGCTGGCCGGGTTCTTCTGGGGCCACACCGGCTGGCTCCTCGTGCGTCACCGCAACCTCGACCGCACCGGGTCGTACGAGCGCTACGTCCGCGACCTGCTCCGCGACCGCTTCTATCTGGAGATGGAGCGGCACGACATGTGGTTTTTCGTCTATCTGGCCCACGCCGTGGCGCTGGTGGCGATCGGGGCGGCGATCGGCTGGTGGACCGGCGGCGCCGCCGAGGCGGTCCGCCTCGCGGTGAGCATGGCCGTGTGGGGTGTGGCGCTGCGGACGGTGGTCGTTCTCCACGGCACCTGGGCGGTCAATTCCCTGTCGCACACCTGGGGCTACCGCAACTACCAGACCACCGACAACAGCCGCAACAACTGGCTGGTGGCCCTCCTCGCCCACGGCGAGGGCTGGCACAACAACCACCATGCCGACCAACGCGCCGCCGCCCACGGGCACCGCTGGTGGGAGCTCGACATGTCGTGGTGGGTGATCCGCAGCCTGGAGGCGGTGGGGCTGGTGAGCGACGTCGTCCGCCCGCGGGCCTGGAACCCCGCCCGCCGCCCGGTGACCGGCCCCGGCGCGATCCCCGACGCCTTCGACGGCGACGAGTAGCCTGGCGGCCGCGGTCGTTCGGGCACAGCGGCCCGCGCCGTGCGTGTCGAAAAACGACACCGGGCCGGACACCTTGCGATGCCCGGCCCGGCGCGAAGGGTTGCACTGCGATCGACCGGGCGCTGCGGCCCGGCGACCCCGACCGATCAGACCGGCAGCGCCAGGCCCAGCCAGCGGCGCGCCCGCCGTTCGAGGAGGCCGAGGGCCCCGGTGACGATCGCCAGGACGCTGGCGAACGACTGCGGGTCGATCTCCGGCACCGTCTGCCGGAACGTGTTGTTGATCGACGACACGCTGCCACCCGGATCCGACAGCTTGAACGTGTCGCGAACCCACAGTTCGGTCAGGTTCGAGGGCAGGTTGACGGTCGGCGTCGCCGAGCCGTCGATGCTGTAGAAGGTTGCCAGATTCCCGGCGCCGGGGCCGGTGGCGGCGTTGTACGCGGCGAGCGAGCCGAACACGTCTTTCCACACCTCGACGGTGTTGCCGGAGAAGATCTGCGACATGCTCACGTCCTGGAAGGTGAGCGGCCCGGCGGAGCCGTTGATGCGGATCCGGTAGCCGAGGAACAGCTCCGTGGGGGAGTTGTAGTCGGAGAGGCTGTCAATCAGGAACTGGTGGCTGTAGAGAGCCGGATTGACGTTCTCCAGGATCTTGATCCGCTCGAACCCGAGCCATCCGGTGGTGCCGGTGGTGGTGGAGGAGCTGAGGTAGGTGTAGTCCTTGTCGCCGAGGGTCCAGGTGCCGGTGGGGTTGGTGCCCGAAGAACTCGTCGCGAACGTGTTGACGTTCCCGATGGTGAGCTCGGGACCGGCCACCGCGGGTCGGGCCGCGGTGAGCGCCAACCCTGTGGCGAGGAGCGTGGCGAACCGGGACCAGGCACGCGTGCTGCCGATGGCGGCTGGCAAGCGGAACCGACCGATCGCGACCCGCCGGGCGGGCATGGAGGTGGAAGACATGAAGGAGCCTTTCGCGGAGAAATGGAACGGACCAGAATCCGTTCAACACACGCCGCCGAAATGCTTTTCGACGCGACAGCCCTGGTGACACCGGCGAGCCCACGGGCGCTCGCTCCACCGGCTGACGCTGTGCCGCGGCTCCGCAGAGAGGCGAAGGCCCAGGCAACTCGTCGTCCGAGATCCTCTGGCCGGGTCGCGGGTGCTGGGTTTGCACCCCTCGTCCGCCTGCCCCGGCTCGGCCAACGGTAGGCGCGGCCCGAGCGCCGCGGCCAGCGGGGGCGGCCCGGTGCCGGCCGAACCGGTTTTTCTGCGGATTCCCGCGGAAAGGCGGGGGCGGACAATTGGCTCCGGGGCGGATGGGCCCGGGGCGGCTCGACAGACCGCGGAGAATCCCGCCGTTGGCGAGGAGCTGCCCCTCGCGGGAGTTCGCCGGCCAGTGCCGCTCGACGCGGCCGCCGCGATCGGCAGTCGCGGCCTCCGGGATCGCGCTCCCCAGCGGCAACCGGCTCGGGACTCATCCGTCGTCTGGGGGCCAACGGACGCCGCTTCCCGCCAAGGGGTCGTTGGCCTCCGCACCGCCTGGATCAGTTTCTCCAATGCCGGCCACGCCGACCCGACTGAGGCGAACTCGTCCAGGTCCATGACGACTGCGACGTCTTCCAATCTTCGCCCGACGAGCTGCCCGCGATCGACATCCACCGCCTCTGACCACTGCCGGACGCGACCCACGCATGTCGGGAAACTGCGAACTGGGACGCGGCCTGCGCCGACACGAGAAAAACGCCACTTCGGAGGGGAAGGCGGACGACCCTGGGAACGGCTTTCCGGGCCGGGGCAGGCTCGGGAGGCGGAAGCAACCCGCTCACGAGCCGCTCATCCTTCGGGCAACGCTTGTGGAAGTGCCATTTTACCGGGCTATTCTTCGGCGTGGCGGTCCGATCCACTGCCAGGTCGAGCCGTGTGATCAGGACTTCCTCGGGGCGGAGCGCCGGATCGATCGCCGCCAGCACGGTGGCGGCATCGCGGCGCTGGGCGGCGGTGGCGAGGCGCGGGAGGAGATCCTGGATCGCTTCGCGGTCGGTGACGACCCAGCGATCGATCAGTCCGGCCTCGGCGGCGAGCGCTGCGAGGACCACGCCCGCGATGACGAACGGGCGGGCCTTGTAGTGGAGGAACCAGCCCAGCGCCGTGATCGCCAGGATCCCGAGTCAGACCACGGTGGTGGTTGACTGCTCGAAGGGGATCATGGCCGCCACGCGGGGGGGGGTGGTGTGCAGAACGGTGCGCTATCGGAGCGGAATCGTACACATGCCTCGCGCGTGGCGTGAATCGCCCGCGGCCGTTCCGCTCGTCGCCGAAACACGTTTGGACCGGCCGCTGCGCTCGATCGGAGGCCCCGGGCACCCCCCCGGCGGGAGAGGCGATCCGATCTGGCACGCGATTCGCTTCTGCTGTCATTCGTCGGCGCCGCGTGGAGGCCGCCGACCTTCCTCGAACCGCGAAGGAGCGACGACCATGCGACACCTGAAGCGGAACTGCCGGCGGCCGACGACGATCGCCGCCGGGCTCGAGCCGCTCGAGCCCCGCCACCTGATGGCCGCGGATTCGAGCGTCGCCGGTGGGATCCTCGGTATCACCGGAACGCCGGGCGACGACCGGATCGTCATCGAGTGGACTCCGGCAAAGGCGGTGCCCGGACCGGTGCTGACGGCCTTCGACACGCTCCGCGTGACGATCAGCGACAACGCCGACGCGACGGTGCTGTCCCGCTCGTTCACCAACGCGCTTTCCCCCTTCGCGTTCGCCAGCCTGCGCGTCGACGCCTTCGCCGGTCATGACACGATCATCAATCACAGCCCGTTCGCCGGCACCATCTACGGGGGGGACGGCAACGACCTGATCGTCGGTGGGTCCGGGGCCGACTTCATCGCGGCCGGGAATGGCGACGACACGATCGTCACGATCGGCGGCGGGCAGCGCGACGTGCTCTGGGGGCAGGCCGGAAGCGACTCGTTCTGGCTCGATGGCGAGGCGACGGAGCGGATCGGCGACGCATCGGCCGAGGAGACCACCCTCGGGCACGTGCATCGTGTGGCCGGGTTCGCGACGAACCGTGTCGAAGAGCCGTTCTACACGACCGTGATGGTGCCGGTCACGATCGGTGGTGTGACGGTTGAGAGGCCCGTGACGGTCCGCTCGGGGGTCACTGCCCGCACCCAGACTCCGACGCGCGAGCTCGACGGGCAGCAACTCATCGACCCGGTTCAACGCGAGGCGGACGGCCCGCTCGGCCTGACGGCGGTGCGGCAGGATCGGGTCGTCCTCTTCGGCGCGGCTGGGCCCGTGTTCACCGATATCGAGCAGGGCCGCGTCGGAGATTGCTACTTCATGTCGGCCCTGGCGTCGATCGCGAAGACCGCCCCCGACCGGATCCGCCAGCTCGTCACCGATCTCGGCGACGGCACGTTCGCGGTCCACTTCCACAACGCCGACGGCAGCGACGCCGTGGTGCGGGTGGATGCCGACTTCCATCGTGATCCCGCCGATGGCCGGCTGGCGTACGCCGGGCGAAGGACCGATCGGGTGAACTGGGTCTCGGTCGTGGAGAAGGCATGGGCGTATCACCGCGACCAGAGGGGGACGTACGACTCGATCGCCGACGGCAGCGCCCCCGGAATCAGCGTCGAGCGGGCCCTCGGTCTTCCGGACAGCAGCTACTTCTCCAACGGCAAGGCCGACGCTACGCGGGGCGGCGTACCCGACCCCGGCGTGTTCGTCAATGCCGGCGCGATGTTCAAGCGCCTGCTGACCGAGTGGCAGTCCGGCCGCGCGGTGACACTCGGCGGCCCGTCGATCCTCAGCCGGGACGGCGATGGCATCACACAGGTGGCGGACAACGAGCGTCGTGGCCAGCACGTCTTCATGGTGAAGACGGTCGACCTGAAGTACGGAACGATCACCCTCTACGACCCCTACGGCGCCGAGTTCACGATCAGCGCCGACACGATGTACTTCGTGTCCCGCGGCTTCCGGTCGTATCAGGTCTGACCGCGATGACCATGCCCTGCCGCACGGACGCAGCCAGGCAGGGCGCAAATCATGCCCGAAAGAGCCAACTCTGGATCAAACCCCTCCGATTTCACCAACCCCCGTCAACCGTTGGCGACGGTATCGTACTTTGCATTTGGTTCTATTGAATGACTAGTATGATGGCATGTTCGAGAGGCCTTCCTGGCGGCGTCGCATCGAGTCCGCATGGGCGGAGGCGCCGATCGTCTGGCTCAGCGGCGTGCGCCGCAGTGGCAAAACCACGCTCGCCGAAAGTCTCGGGGCCGAACGCTGCCTCTATCTGGACTGCGATCTGCCCGCAGTCGAGGAGATGGTGCGGGATCCGGAGTTGTTCCTGGCCCAGTGTGCCAAGCCGGTGCTCATCTTCGACGAGATCCACCAACTGCGCGATCCGGCGCGGATCCTGAAGATCGCGGCAGATCGGTTCCCCCGGCTCAAGGTGCTCGCCACCGGCTCATCGACGCTGGCCGCGAGCCGGAAATTCCGCGACACGCTCACTGGCCGGAAGCGGACGGTCACGCTCCTTCCCGTTGGCTGGGGCGAACTCGAGGCCTTCGGGGTGCCCCTGCTGACGCGGCTGTTCCACGGTGGACTGCCGCCAGCGCTGCTCGCCGGCGCGAAACGGGCGGCCTTCTACAGGGAATGGCTCGATTCGTTCTTCTCGCGTGACATCCAGCGGCTGTTCGGGTTCCGCGACGTGAATCGGTTTTCGGCCGTGTTCGAATACCTGCTGCGGCAGAGCGGCGGGCTGTTCGAGACCGCCAAGACCGCCCGGGCCGTCGGCATCGCCCGGGCCACCGTCGAAAGCCATCTGCGGGCGCTCGAGATCACCCATGCGATCACGCCCGTGCGGCCGTTCCACGGCGGTGCCAACGCTGAGATCGTTCGCCAGCCGAAGGTCTACGGCTTCGACACCGGCTTCGTCAGCTTCGCCCGCGGCTGGGACCCCCTGCGCCCCGACGACCTGGGGGTGCTGTGGGAGCATCTCGTGCTCGAGCATGTGACGAGCTGTTTTCCCGATCACCCGCCGCGCTACTGGCGGGACAAGAAGGGGCACGAGATCGACTTCGTGATCGCCCGCGACCGCGACACCGTCGATGCGATCGAGTGCACGTGGGACCCGGGCGCGTTCGAACCACGGGCGCTGGCGGCGTTCCGCAGTCATCACCCTCTCGGCCGCAACTACCTCGTCTCCCCGGCGGCGAAGCTGCCGCACGAGCGGCGCTTCGGCAGCCTCGTCGTGACCGTCTGCACGCCCGACGGCGTGGCCCCGGCAGGGCAGCGGCCGAGAGGACGATGCTCAATTCCCCGCGGTGCCGATACCGTCGTCGTCGGTGGCCGTTGGCGGGAGCAGCCTCGTCGCCTTCGCCGCGATCTTCTGGGCCAAGGACAGCTGATCCGGCTTCGACGGTGGGTATTGGGAAACGTTCGCGTGGTTCGGGTTCGCCAGGACCCTGCGGCCGGAAGCCGGGAGCGGGGCTGCGATCACAGCCAAGCCACCGATGTGGCAGTCGCGGACGAGAAGGTCTACTCGACCAAGCAGCGGCCGATCACGAAGGCGGGCGACTTCGCGCCCCTCGGCCCAGATCTCGGACTCCGTGGCCATGGCGTGGCGGGTCACCGACAGGTCTTGAAGCTTGTAGGGAACGAACTCATGGTGCTTGACCGTGTGGTCGGCGCGGACGTGGTCCTTGTGCAGCACGAACCGTGCCACCGTCTCGTCTTCACATACCGGCGGGACCGCATCCGGCTGGAACATCTCACCGATAGATACGCGAAAGGATTTGCACGAGGATTTCGGGAACGGCGTCGCCTGCCCTGGGATCGTAGCGAGACGTTCCCCTGGGATCGTCGTCTCCGATCAATGCCGACCAATGAAGCAAGCCGCCTCCCGCCACGCTTACCGCCAGCACCCGGCGGCGTCCGCGGTACCACTCCAGGGAGAAGTCCCCATCGGGTTCCCCGGTCGCCTCGGGCGGGGGGTACTGGATCGGGAGCGACCGCACGAGTTGGATGGCGACGGCCAGTCGCTCCTTTGGCACCGCCGCCGCACCGGCGCCGTCCCACCCTGGGTTTCGGCAACCCGCCCAGGCTTCGAACAGCATGTCATCGGCGGAGCGCCGCCGATCGGCCGCCTGCCGTGCGAACGTGACGGCGGCCGACTGCCGTGCGAAGTTGTCCCGCCCGAGTGCCTCCAGACGGTGGGCTTCAGGACCGGAGCCGGCGACGGTAGCGGTGCCGTAGATCGCGGGCATGACTGTTCACCTTTCACTTGAAGCGTTTTTCGGCGTCGCGGAGGATCGAGAAGAAGACGAGGTTCTTCAAAAACCGCATGTCCACAAGGCGCGAGTCGGCATCCGGCAATTCGACCGGATCGGGGAGCGATACGTCGATATCGAGGTACATCGTGCGGGCCGAATTCTCCGCCGAAACATCCATCGCTCGGACAAGACGGACGATGTATGGGGAATCAGGCCACGAAGTCGTGTCCTGATGGAAGAACGACGACGATTCGATTCCGAAATCCCTCCATGGATTCGTGATCCCAGCCGTCACCGACGATGCTTTTTTGTCGGCTGCCAAGGAGATCTTCGAAATCGAACGCACGCCCAGGCGGCTGTATCCCGCAGGTCGACACCACTCCGAGAACGCCTCACTGAAGGACTTTGCCTCGGCGAAGAACGATTCCCAGCCCTCGTAGGGGGCGAGCCGGCTCACCGCCACCATGTTGAGCCGAAACTGGCAGATCACCCGCCGGTTCGGCGATGTGAGGCGAAAGCCGAGATGCTTTGATCGTCGGGTGGCTTCGGCATTCACCTCCGTGCCGCCCAGGGTGGCTTCGATGTCGTGGATGGGGGCGAGGTCGTAGTTCTGGAAGCGGGACGCGAGACGACGTTCGAGATCCTCGGCGTCGAGGTGTGTGGTAGGGTCCGCGCGCCACTCGATCACGGCCTCGACGATCGGCGCGTTGGGGAGTGAGGGAAATGTCCGCGTGACGTCGATCGCCGTCGAATGGATGCGGTTGGCCATGACTCACCGAGAAGTGCGTCGCGCTGCCGTTCCCGGCCCTCGGCCGAAGCCACCTGGATTCTACACCCGAGCATCGACCAGTGGCCCTTCGATACCCGATCACCGCGCACCGGCCACATCGCCGCTCAGGGCATCCGGCGCCGCTCGCGCACGAGCATCGCCCCGCACGCCAGCGCCGCCAGGCCCGCTCCGGCCGCGAGCGTCCACAGGGGCACGATCCGCCCCGGCTGCGCCAGGGCCCGGTCGGCTGCGGCGTCGGCGAGATCCTCGGGCTCCAGTCCTGCGGCGCGGCGCTGGCGCTCGATGTTCGCCTTCTGCCGACCGAGGAACCGCCCTTCGATCTGCCGCTGCCGAACGTCGAACTTGGGGGCGATGAGGCCGATACCCACCAGCGCCATGACCGCGAACAGGAGACCCCACAACCACGGGCTGTCGGTGAGCGGTGGCCGTGGTCCGGAAGCAGGCCCGGGCACGGCGGCCGGCTGCTCTGGGCTGGTCATGGCCGGCCTCCCGCGGTGTCGACGCGATTCAGGAGATACCCGGCCAGCGCGACTGCACCTCGCGGCCGGCGTAGATGGCACCGTCGCCGAGCGACTCGCCGATCCGCAGGAGCTGGTTGTACTTCGCGATCCGGTCGCTCCGCGAGGCGCTGCCGGTCTTGATCTGCCCGGTGGAGAGGCCCACGGCCAGATCGGCGATCGTGGCATCCTCCGTCTCGCCGCTGCGATGGCTGGAAATCGAGGTGTAGCCAGCCCGGTGGGCCAGTTGCACCGCGGAGATCGTCTCGGTGAGGGTGCCGATCTGGTTGACCTTCACGAGGATGCTGTTGGCGATCCCCTCGGCGATGCCGCGCGCCAGGCGCTCGGAGTTGGTCACGAACAGGTCGTCGCCCACGAGCTGCACCTTCTCGCCGAGCTTGTCGCTGATCAGCTTCCAGCCCTTCCAGTCGTCCTCGGCACAGCCGTCCTCGATCGACACGATCGGGTACCGGCCGGCGAGGCTGGCGAGGAAGTCGACCATCCCGGCGCTGTCGAGCGCCTGGCCCTCGATCGTGTAGTGGCCCGTCTTGGCGTCGAACAGCTCGGTGGCAGCCACGTCGAGGGCGATGGCGATCTCCTCGCCCGGTTTGTAGCCGGCGTTGCCGATGGCGGCGAGGATCACCTCCAGGGCCTCGGCGCAGGTGCCGATGTGCGGGGCGAAGCCCCCCTCGTCGCCGACGGCGGTGGAAAGCTTTTTGTCCTTGAGGACCTTCTTCAGGGCGTGGAATGTCTCCACGCCGGCGCGGAGGGCATCGTCGAAGGTGTCGAAGCCCAGGGGAAACACCATGAACTCCTGCACGTCGAGCGGATTGTCGGCGTGGGCCCCGCCGTTGATGATGTTCATCATCGGGGCGGGCAGGAGACGGGCGCTGGCCCCGCCCAAGTAGCGGTAGAGGGGCACGCCGCAGTGCTCGGCCGCCGCGTGGGCCACCGCCAGCGACACGCCGAGGATGGCGTTGGCACCGAGGTTCTTCTTGTTGGCCGAGCCGTCGAGCTCGAGCATCCGCTCGTCGATCGCCGTCTGGTCGAGGGCGTCGCAGCCCTCCAGCTCCTCGGCGATGCGCGTGTTGACATTCTCGACCGCCTCCAGCACCCCCTTGCCCAGATACACCGCCTTGTCGCCGTCGCGTTTCTCCCACGCCTCGTGCGCTCCGGTGCTGGCACCGGAGGGGACCGCCGCCCGGCCGAAGGCACCGTCCACGAGGCTCACGTCGACCTCGATCGTCGGATTGCCACGGCTGTCGAGGATCTGGCGGGCGTGGACGTCGACGATCGTGGACATGCGCGGGTTCCTGGGGATGGCGGGCTGCGGCGACGGCCCACGCCGTCTGGTCGGGCAGATTGTGCCCACCGCCAACGGGACCGCAAGGGCAGGCCGGCGACGGGTGGCCGACCGCCCCGGTCCCGCTGAACTGCTATCCTGGCACCGGCTCGGTTTTTCTCGACAGGACCCGCCGCCCGGCGGCGGGCGCGACATGTTCACGGGGCTGGTGGCGGGCGTGGGCCGCGTGACGGCCAGTCGCGCCGAGGGGGCCGGTCGGCGGCTCGTGGTGGCGTCGGACCTGGTGGCCGACGCCCTGCTCGGTGAGAGCATCTGCGTGGGGGGCTGCTGCCTGTCGGTGGTGTCCGATTCGGCGGCCGCGGGGGACCAAGGCGGTGAACCAGGCGGCGCGACAGCGGAGTTCCAGCTCGGACCGGAGACCCTCGCCCGGACCACTCTGGGCAGCCTCGGCCCGGGCAGCCGGGTCAACCTGGAGCGGTCGCTGCGCCTCTCCGACCGGCTCGGGGGCCATCTCGTCACCGGGCATGTCGATGCCACGGGGCGGCTCCTCACGCGGCAGGTGGATGGCGACTGGGTGACCTGCCGGTTCTCGGCGCCGCCGGCGCTGGCGGCCCAGTTGGCGGCGAAGGGCTCGGTGGCGGTCGATGGCGTGAGCCTCACCGTGGTCGAGGCGGCGGCCGACTCCTTCACCGTGGCCCTCATCCCGCACACCCTCGCCGAGACCACCCTGGGGAGTCTGGCGGTGGGCGACGCGGTCAATCTCGAGACCGACCTGATCTGCAAATACGTGGCCCGGCTGCTGGCCGCGGGGGCGCCGGGCGGCGGCCCGGCGCCGTGGCCCGGGGAGCGATCGGCATGACCCGGTCCGATCCGCCACCGCCGGCGTCGTCCGGGCCCCCGCGGCAGACCGCGGCCTACCTGCGGAAGCTGTTCGCCGAAGTGGGGTTCAACGTCAACCCGCGCCACGGGCAGAACTTCCTCATCGACCTGAACCAACTCGACCTCCTCCACCGCACGGCCGCCCTGGAGGCCGACGACGTGGTCCTCGAGGTGGGCACGGGCACGGGGGCCCTCACCGAGCGCCTGGCGGCCAGCGCCGCGGCGGTGGTGACCTGCGAGATCGATCCGCGGCTCGCCCAGTTGGCCCGCGAACGGTTGGTGAACTTCGACAGCGTGGAACTGGTGGAGGGAGACGCCCTCGCCGGCAAGCACCGTCTGGCGCCCGAAGTGCTCGCCGCCGTGGCTGCCGCCCGGGTCGCGCATCCCACCGGTCGGTTCGCCCTCGTGGCCAACCTCCCCTACTGCGTCGCCACGCCGGTGATCTCCAACCTCCTCGCGCTCCCCGAACCGTTTTCTTTCGCCACGGTCACGGTGCAGCGGGAGATGGCCGAGCGGATGACGGCGGCCGCGGGGGAATCCTCCTACAACGCCCTCTCGGTGTGGGTCGGGGCCCAGTGCCGCGGGGAGATCGTGCGTGTGCTGCCGCCGGCGTCGTTCTGGCCCCGGCCGGGGGTCGATTCGGCGATCGTCCGCCTCGATCTCGAACCGGAGCGTCGCGCGGCGATCGTCGATCTCCACCGCTTCCACGGGTTCGTCCGTGACGTTTTCTGCCACCGCCGCAAGCTCCTCCGCGGCGTACTCGTCGGGCTGGCCGGGGGGCGGCGCACGGCGGCGGCGCGGGAGGTGGTCGAGGCGGTCTACGCGGCCCTCGGCCTGCCGCCCGAAACGCGGGCCGAAGACCTGTCGCCCGGGGCGTTTGTCACCCTGGAAAGCGAGTTCTTCAGCCGGTGCTCCCCCCTGGAGTAGGGCGGCGGGTGAGCCGGGTCCCGGTTTCGACAGCCCTTTTCCCGGTCGACAGCGGCTTTGCAATCGGCAGCGCCGCCTGCCGGAATGGCCGCGCCGCGGGTGTGGGATACCGTCTGTCAGCGGTTTTTCTGCGGAAAAACGCCCTCCTGCGGGGGTGGTGCGAAACTTCCGGTTGTTTGGGTGGCCGGGGTAGACTTCGGGTTTTCCGCAGGAACCTGCCGAAATTCCAGTGGTCGGCCGCCCCCGGGGTGGCGGGCCGGTGGACGGCGTGCATCCGGGGTTCCCGACAGTCAGGCGGAGACGAAAGCCAGTGAATCCGATCCCAGGCTCCGAGGCGTCGTTCGCCGACACGATCGTCGACCTGCTCCGGCAGCGGGCCAACTACCGGCCCCACGACCGGGCGTTCACCTTCCTGGTGGATGGCGAGACCGCGGAGGTCAACCTCACCTACGCCGAGCTCGATCGGAAGGCGCGGGCCCTCGGGGCCTGGCTGATGGCCTCGGGAATGACCGGGGAGCGCGTGCTCTTACTCTTCCCGCCGGGGCTCGAGTTCGTGGCGGCGTTCATGGGCTGCCTCTACGGCGGCGCCATCGCCGTGCCCGCCTACCCGCCGCGGAAGAACCGCTCGGTGGAGCGCATCGAGGCGATCGCCGCCGATTCACAGGCGGCGGTGGCCCTCACCACGCGCGACGTCCTCGACCGGTTCGATGCCCTCCGCGCCAACGCCCCGAGCCTGGAGAAGCTCCTGTGGAAGGTGGACGGCGAGCTCGAGCCGGGCTGGGCCGACCGGTGGGAACGGCCCGAGATCGACGGTGAGACCCTGGCCTTCCTCCAGTACACCAGCGGCTCGACCGGCACGCCCAAGGGGGTGATGCTCTCCCACTCCAACCTCCTGCACAACTCGCTGCGGATCATGCAGGCCTTCGAGATCACGCGCAGCCAGTCGGGCGTGTTCTGGCTGCCGAGCTTCCACGACATGGGGCTCATCGGCGGGATCCTCGTGCCCCTCTACGGCGGCAAGTTCAACGTCCTCATGTCGCCGGTGGCCTTCCTGCAGAAGCCGCTGCGCTGGCTGCAGGCCATCTCGCGGTACAAGGCCACGATCAGCGGCGGGCCGAACTTCGCCTACGAGCTGTGCGTGCGGAAGATCACCCCCGAGCAGCGCCGCGGGCTCGACCTGTCGAGCTGGTCGCTGGCCTTCAACGGTGCCGAGCCGGTGCGTCCGGAGACGATCGACGCCTTTTGCGAGGCGTTCGCACCGTGCGGATTTCGCCGTGAGGCGTTTTTCCCCTGCTACGGTCTCGCCGAGAGCACCCTCATGGTGACCGGGGGGATGAAGTTCGAACCCCCCGTGGTCCGGGCGTTCGATGCGGCCGCCATCGAGACCGGCGGGGCGATCCTCCGCACGGGATTCTCCCCCGGCACGCGCCGCCTCGTGGGCAGCGGCCGCGAGCTCGACGGCCAGGACGTGCGCATCGTCGATCCGCACTCCCGCGAGCCGCTGACCCCGGGGCGGATCGGCGAGATCTGGGTGAGCGGCCCGAGCGTCGCCCAGGGGTACTGGCAGCACCCCCAGGAGACGGCCGAAACCTTCGGCGCCATGCTCGCGCGGCCGGCGCTGGAGACGACGGGGAGCCGAATCCCGGTCCCTACCTGCGCACCGGTGACCTCGGCTTCTTCGACGACGGCGAACTGTTCGTCACCGGGCGGTTGAAGGACCTGATCATCATTCGCGGCCGCAATCACTACCCCCAGGACCTCGAACACTCCGTCGAGCAGGCGACGGCGATCGTCCGCGCCGGATCGGTGGCGGCGTTTTCGGTCGACATCGAGGGGCGCGAGCGGGTCGTGGTCGTGGCCGAGGTGGAACGCGGCAGCCGCGACCAGGCCGACACCGCCGAGTCGTTCGAGCGGGTCCGCAAGCAGTTGGCGATCGAGCACGAGGTGGCCGTCGAGGCGATCGTGCTCGTCCGCCCCAACAGCATCCCCAAGACCTCGAGTGGCAAAATCCAGCGGCACGCCTGCCGCCGGCAGTTCCTCGACGGCACCCTGGAGGTGATCGACCAGTACGTCGGCTGGCAGCAGGCCGAGCCGGCCGTCCGGGCCGTGATTCCCGCCGCTGCCGCCCCCGCAGTCAGGCGCGCCGGCGAGGCCCCGCGGCTGGCGCGGCAGCGGCCGGTGGGCGACGAGCGTCGCGCCGGCCCGCAAAGCGAGCTGCCCCAGGCGGTGGTCGACACGGTGTTCGAGCACGTGCGGCGCATCGCCCAGGAGCGGGCCGCCCAGCTCACCCTCGAGTCCAACATCGTCGAACTGGGGCTCGATTCGCTGGAGCGGATGGAGATCGTGGCCAGCCTCGAAGAGACCTTCGGCGGCCGGTTCCCCGAGCAGGTGTTGCCGCAGATCGAGACTTGCCGCGAGGTGGCCGAGGCGATCGTCGGCTATCTGCCGGGTGCCGCCACGCTGGCCGCGACGAGCGTTCCCGGCCCGACCGATACGCCTTCCCGCGATGTGGCCGCGCTGAGCATGGTGGCCGAGCCGATCAGCCCGGAGGCTTGGGACATCGCCCAGTTCCCCGAGGTGCGGGCCCTGGAGCAGAACTTCGCGCTGGTGCGCAGCGCCGGCCTCGAAGATCCCTACTTCACCGTTCACGAGGGGCTGACTGCCGACCGGACGACGATCGCCGGCCGTGAGATGATCAGTTGGGCCACCTACAATTACCTCGGCATGTCGGGCGACCCCGACGTGAGTGCCGGGGCGAAGGCGGCCATCGACCGCTTCGGCACGAGCGTGTCGGCCAGCCGGTTGGTGTCGGGGGAGAAGACGATCCATCGCGAGCTCGAGGGGGCGCTGGCCCGGTTCATCGGCACCGAGGACCTGCTCACCTTCGTCGGTGGCCATGCCACCAACGAGACGGTGATCGGCCACCTCGTGGGCCCGGGGGATCTCGTCCTCCACGACGCCCTCGCCCACAACAGCCTCCTTCAGGGGGCGATCCTCTCCGGCGCCCGCCGGCGGCCTTTTCCCCACAACGATTTCGAGGCGGCAGAGCAGCTTCTCCGCCAAGTGCGTGGGCAGTACCGCCGCGTCCTCGTGGTCATCGAGGGGATCTACAGCATGGACGGCGACTTCGCCGACCTGCCGCGCTTCATCGCCCTCTCCCGCCGCCACAAGGCGCTGCTCATGGTCGACGAGGCCCACTCGATCGGCGTCATGGGCCCGCGCGGTCGGGGGATCGGCGAGCATTTCGGGGTCGATCCGGCGAGCGTCGACGTGTGGATGGGCACCCTCTCCAAGGCGCTGGGAAGCTGCGGCGGCTACATCGGCGGCAGCCGAACGCTGATCCGCTGGCTCAAGTACACCGTGCCCGGATTCGTCTACAGCGTCGGGCTGCCCCCGGCCGCGGCGGGGGCGGCGCTGGCCGCGCTCAAGCTTGTCGAACGGCAGCCGGAGCGGGTGGCGAAGCTCCAGGCCAACCCGGTTGTTCGTCCAGCTCGCCCGCGAGGCCGGCCTCGACACGGGCATGTCGGGTGGCTCGGGGGTGGTGCCCGTGATCCTCGGGCACTCGATGAACGCTTTACGGCTGTCGCGGGCATTGTTCGCCCGCGGGATCAGCGTGCAGCCGATCCTCTACCCGGCGGTCGAGGAACGGGCGGCCCGGTTGCGGTTCTTCATCACTTCGCGCCACTCCACCGAGCAGATCCGCCGCACGGTCACCGCCGTGCAGGAGGAGCTGGGGCGGATCGACCCGGCGCTGGTGCGGGCGGCTGCTCCGCGCGGGGTGGCCGGCTGGGCCCGCTGACAGGCCGTGGACAAAGTCCATCCGAGGCCTTTGTCCACACGAAAACTTCCAGTTTTCACGGGAGCTGCGCTCCCGGCACCTCATCCCTGAGTTTCGGCAGGCTGTTTGTCCACAGCCTGCCAACCGGCGCGAGCGACCGGTTGGCCCGCCGGCCCACCGCCGTCGGTACGTGATCAGTACTTGACCTCCACGCCGAAGTCGATGCCGTTGGTGAACACGTAGTCCTGCACCCGGGTCGGGGCGGGGCCGATCCGGCTGTAGCGCACCGGCCGGGCCTCGACCGTGGTCCGGACGTTGTCGATCGGGGCGGAGGGATCGTTGGCCCCGACGATCACCGGCGAACCGTTGACGATCACCGGGTCGCCATTGCCGTCGAGGAGGATCGTGCCGGGGTTGTAGGCGGGGTTGGCGACGCTCACCCGCACGATGTCGGGAGTGGAGAGGAACGCCGTGTTGGCGCTGGCCCGGGCGATCTGGCCCATCCACATGCCGGTGTAGCCGCAGTGGAGGAGGATCGCCTGGCTGACCCGGAACTGGGCCCCCAGCCGCCATTCACCGATCGGGGTGAAGGTGAAGGTGTGCTCGGCGGCGTTGGTGGCATTGTGCTGGCCCACGCCATAGATCTGCACGAGGATCGGATCGCCGGTGATGTTGGCCTGGGAGTTCGACAGGGCCGACTGGGCGACGACGTTGGCCGACACGAAGGTCGTGCGGAAGTAGTCGGCGGCGAGTGAATCGGGGAAGTTGGAGCCGCGGTAGATGTTGTTCTGCCAGTTCATCGCCGCCGTGAACTTGAGGTCGCTGGCGAACGTCCAGCGGCCCTGGGTGGCGCTCATGTTGATGGAGAACTCGGGTCCCACCATGTTGTTGCTGGTGTAGGTTTCCCACGCCCCGTTCTGGAGCGGGCTACCCAGGCCACGCCGCTGGAGATCGCTGACGGCGGTGAGCTGGGCCAGGCCGGCGCTGCTGAGGCCGCCGGTGGCGGTGGCGGCGGCATCGGTGG
>RFRL01000006.1 GCA_009924545.1 Planctomycetia bacterium | reverse complement strand
GCAGCGGCGCGCCGCTGCCGATGAACGACTGCAGGGCGTCGAGCCCGCCGTTGTGGGCCGTGATGCCCGGGATGGTGTCGACGGTGGCCTTGGTGCTCATTTTCACCGCGAAGCCGTTCGGATCGCCGACCAGCGTTGCCGACGAACCGGGTGTCGTCGTCATCGTCATGCTGTAGATCTTCTGTTGGGCGAAGGCGTAGACGGCGCCGCCGGCGATCGGTTCGGCACGGAGTGGGTGGAGGTCGACCGACAACGAACAGGCCAGCGCGGCCGTGCCCAGGCCGACCGCCCGGAGGAAGCCGACGAATGGAGGAAACGTACGCATGAGCAGGGTGACTCCTGAGTCTCGAGGAAACACGTTCGCGTCAGCGGCGGCGGGGCGGCGAACGAACGCCCCGCGGCGTTCCTGCCCCGTCGGCCGACGCTTCCCGCGCTCCGCACATGCCGGCGGTGCCCGGGGACCCGTCTTCCGAGACCTGGTGACCGACGCGCTGGGACACCCCCCCTCCACCGGCACTCGCCAGGTGAGGGGTGTGGCTGGTCGGGCGAACGGTTCGCATCTCCCGCGCGCCGGTCAAGCGCCGGGGACGAGCCCGCGAATCCCGCGGCCGGTGGCATGGACAGATCGTGCGGCCGCGATCCCGGCAGGCCTGATACGCTTCGGGTGTGGTCCGGCAGCCGGTATCGCACCTGGAGGCGATCCGCTCGGCGGTGCCATGGTGAGCCGCAGCGTGCGTGAATCGACGGTGGCCGACACCATGGCGGCGGGCCGCCCGGATTCCTGTCTCGGCCGACCACCGTGGATTGCCCGGTGGCGCGCGGGTTGCCCGGTGCTGACGTGCTCCCACGACGAACGTCGGGTTCCCGCATGCCACACGTCGAGTTCGTGCCGCTGTCGGGGTTCCGCGTCCGCGAGGAGGAGCTCCTCGGCTTGGGGATGACGCTCCCCGGTCTTGGTGCCCGGGGGCGGGCGATCGGTGAACTGCCGGCGCTGGGTGTGCTGGCGCTCGCCGGCATGCTGCCCCCCGCATGGACGGCCGGCTACCGCGCGGCCGAGCGCGTCGACGACGAGCTGGTCGACGCGATCGTCGCCCACCGACCCGACGTGGTGGCGATCAGTTGCCTGACGGCCTCGGCGCTCGAGGCCTACACCCTCGCCGACCGCCTCCGTGCCCACCGCGTGCCGACCGTCATCGGCGGCCTCCACGCCACCGCCCTCCCCGACGAGGCGGGGCGGCACTGCGACGCGGTCGTGGTCGGCGACGGCGAGGCGGTGTGGCCGCGCCTCATCGCCGACCTCGAACGCGGCGACCTGCGGCCGCGGTACGACGCCGGCGCCGCCTTCCCGCTCGCCGCCGCCCCCGTGCCGCGCTATGACCTTCTCGGCAGCGCGCCGCGGCCGCGGCTCACGCTCCAGACGCAGCGTGGCTGTCCGCTGGCCTGCGAGTTCTGTGCGGCCAGCCGGCTGCTCGGCCCCCATCGGGAGAAGCCGGCCGAACGGATCGCCGCGGAGCTCGCTGCGCTGTGCGCCGGCCATCCGCGGCCGAGTGTCGAGCTGGCCGACGACAATTCCTTCGTCTCCCCCGGTCGCGCGGCGGTGATCGCCGACCTGTTCGCCGGCCGCGGGATCCGTTGGTTCACCGAGAGCGACTGGCGGATCGGGGAACGGCCCGCCGAGCTGCGTCGCCTCGCGGCAGCGGGGCTCGTGCAGGTGCTCGTCGGCATCGAGTCGCTCCCCTTCCGCCATCCGGGGATGGGGGCGAAGCGCGTGGAGCTGGAGCGGATCCTCGATGCCGTCGCCGCCATCCAGGAGGCGGGGATCGTGGTCAACGGGTGCTTCATCGTGGGGGCCGACGGGGAGACCGACGCCACGCTCGACCACCTCGTGGAGTTCCTTCTCGCCGCCCCGTTCGCCGAAGTCCAGGTGACGCTCGAAACCCCCTTCCCCGGCACCGCACTCCACGCGCGGCTGGCACGCGCCGGCCGCCTCATCGCCGACCGCGACTGGTCGCACTACACCCTCTTCGACGTCGTCCACCACCCCACCGCGCTGTCGGTCGCCGGGCTGGAGGCGGGATTCCGCCGTGTCCTCGGCGCGGTGTTCGGCCCGTGCCGGGCGCCGCCGCCGGGTGTGGGCCGACCATCCCGCCTTCCGTGGCCGCCCCCCCGCCGCGCCCGGCCTGCCGGAGTGCCCGGCATGACAGCCGCCACGCTCGCGCGCTATCTCGTCGGCGACGGCGCGGCGATCCGCGCCGTCGCCGCCACGCGCGGGGCCTGGCTCGTGGGCCTCGTCCTCGTCCTCGGCGCGGGCCTGGCGCGCGAGTACGACCACGAGGATCTCCTCCACGAGCCGTGGCACGCGCTCCTGCCGCTGGCGGCGTCGCTGGTCACGGCGACGGTCCTCTTCCTGCTCCTCCGGGTCGTGTCGTGGCGGCGCAGCGGGGTCGGCTGGCCGCGGCAGGGGGGCTACCGGGCGTTTCTCGGCCTCTACTGGGCGACGGCGCCCCTCGCCTGGCTCTACGCGCTCCCGGTGGAACGGGTGCTGCCGGAGGCGGACGCCGTCGCCGCCAACCTCTGGCTCCTGGGGCTCGTGTCGCTGTGGCGCGTGCTGTTGATGTCGCGCGTGGTGCAGGTGGTGTGGCAGTGCCACGGGGCCGCGGCGTTCCACGTCGTCGGCTGCTTCGGCTGGGCCTTGGTGTCGGCGGTGCTGTGGTTCACGCCGCTGCCGCTGTTCGCGATCATGGGGGGCATCGAGTTGGGTCCGGGCGAAGCGATTCTCCGGGGCACGACCTTCGTGGTGCTCTTGCTGGCGTGGGTGTCGGCCCCCTGGTGGCTCATGGCGCTCGCCGTGATCCTCCTCCTCCGGCGCCGTCCGGGGGGCGCCTGGACCCCCGACCCCGACTTCGGGGCGGGGCGCCTGCGGGTGCAGCCCTCCATGTGGTGGTGTGCCTGGGCGCTCGTGGCCGTCGGCCTCGCGCTCCTCCCCTTCACGCAGCCCGAGCAGTGGCGGCGCCACGCCGTGGAGAGGGCACTCGGTGCCGGGGACGTGACCGGGGCGATCGGCGTGATGGCCCGCTACGACCGCGCCGCCTTCCCGCCCCACTGGGAGCCGCCGCCGCGGACGGGCCATGGCGAGCGCCGTCCGGCGCTGCCGGACATCGTCGCGGCGATCGCCGCGGTCGATCCCCCGGCGTGGGTGCGCGAGCTGTTCCTGGCGAAGGTGGCGAATTTCGACTGGCTCGCCGGCTCCGGCGGCGTCGTGGGCACGCTCGATGACGAGGCGCTCGAGCGCTACGTCGCGATTCTCCCGAGGGGCAGCGCGTGGCGGCCATCCATGCCCGGTCGCTGCGGACGCTGCGCGAGCTGCGCCCCGTGGGTGCAAACACCGCCGAACAGACCTCAGACCTGTCCGCAACGCGGCAGGCGCTCTACGAGCGGGTCGAGCGGCGCGCCGGCATCCCCGCCGCCGCGGCGGCAGCGAGCCCGGCCGAGATGCCCGCCGAGGCGAACCCGCCCGCCGCGCCATCGGCCGGCGCGCTCACGCCGCCGGCAGCGGTTCCTCGATGACCGGGTTCGTGAGCCGGCCGATCCCCTCGATCTCCACCGTCACGCTGTCTCCCGCCGCGAGGAACACCGGCGGCGTCCGCGCGAAGCCCACGCCGTGCGGCGTGCCGGTGAGGATCACGGTGCCGGGGCGGAGGTGCATGCTCGCCGAGAGGAACTCGATGAGCGTCGGCACGTCGAAGATCATGTCGGAGGTGTTCCAGTCCTGTAGCACGCGGCCGTTGACTTCGGTGCGGATCGCCAGCCGGCCCGGATCGGGGATCTCGTCGGGCGTGACGAGCGCCGGGCCGAGCGGGCAGAACGTGGCGAACGTCTTGCCGCGGCACCACTGGCCCCCGCCGCCGTTGCGCTGCCAGTCGCGCGCCGAGACGTCGTTGGCGCAGGTGTAGCCGAGGACGTGGTCGAGGGCGCGGCTGCGCGGCACGTTGCGGCAGGTCCGGCCGAGGACCACGGCCAGCTCGCACTCGTAGTCGACCATGTCGCTGCGGAGTGTCCGCGGCAGTTCGATCGGATCGCCGGGGTTCTGCACCGCCCCGGAGTTCTTCAGGAACAGCACCGGGTGTTCCGGCACCGCCTGGCCCCCCTCGGCGGCGTGCTTCCGGTAGTTGAGGCCGATGCAGAGGATGTCACGCGGTTCCAGCGGGGCGAGGAACTTGTCGACCGTGGCCGGCCGGCCGGTGTCGGTGAGGGGGCCGAAGAGGGCGCCGTCGAGAAGGGTGACGCGGCCGTCGGCGTGGAGCCGACCGAGCCGTTCGTCGCCGGCGGACATGAAACGGACGATTTTCACGGGGCGCGGTCCTCCGCGCGGCCGGGGCTCCGGCCAGGCGCGCGACCCATGCTACCGCAACCCCGGCTACCGTAACCCAAGGGGACGGACGGCAGCGGCGCCGCGTAGACTGCCCGCGTGCCGGTGCCGACCGGGGTGGACCGTGGGGCGACGGGGAGGCGTGTCGATGAGGCGCGGCGGCATCCTGGCGGTGGTGACAGGGCTTCTTCTCGGAGGCGCGATGGTGGCCGGCCACGGCAAGGCGGATGAACCGGCCGGGCCGCGGGCGGCGGCCTGGCAGCGGGTGCAGGCGGCGCTTGACGGGCAGCGGCCGCGCGATGCCGCCGCGGCGCTTGCGGGCATCGAGGCAGCGGCGCTGGCGGCGGGGGCCTGGGACGAAGTGGCCCGCGCGATCGCCTCGCGCGTGGTCGCGGAAACCGGCGACCGGCCGCCGGACGACCCGCAGCGTCTCATCGGTCTGGCGGCGGCGCTCGACGAGGCACCTCCCGCCACCCGCGGCGTCCTCGAGGCGATCCAGGCCAACTGGACCTGGGGCTATTTCCTCGCCAACCGCTGGCGCTTCGCCGAGCGCACCGCGGGAGGCGCAGCCGGCGGGCTGGAAACGCTCGCCGAGTGGGACCTGCCGCGGATCGTGGGGGAGATCCGTGGGCGCTTCGCGCGGGCTCTCGGGGAGCCGGGAAGCCCCGCGCGGCAGGCCCTCCAGGGACAGCCGGTGGCGGCATGGTCGATGCTCCTGCCGCCGGCGGCCCTCCCCGACGCCTACCGGCCCACCCTCTTCGACGTCGTCGCCGCCGACGCGCTCGCCTTCCACGCGCTCGGCGAACGCGGCCTGGTGGAACCCGAGGATGCCTTCACGATCGACGCCGACGGACCGGCACTCGGCGACGTGGCCGGCTTCCGTGCCTGGCGCCCCGCGGCCACCACCACCGATGCCCTCGCACCGGCGCTGGCGGCGGCCGAACTCCACCGCGACCTGCTCGACTTCCACGCCGCCGATGCCGACCGCACGGCGTTCCTCGCCGCCGACCTCGAGCGGATCGGGTGGGCGGCGCAGCTGGCAGTGGGGGGCGACGTCGCCGCGCGGCACCGGGCGGCGCTCGAGCGGTTCATCGCCGCCGCCGGCGACCACGAGATCGGCGCCTTGGCCCGCTTTCAGCTCGCCGAGTTGCTCCAGGCGTCCGATCCGGCCGCCGCCCATGCCGTGGCGCTGGTGGGGGCCACGCAGCATCCCGATGCGCCGGGGGGGCGGTACTGCCAGCAGGTGATCACGGCCATTGAGGCGCCGATCCTGCAGTTGGTCACCGAGCGGACCTGGGCCGAGCCCTGGCCGGTGCTCCGCGTGACCCACCGCCACGTTCCCCGGATCCATCTCCGCATCTGTCGTGCCGACTGGAAGAATCGCCTGGCAGCCGGCCGGGTGCACGCCAACTGGATCGACGAGGAGGAGCAGGCGCGGATCCTCGCCCTGCCCCCGGTGCGGGAACGGACCGTCGATCTACCCGCCACAGCCGACCACCGCCAGCACCACGAGGATCTGCCGGTCGGGCCGCTCGCCGCCGGGCTCGAGGCCGGTGCCTGGTGGGTGATCGCCAGTCCGCGGCCGGGGCCGCCGGGCGACGACAACCCGGTGAGCATGACGCTGGTGTGGGTGACCCGGCTGGCGCTGGTCACCGAACAGTCGCGGCCGGTGTTCGTGGCACGCGGCGGCGCCGCGCCCCCCCTCCCGCTGGCCGGACACGTGGTGGACGTCGCCACAGGTGAACCGGTGGCGGGGGCGGAGGTGATCCCCTTCATGCGCGGTCCCGATGGACGCCAGCCGGGATTCCGTGCCGCCCGCGGCACGGTGACCGATGCCGAGGGGCGTTTCCAGATCCCGGGCGCACCGGGCCGCGAAGTCGTCGTCACCGCCGCAGCCACGATCGACGGCGTCCGGCACGAGATCGCCTCCGACCCGCTCCAGGTCTGGCCGGCGGGCCAGGCGGAGGAGCTGGCGACGATCGTGCTGATCACCGACCGCGGCATCCACCGACCGGGCCAGACGGTGTTTTACAAGGGGATCGCCGGCGCGGGGGACCACGCGCGCGGCGACTACCGGGCGCTCGCCCGCGAGCGAGTGACGGTCGTCCTCCGCGACGCCAACGGCCGCGAGATCGCCACCGCCGAACACACGACCAGCCCCACCGGCTCGTTCGACGGCACCTTCGCCCTGCCCGCCGGTGGACTGCCGGGCCAGTGGTCGATCACCGCCACGGCCGGCGCGGCCCAGGGGGGTGTCGGCGTGCGCGTCGAGGAGTACAAGCGGCCGAAGTTCCGGGTCGCCCTCGGTCCCCCCGAGGGGCGCGTGGCCCTCGGCGGAGAGGTGGTCATCACCGGCACCGCGACCAGCTACACCGGCCTGCCGGTGGCCGGCGCGAAGGTGGCGTGGCGCGTGGAACGGCTCGTGCGCTGGCCGGAGTGGTGCCGGTGGGTCGTGCCCGGGCTGCCCGGCGGCGGCAGCGCCCAGCGGATCGCACGGGGCAGCGCCACCACCGACGAGGTGGGGCGGTTCACGCTCCGCTTCCCCGCCCTCCCTGACCGGGCCGTGCCGGCGACGGCCCTGCCGGTGTTCCGCTTCCGCACGACGGCGGTGGTCACCGACGCCGGCGGCGAGACGCATGACGACCAGCGCACGGTGTCGGCCGGGTACACCGATCTGGAGGCCACGGTAACGACCGACGGCTGGCAGGCGGCGGAGGCCGGGGGCACCGCGCGGGTGGCGCTCACCGTCGCCACCACGTCGCTCGACGGCAACCCGCAGTCCGCCACCGGCCGGCTCACGGTGGTGCGGCTCGTCCAGCCGGCGGCGGTGCCGCGTGGTGGTCTGGGCGCCGATCCCGAGCCGTTGGCCGAGGGCGCCGGGCCCAACGGCGCCGGTGTGGGTGGTCCCGGACTCGATGCCGTGGCGGCCCGCTGGCCCGCCGGCGAGGAACTGTTCGCCGCCGCCGTCACCACCGACGCCGCCGGCAGGGCGGTGGTCGAGGCCGCGCTTCCCCCGGGGATCCACCGGGCCACGTTCACGATTCCCGCGCAGGGCGACCGGCCGGCCGTGACGGCGGTCCGTCTGGTGGAGGTGCTCAGCCCGGAGGCACGAACCTACGGCGTGCGCCTGGCGCTGGCGCTCCACTGCGACCACGACTCGGTCGAGCCGGGGGAAACCTTCCGGGCGCTCGTCGGCACCGGCCACGACTCCGGCCGGGCGCTGGTGGAGATCGCGCAGGCGGGGCGCACGCTCACGCGGTTCTGGACCGCGCCGGGGCGGACGCAGTGGCCGGTGACGCTGGCGGTGGACGGATCACACCGCGGCGGGTTCACGGTGCGCGCGTGGCTGGTGCGCGACGGCCGGCTCACCACGGTGGAGCGCTCGATCGACGTGCCCTGGAGCGACAAGAAGCTTTCGCTCGCCTGGGAGCGGTTCACGCGCCGCCTCGAGCCGGGGGCGCGCGAGGTGTGGCGCGCGCGGGTGAGCGGCGCCGTGCCCGCTGGCGCACCCCGCGAAGAAACGGCGGAACTCCTCGCCATCCTCTCCGACCAATCGCTCGAGGCCCTCGCCCCCCACGCCTGGCCCGCCGACGGGCTGCGCGGCCTGTTTCGCCGCGAGGGGGGCCTGCCGGCGCCCGGGTTTTCCAATGGCGTGATCGGTCTGGCCGACGTGGGTGGGCGGTTCGTCGTGCCGGAGGTGGAGGTGCCGTCACTCGACGCCCGTGAGCTCCGCCATCCGTTCGGCCGGCCGCGCTTCCTCGGTGGGGGCGGCCGGTTGGGGATGATGCGGGCGACGGGCATGGCGCTGGGCGTCGAGGCGCGGATGGCCGACGCGGCGCCGGCCCGGGGGGGCCCGCTGGGGAAGGCGCAGGCCGCGGCGCTGCCGCCGGGTGCGCCGCCGGCGGGGGGCGACGGCGGCGACCGGTCGGGTGGCTCGGGCGCCGGTGCCACTTCTCCGCCGCCGCGGCGCCGGCTCGTCGAGACCGCGTTTTTCCTCCCGGCCTTGGCCACCGCGCCCGACGGCACGGTGACGATCGAGTTCACCCTCCCCGACACGCTCACCACGTGGCAGTTCTGCGGGCTGGCGCACGACGCGCGGCTCGCCAGCGGCACCCTCCTCGACACCTGCGTGGCCGCCAAGGATCTGATGGTGGAGCCGCTGGTGCCGCGTTTCGTGCGCGAGGGGGACGTGGTCGAGCTGCCGGTGAAGGTGGGCAACCGCTCCACCGGCCGCCTCGCCGGCACCGTGCGGCTGGGACTGGCCGACGCGCGCAGCGGTACCGACCGCGGTACCCTCGTCGGCGGGCCGCGCGAGCAACCCTTCGACGTCGCCGCCGGCGAGTCGGCGACGGTGGTGTTCACGCTGCGCGTGGCGGAGGGCACCGACCTCCTCGAATACACCGCCACCGCCACCGCGGGGAGGGCCGCCGACGGCGAGCAGGGGCTCCTCCCGGTGCTGCCGCGGCGCGTGCCGGCGATCGATTCGATCCCGGTCACGATCCGCGGTCCCGGCAGCCGCACGGTGACGCTCGAACGGCTCGCCGCCGGCCCCGCGGCCGGGGTCCAGAGCGAAGCCCTGTTCGTCGAAGGGACGGCCAATCCCGCCTGGGTCGCCGTCCTCGCCCTGCCGGTGCTCATCGAGGAGCCCGACGAGGGCACCGAGGCGCTCTTCGGCCGGCTCTATGCCAACAGCCTGGCGGCGCATCTGGCCGCCTCCGATCCGCGCATCGAGCGGGTGTTCGCCCAGTGGCGCGGCACCGCCGCCCTGGAAAGCCCGCTCGAGAAGAACACCGAGGTGGTGCGGACGCTGCTCGAGGAGACCCCGTGGGTGCGCGAGGCGCGCGACGAGGCACAGGCGCGGGCCCGGATCGGCCTCCTCTTCGAGCGCACCCGCACCGGCGCCGAGGCCGCCGCGGCCCTCGACCGGTTGGGGGCGCTGCGGAATCCCGACGGCGGCTGGCCGTGGTTTCCCGGTGGTCCGACCTGCGACCCGGTGACGCTGTCGATCATCGCCGGCTTCGGCCGGCTCCGCGCTGCCGGGGTGCCGATCGACATCCAGCCGGCACTGGCCACCCTCCCCTGGCTCGACGGCCGGCTGATCGAGGAACAGCGCCGGGCCATGCCGCTTGGCGACAAGGGAATGATCACGCCGATCGGCGCCTTCGCCCTCTACGCGCGGAGCTTCTTCGCCGCCGACGCGCCCCCCGCCGGGGAGGCGGCGGCGGCGGTGGCGTGGGGCCTCGACGTCGCGGCGCGGACCTGGATGCAGCTCGACACGCGCCTCCCGCAGGCGCACCTGGCGATCGCTTTGGATCGTGCGGGCCGCCGGGACGTGGCCCGCACGCTTGTCGACAGCCTCCGGCAACGGGCCGTCGGTGCCGACGTGCCCGCCGGGCAGGAAGGGGAGGCGTGGCAGGGGATGTGGTGGCGCGATCCGCATCCCGGCTGGTGGGGCTGGACCCACGACCCGATCGCCACGCAGGCGGTGCTCATCGAGGCCTTCGACGAGGTGGCGGGGGATGCCGCCGCCGTGGCGGCGATGCAGGTGTGGTTGCTATCGCAAAAGCGCGTCAGCCGCTGGCCGGGCAGCCGGGCCACGGCCGATGCCGTCGGGGCCCTGCTCGGCCGCGGCGCCGATTTGCTCGCGGCCACAGCTCCGCTGACCGTTTCCGTCGGCGGCGTGGCGGTCGATCCGGGGGGCACCGAGGCGGGCACCGGGTTCTTCCGGACGCGCTTCGTGCGCGGCGAGATCACCCCCGCGCGGGCGACGGTCGGCTTCACCGCCACCGGGCCGGGCCTCGCCTGGGGGGGCGTCCACTGGCAGTACCTGGCCCCGATCGACGACGTCGTCGCCGCCGGCCGCGATGAGCTGGCGATCGACAAGCAGCTCTTCGTGCGCCGGTTCACCAAGGCGGGGCCGGTGCTCGACGCGCTCGGGGGGGCCGTGGAGCCGGGCGCCGAGCTGGTGGTGCGCCTCGTCGTGACCACCGATCGCGACCACGAGTTCCTCGAACTGGCCGATCACCGGCCGAGCCTCACCGAGCCGGTGGACGTGCTCTCCGGGTGGCGGGCCGCCGACGGGGCGCTGTGGTATCTGGCGATCCGCGACACCTCGACGCGGCTCTTCTTCCAGCGGCTACCGCGCGGCACGCACGTCTTCGAATACGCGCTCCGCGCCGCGCACCGTGGCCGGGCCTCGAGCGGTTTCGCGACGATCCACAGCCGCCACGCCCCGGAGTTTTCCGCCCGGTCGCGGAGCCTGCCGGTGGAGGTGCGCTAGCAGCCCGGCGCCCAAGTCGATCCCACGGCTGCTATGCTCTTGCAGCGTCACGATCGGAGTTCCCGGAGGGGGGATGGCCATGAAGCGGTTCGCTGCCCGGTGGCTGTGGGCGTGTCTGGCGGTGGCGGCCTGGGGCGGGAGCGCCGGCGCCGCTGATTCGCGGCTCTACGAGATGCGCGTCTATTACGCTGCCGACGGGAAACTCGACGCCCTCCACGCCCGGTTCCGCGACCACACCGTCGGCCTGTTCGCCAAGCACGGGATGACGAACGTCGGCTACTTCGTGCCCGTCGGTGACAACCCGCAGCGCAAGCTCGTCTATTTCCTCGCCTTCCCCGACCGGGCCGCGCGCGACGCCGCCTTCAACGCCTTCGGGGCCGATCCCGCCTGGGAAAAGGCGCGCAGCGCCTCGGAGAAGGACGGCAAGCTCGTGGACCGGGTGGAATCGACGTTCCTCTCCACCACCGACTATTCGCCGGCGCTCACCCTGCCCGACGTGAAGGCCCCGCGCGTTTTCGAGCTGCGCACCTACCGGGCCACGCCGGGCAACCTTCCCGCCCTCAACGCCCGGTTCCGCGACCACACCGTGGGCCTGTTCGCCAAGCACGGCATGACGAACGTCGTCTACTGGAATGTCGCCCCCGGGAATCCGCACGCCGACACCCTGCTCGTTTACCTGCTGGCGCACGCGAGCCCGGAGGCGGCGCAGGTGTCGTTCGGTGCGTTCCGCCAGGATCCCGACTGGATCACCGCGAAGAGCGCCTCGGAACAGCAGGCGGGGGGATCGCTCACCGAGGCCCAGGGGGGCGTGGTCTCGGAGTTCCTCCTACCCACCGACTATTCGCCGCTGCGGTGAGCGGTGGTGCGCTGGAGAGGAGCGCGACGGTGACGGACGAAGCCGCGCGGCCGGTGTCGGTGGTCAATGAACTGGCCCGGGAGCGGAACCGCGAGGCGGCCGACCGCACCCTTTTGGCCTGGATCCGCACCAGCCTGGCGATGATCAGCCTCGGCTTCGGCATCGAGCGCCTCGGCCAGGCGGCGGTGGCGTTCGACCAGCGCTTCGACGGTGCGGCGCAGACGAAGACCCGGCTCTTCGGCGCGGCCCTCATCGCCCTGGGGGTGGTGGCCACGCTGGCGGGGATGTGGGAGCACCGCCGCATCCTCGTCGCCATCGCCGCCGAAGACTACCGCTATGCCGGCCGGTTCCCCATCGCCCGGTGCATGGGGGGGGCGCTGGTGGCGGTGGGGATCGCGGCGCTGGTCCTCGTGCTGTGGGGCATGTGACGTGATGCCCTGGCTGCACGACTACGATCCGCTCGGCTCGCCCCTCTTCTCCACGCTCGTCGCCCTGCTGCCGTTGGCCGTGCTCCTGGGCCTGCTGGCGCTGGCCGGCCAGTCGGCGGCCCGCGCGGCGGTGGCCGGACTCGTCACGGCCCTCGCCGTGGCGATCGGGATCTGCGGGATGCCCGCCGATGCCGCCCTCGCAGCCGCGCTCCACGGCGCCGCGTTCGGGCTCTTTCCCATCGGCTGGATCATCGTCGGGGCGATGTTCATGTACCGGCTCACCGCCGCGGCCGGGGCGCTCGAGGTGATGAAGCGGTCGGTGACGACCCTTTCGGCCGACCACCGGCTGCAGGCGCTGCTCATCGCCTTCTCGTTCGGGGCTTTCCTGGAAGGGGCGGCCGGATTCGGGGCCCCGGTGGCGATCTCGGCGGCGCTCCTGGCCGGCAGCGGCTTTCCCCCCCTCGAGGCCTCGTGCATCGCGCTGGTGGCCAACACGGCGCCGGTGGCCTTCGGGGCCCTGGGCACGCCGATCGTGACCCTGGCCCGCGTGACGGGGCTCGACGAACAGGCGCTTTCGGCGATGGCGGGGCGGCAACTGCCCTTCTTCTCCCTCATCGTGCCGGCCTGGATGGTGATGGCGATGGCCGGGTGGCGCGGGCTCGTGGGCGTCTGGCCGGCGGTACTCGTGTGTGGGGTGTCGTTCGCTGCGGTGCAGTTCGCGGTCAGCAACGTCGTCGGGCCAGCGCTGGTCGACGTGGTCGGCGGGATCGTCAGCCTCGCCGTCCTGGCCGCCTTCCTCCGGGTGTGGAAGCCGGCCGCGGTTTGGCGGCACGGCGGCACGGACCGGCCGGTGCCCGTTTCGGCGAGCGGCGGCGGCACCGCTTCCAGGCGCGGGCGGCCGCTCCCGCCGCGGCTGGTGATGTGGGCGTGGACCCCGTGGCTGCTCCTCTCGGTGGCGGTGTTCGTGTGGGGCCTGCCTCCCGTGAAGGCGGCGCTCGAGGGGCGGCCGGTGGCGGGTGCGGTGACGCTCCTGCCACAGCGGTTGGTGGCACCGCAGTGGCCGGTACCCCGGCTCCACCAGCGCGTGGCGAAGGTGCCCCCCGCCACGCGGCAGGAGCGCGAACTGGAGCCGGCCATCTACCGCCTCAACTGGCTCTCCGCCGCCGGCACCGCGCTGTTGGTGGCGGCCCTCTTGAGCGTGCCCTGGCTGCGGATCCCCGGCCGGCAGGCGGTGGCGATCTTCGGCGACACGCTCGTGGGGTTGGCGCCGTCGCTGGCCACGATCGCGGCGATGCTCGCCCTCGCCTTCGTGACGCGCTACTCCGGCACCGACGTCACGCTCGGTCTGGCCCTCACCGGTACCGGGCCCGCCTATCCGTTCTTCGCCGCGCTGCTGGGCTGGCTCGGCGTCGCCCTCACCGGTTCCGACACGTCGAGCAACGCCATGTTCGGCAGCCTGCAGCGCGTCACGGCTGAGCAACTGGGCCTCGACCCCCTGCTTATCTGCACCGCCAATAGCACTGGCGGCGTGATGGGGAAGATGATCGACGCGCAGAGCATCGTCGTCAGCGCCACCGCCACGGGCCTGGAACGGGCGGAGGGACGGATCCTCCGCCGCGTGCTCCCCCACAGCGTGGCGCTGGCGGCACTGGTGGGCGTGCTCGTGTGGCTCCAGGCCGGCCCGCTTTCCTGGATGGTGCCGGGGGCGCCTCCGGCCGTGGGCGAGAGCGAATGAAAATCGCCGCCGCGGGGGTTGGCCCCGCGGCGGCGGCGCGTGTCATTGAAAAGGTCGCCGCGGGCAGCGCCACGGCGCGGCTGTCAGTCGAGCGACAGGCTCTCGCCAAACTCCGCCGTCGAGGCGGCGCGCCAGATGGAGATGTCGATGTCGTTGGTGACGAAGCGGATCGACCCGTCGCAATTGGCGGCGTTGACGCCGCTCGGATGCCGGCTGCGGGCCCCGAGTTGGACCTCCGCCGCTTGGATGCAGGGGAGGTTCTTCGCCGGCTGGTTGTTGCAATAGGAGGCGAACTGGAACTGGTCGGGGGTGGGGGAATTGGGGCCGTTGTAGGCATGGAACACCGCCCCCGGGCCCCACCAGGTGAAGCCACGCAGGTCGGAGGTGGTGAGGCTGGGGTTGATCCCCAGGCAGGTTTCCGAGGCCATCAGCGTCTTGGAGAGCCCGTCGGGGATGTTGGAGAACTTCACCACGCGGCCATTGACGTTGTTGACGGGGTTACGGCCGTTGCGGATGAACGGGGCGCCGCCGTAGATGACGCCGTTGAGCGGCGTGCCCCGGACGGGGAAGTCCTGCATCCGGTTGGTGTTGCCGGCGTTGACGACGTAGTTGTGCTTGGTGATGTTGGAGAAGTTGGGCGCGCGGGTGTTCTCGTCACTGGCGTCACTCGGGCAGAGGAGTTGGGGGATGAGCGTCCGGGTCACCGGCAGGTTGGTCGCGTTACTGTAGTTGGTGACGGTCGTCGAGCCCTGGGCGGTGCCGCGCATGAACCCCTTGTAGGAGTCGAACAGCGACTGGTTCTCCATGAAGGGGAGGACGGCCAGTTGCCACGTTCCCCAGTCACCGCCGGCGTTGTAGTCGCTCGCCGGCAGGCTGCCGTACGACGAGTGGTAGTTCTGGAACGCCAGGCCGATCTGCTTGAGCTTGTTGACACAGCTCGAGCGGTTGGCCGACTCGCGGGCCGCCTGCACGGCCGGCAGAAGAAGGCCGACGAGGGTCCCGATGATGGCGATCACGACGAGCAGTTCGACGAGCGTGAACGCGCGCCGGCGGGTGGCCGGCGGTGTGAGCAAGCAACGCATGGGAAACTCCTTCAGGATGAAGCAAAGGAAAAAATGGACCGACTCGACGATCCGCCCGGACAGGTGGAAAACGAACGATGATCGACCGGGCGGTGGATGGTGACAGACGGAGCCGACACGCACGGCAGGCAGCGATTCAAGCCGCCATCGGGAAACGCTACCAAGGAAGGTATCAAGGCAACTATCAAGGCAAATCGAGGGACAGCTCGTTGGGGGCGTCGTCCTTGACCTGCTTGACCTCGAATTGGCCGGCGGCGTTCTTCCGGTATTTCTCCGGGAGGATCTCCTGCGGCGGCGGTCCCTCGCTCCCCGGGGCGGTGCCCGGGGGCGGCTCCGCACCGCGGTCGAAGGCATGCACCCAGACGGCGTAGTTGCCGGGGCTGGGGCCGGCATCGCGCGGGATCGAGAAGGCGCCGTCGGCGATCGATGCCGTGGCCCCGGTCTTCTGCCCGCTGGCCGGCTCGAAGGTGACGGTGCCGAACTGGATCGGCTTCCCCTGCCAGGTGATGACCCCCTTCACCGGCTGCCGCGCGAAGGGATCGGGCTTCGCGCAGCCGACGACGAGCACCGCCGCGATGGCCGTCGGCACTACCCAGCGCCCGATAGCCAGCGCCCGATAGCCAGCGCCCGATAGCCAGCGCCGACAATTTCTTGCACCGATCATGGGATCCTCCCGGCGAAGCCAAACGACCGTAAGTACGCAATCGGGCCGCTGATTGCTCGCCAAAAACGCACAATTGCGCCCCCCCACGCGACGGAAGACGGTTTTTTATAGATTGACCTGCGGAAAAAGCGAGGGGGGAGGAGGCCGGCCCACCCATGTTTTTCACGATGGTTCGCCGTTCAGCAGACACGCACCAGGGGGCCGAGGAACGCGGGCATGCCACGACATGGATCTTACGGCAGTGTGAGCGCGACCTGGGTGGGGTGGGTCGGGACACTGCTGGCCTTGGCCGCACCCCCTCTGGCGGGGGCTGCCGAGACGCTCGACCGGTTCGATGTCGTCATCGCCGGGGGGAGCACGGCGGCCTTCGCGGCGGCGGTTGCCGCCGCCGAGGCGGGGGCGGTGACCGCGCTTGTCGAGCCGACCGACTGGGTCGGCGGCCAGCTCACCAGCAGTGGCGTGCCGGCGATCGACGAGGCCTGGCACACGATCCAGTCGGCCGACGGGACCCCACCCTACTCCGTGTCGAAGGTGGCCCGGCTCCCGGCCAACATGACGCCGCGGTTCCTCCGCCTGCTCCAGGCGATCGATCCCCGGGGCGACTGCTGGGTGAGCCGGTTCTGCTTCTGCCCCGACGCCTTCGTGACGGCGCAGCTCGACCCGCTGGAGCGCGCCTGCGGCGACCGGCTCACCGTGTTCCGCGACACGGTCGTCAAGCGGGTGACGCTCTCACCCGACGGGCGCCGCATCGAGGCCCTGGAGTGCATCCGGCGCACGCCGCGCGCCGGCGTCGCGGTCGGCGGCTACGACCGCCTCCCCTCGGAGGATCTCGCCGACTGGTATGCGGCCTCCGACTCGGCGCGGTTCACCAAGCAAACGCTGCGCTTCGTCTCCCGGCCGGACCGGCCCACGGTGTTCGTCGAGGCCACGGAGTGGGGGGAGGTGCTCGCCCTCTCCGGCAAGGACTATCTCCAGGGGGTCGAGGAGGCCGACGGTTCGCTCGTCACGGCGCCCGGCGCCGACACCTGCGGCCAGGCCACGGTCTACTGTTTCGCAGAGCAGATCCATCCCGAGCCGGTGGGTGAGCCTGATCGTCACGTCCACGCCACCGACATGGGCTACGGCGCCTACGGCGACAAGCCCGATGCCTGGACGAAGATTTGGACCTACCGCCGGCTGCGCGGCAAGGGAGCGCCGGCCACGGGGGACATCTGCCTGCAGAACTGGGGCTACTCGCAGCAGCACGGCGAGGGGGGCAACGACTTCCCCCATGCCTACCTCTTCACCTCGAAGGCCGCCACCGCGGCGCAGGTGTCCGACTGGCGCGGCGGGGTCGACGTCGCGGCGCTCGCCGCGGCCGAGGACCGGGCCTTCGCCTGGCACCAGTGGTTCCGCCGTCAGGCCCCCGCCGGGATCGATCCGGGGCGCATCGCGCTGGCCCCCGCGGTGCTGGGCACGGGGCACGGGCTGGCGAAGCTCCCCTACATCCGCGACACGCGGCGGGCGATCGGCCTCGACGGCTTCGTGCTCCGCTTCGCCGATCTCTCCGGCCCGGCCGCCCGGCGCACCGGCACGGTGTTCCCCGACCGGATCGCGCTGGGGGCCTATCCGGCCGACATCCATCCGGTCTCCACCTGCCGGATGCCGGAGTACGCCGTGGCGGCCCACGACACGCTCCCCTTCTGCATCCCTTTCCGGGCGCTGACCCACCGCGATCTGTCGAACGTGCTCGTGGCGGGCAAGACGATGGCCCAGTCGTTCCTCGCCAACTCCGCCACGCGCCTCCATCCCATCGAGTGGTCGACCGGCACCGCCTGCGGGATCGCCGCGGCACGGATGGCGAAGACCGGCCGCACGAGCGCCGCCCTCCTGGCCGACATCGCGGCCCTCCAGGACCTCGTCAAGGCGCAGACGCCGATCGACTGGACGATCCCCGAGTGACGCGGCGGGCGCGGGCGAGCGTGTCAGCGGCTCCCGCCGCGCGGGCCGATGGCGCCGATGAGATCGGGTTCGGCGAACGTGGCGACGCCGTCGTTCACCAGGCGCCGGCAGGCATCGAACACATCCTCGTTGCCGGCGGCCACGACCCGGGCCTGGTACAGACCCGGAGCGAAGCGCAGCGGTGTGAGGACTTCGATGCCCGAGGCCGCCAGGCGCGCCCGGTCTGCGTCGGGTCCGGCAGGCGATTTCACCTGGAGCGTGAGCCGGTCCGTGGCGAGGACCATGCGGCCGGAGGGCTCGATGAGGATGTCGGCTTTCGTTCCGGACGGGATCGCACCGCGCGCCGCGGGCTCCGGCACGATCGACCATCCGGCGGTTTCGAAGGCGGCCACGTCGGCCTCGGGGAGGCCAGCCACAGCGGGGCCGGTCGCCCGCGTCGCGGCCGCCGGCGCCATGCTGCGGGCACCCTCGGCCGCGCGGAGGGCAACGACCCCTTCGGGCTGGCGGAGGCGGATCGTGCGTCCCCGGCACGTGTATTCCCGTTCGCGGTAGTTCATCGCTGTCCGGTCAGGTGACCGCCTGGAGGGCGTTGATGCGGCCGCGTCACGCGAACAAGTCGTGCACCACCCGGCCGGCGACGTCGGTGAGGCGGAAGTCGCGGCCCGCGTGGCGGAACGTGAGGCGCTCGTGGTCGAGACCGAGCGCCGCCAGGAGCGTGGCGTGGAGGTCGTGCATGTGGACGCGCCCCTCCACCGCATGGTGGCCGAACTCGTCGGTGGCGCCGTGGGCATGCCCCGCCCTGAAGCCGCCACCGGCCAGCCACACCGTGAAGCCGGCGGGATTGTGGTCGCGGCCCGTGCCGTCGTCCTGGGCATAGGGGGTGCGGCCGAACTCCCCACCCCACCACACGATCGTGTCGTCGAGGAGACCCCGCCGCGCCAGATCGGTGACCAGCGCCGCCACCGGCTTGTCGACCGCCCGGGCATGGTCGAGGTGCTTGGGCATGTTGGAGTGCTGGTCCCAGGCGGGATTGTTGGAGTTGTCGGTGTAGTTGACCTGCACGAAGCGCACCCCCGACTCCACCAGGCGCCGCGCCAGCAGGCACTGGCGGCCGAAGTTGTCGGTGGCCTTGGTGCCGATGCCGTAGAGGGCCAGGGTCTCGGGGGTCTCGCTGGCGAGGTCGAAGACGCGCGGCGCCGTCGCCTGCATCCGCGCCGCCAGTTCGCCGGCGGCGATCACCGCCTCCAGCTCCGTGTCGCCCACCCGACCGACGAGCTGCTGGCGGTTGAGGTCGGCGACCAGGTCGCGGCCCAGGTCGGCCAGCGGCCCGTGCCGGGCCGGAGCGAGATTGGGGATCGTGGCCTCGGTGGCCGGCAGGCCGGCGCGCCCCACCGCCGTGCCCTGGTGGAGCGCGGGGAGGAAGGCGTGGCCGTAGTTCCGCGGTCCGCCGTTGGCCAGCGCCGGGGAGAGACTGACGAAGCCCGGCAGGTCGGCGTTCTCGCTCCCCAGGCCGTAGTGGATCCACGAGCCCATGCTCGGGCGGATCGCCGTGGTGCTCCCGGTGTGGAGGAAGAGCGTGGCCGGACCGTGGGCGATCCCCTCGGTGTGCAGGCTCTTGACGAGGCACAGGTGGTCGACGATCCGGGCCATCTCCGGGAACAGCTCCGACACCCACTGGCCGCCCTGCCCGTGCCGGGCGAAGGGCCACAGCGGCTTCATCACGCGCTGCGGCGGGCTGGTGCCGGTCTTGGCGATGCTGCGCAGGTCGCCGAAGGGCATCTTCTTGCCGTCGTCGGTGAAGAGACGCGGCTTGTGGTCGAAGCTGTCGACATGGCTCACCCCACCCGCCATGAACAGGAAGATCACGCGCTTGGCCCGCGGCGGCAGATGGAGGCCGGTCGCGCCCGCCGCACCCTGGCACAGGCCCGCCAGGGCCATGGCCCCGAAGCCACAGGCGGTGTGGCCCAACACCGTCCGGCGGGAACATGCTGCAGGGATGTTCATGGCGGTACCGGGGGCTAGTCCAGGAAGCGGAAGTCGATCGATCCGAAGAGCGCCTGCACGAGCACCGCATGGGCCTCGGCCGTGCCGCCGGCGGCGCGGAGGAACTCCAGGCACCGCGCCATCTCGCCCGACCGCGGCGGGCGGCCGAGGAGTGTGCGATGGAGCCACTCCACGCGCCGCGCGTCGGCCGGTTCCCCTTCGCCGTCGGGCAAGGCGGCGAGCACCCGGGCCGCCGTGGCCCGGGCCTGCGTCACGGCGAAGGGGTCGTTGGCGAAGAACAGCGCCTGCGTCGCGACCGTGCTCGCCGGGCGGGCGCCGGTGGCGGTGTTGATGTCGGCGAAATCGAAGACCTCGAAGAGGGTCGGCCGGCGGTTGCGGAAGGCGGGGGTGTAGACGCTGCGGCGCGTGTCGGCGAACACATAGCCGTATTCGATCGCCTGCGCGGCGGTGTCGTTGGCGTCGATCTCACCCGCCCCCACGATCGACAGGCCGCCGGCCGTGCGGTCGAGCGTGCCGGCAGCGGCGAGGATCGCGTCGCGGATCTGCTCCGCATCGAGCCGGCGGCGACGCGCCCGGGTGAAGAGGGCGTTGTCGGGGTCGGCGGGATCGGGCGCGGCCACCGCCGCGGCGTAGGTCCGCGACAGGACGATGGCCCGCACCAGCGGCTTGAGCCGGTAGCCGTCGGCCACGAGGCGCGACGCCAGGTGGTCGAGGAGGGCGGGGTGCGACGGGGCGGCGCCGGTGGCGCCGAAGGCATCGACCGTGGCGACGATACCGCGGCCGGTGAGCCAGTGCCACACCCGGTTGGCGAGGACGCGCGGCACGAGGGGATGGGCTGGGTCACCGAGCCAGGCGGCCAGCTCGCGGCGGCCGCTTGTGCCCGGGGGGATCGCCAGCGCCGTGCCGAACACCGCCGGGAGCCCGCGCGCCACGACGGCGCCGCGGTTCTTTTCGATGCCGCGGATCCGTAGCGCCGTGTCGGCGGGGGCCTCCCTGTCGCGGACGGTCATCACCGTGGGGCGCGGGGGCAGTTCGGCGCGCAGGGCCTTCTGCCGGGCCTCGAGGGCCTTGATCCGGTCCGCGGCGTCGGCGGTGTCGGTGGCGCGCTTCAGTTCCTTGATCTCGCGGGCGATGCCGGCCACCTCGGTATCGATGGCGCCGCGCCGCGTGGCCACGTCGGCCGGTTCCTCCAGCGGCACCGCGATCCAGCGAGCGACGTTGTCGGTCTCGTTGAACAGGGTTTGCGTCGAGGCGAGGATCCCGGCGAGGGCGTGGTAGTCGGCCTGGGTGATCGGCTCGAAGGCATGGTCGTGGCAGCGGGCGCAGCCGAGCGACTGGCCGAGGAACACCTTGCCGAGCGTGTCGAGCTGCTCGTCGACGATGTCCATGCGCAGTTGCTGCTTGTCCTGCTCCTCGTAGTTGGTGGGGCCGAGGACGAGGAAGCCGGTGGCGGCGAGGAGTTGCTCGCGCTCGGCCGTGGCCGCGGCGGGAAGCAGGTCGCCGGCGAGCTGCGCCGCCAGGAACCGGTCGAAAGGCATGTCGGCATTGACCGCGTCGATCACCCAGTCGCGGTAGCGCCAGGCATCCTTGAAGAGGAGCGTGCGGCCGCCGCCGCTGCTCTCCGCGAAGCGCGCCAGATCGAGCCAGTGCCGGCCGAAACGCTCTCCGAACCCGGGGTCGGCGAGGAGCCGATCGACGACGCGCTCGACGGCGCCGCGCGGATCGGCCGCGTGCGCGACGACGAAGGCATCGATCTCTTCCGGCGACGGGGGGAGCCCGGTGAGATCCTGCCACAGCCGACGCACGAGCACTTCGGGCGCCGCCGGGGGGGCCGGCTCGATGCCCGCCGCGGCCGCCGCCGTGTGGATGAAGCGGTCGATCGGATCGTACGCCCACGCGGGATCGTCAACCGTCGGCACCGGCGGGGGCTCGAGCGGCTGCAGGCACCACAGCTGCCGGCCCTCCTCCACCGTCATGCCGGTGGTGCCGCGCGGACGGTTGCCGCGGTCGCGCGGAAGGGGGTCGCCCTCGCGCGGGTCGAAGGCCCCGCGCTTGATCCAGGTTTCGAGTATCGCCACGTCGGCGGCGGGCAGCCGGCCGTCGGGGGGCATCTCCGGGGCGTTCTGCTCCCAGCGGACGGCGCGGACGAGCAGGCTCTCGCCGGGCTTGCCGGCGACGATCGCCGGCCCGGAATCACCCCCCTGCTGCCAGCCGGCGCGGAGGTCGAGCTGGAGTCCGCCGTTGATCTCCCCGGCGGCGGAGTGGCAATCGAGGCAGCGGCGGGCCAGGAGCGGGGCGACCTCGGTGGCGAAGAACGCGGCCTCATCGGCCGGCGGTTCGGCCCCCTGCGCCACCAGCGCCCAGGCGCACGCCAGCGCCGTCAGCCCGGACGCCGGGGAACGCGGGCGCTGGTGACCCGGCCGTGCCATTCGTCTGCCCCCCATGGCTGGCAGGCTCCTGACAAACTTCCTGCCAGCACCTCAGGGATGAGGTGCCGGGAGCGCAGCTCCCGTGAAAACCGCACGTTTTCGTGTGGACCAAGGCCACGAAGGGACTTGGTCCACACGCTGCTAGCCTACCGCGGCGCCGGGGGGGCACCAATGCGTTCCACCGTGTAGCCCGGGGGCAATCGGCGCTGTTGGCGCTCCGGCCAGCCCGGATCTGCCGACTGGACGAGCAGTGCCAGCGCCCAGGCGTCGGCGAGGCCGGCCGAGGGCCCCCGGACCGTAACGCTCGTGGCGCCACCGCCGGCCACCGTGCCGGAGCGCGGGTCGAGCGGCGACCGCCCGGGCCGCCTGGTGCTCGTGGCCAGTGCCGTCCCGGCGGGAAGGTCGACCACGCGCGCCGGGTGCCCTGGGCCGCCGGGATCGAGTTGCACCTGCCAGGCCCGGTCGCCCGCCGCCGTGCCCCAGGCCCGGCACTCCCCCCCGAGTGAGACGAGATGGTTTTCCGACCCGAGCTCCACCAGCCGTTCGCCGATCGCGTCCACCGCAAAGCCGGGCCCGATCGCCCCGAGGTCGAGGCGCGTCTCCGGGAAGCGCTTGCGCGCCGCGAGCGTGCCCCCCTCGTCGCGCCACTCGATCGTGTCGAGACCGACCGTGGCGCGGGCCGCGGCGACGGTGGCGGCGTCGGGGGCACCCACGCGCCACGCCTCCACCAGCGGCAGCACGGTGGGGTCGAAGGCCCCGCCCGAGGCGGCATGGACGCTGCGCGCGGCACGGAGCACCGCGGCCAGGTCGGCATCGAGCGCGATCCACGCGCCGGCCGGGGCGGCGTTGAGCCGGCTCAGGGCCGAGTCGTTCCGCCAGTGGCTCAAGCTCGAGTCGAGCCGGCCGAGCACCGCCTCGATCTCCCGGTGCACCATCGCCGTCGACCGGCCGGCAACGGGGGCGGCGAGCGCCACGCGGAACGTCGTGCCCATCGCCGGGCCGGCGAGCGTGACCGGCTCCGCGGTTCGACCACCGCGCGCCGCCGCCAGCAGCGCCACGCCGAGAAGCCCTGCCGCCACGGCGGGTCGGGAGGGTGTCATGCGGTCCACCAGCCGAGGGCCGCCAGCAGCAGGCAGGCCAGGAGCACGCCGTCGCGCCACGTGATGCGGTCGCTGCGCCTGTGGAACCGCAGCTGATCGAGGAGGGCCCCGGTGGGGCAGGCATGACGGCAGTGGGCCATCGGCACCCGGCTGCTCACCGCCAGGCCGACGGCGAAGATCACCAGGCTCGCCACCCCCGCGACGGTGGGCAGGTAGGCGTCGAACGGCTCGAGGTCGACGAGGCTCACCGGGAGCCGCAGGGCCGCCGCGGCCACGGCCACGAGCAACAGCGCCCAGGGGAGGGCCACGAGCCAGGGGCGCAGGCGCGGCGGCACCGCCAGCGCCGGGCGCCCGCGGCGGGCGCGCACCAGGAGCTGCTGCGCCGCCCCGTGGGCGCAGAGGTGGGAGCAGTAGACGTTGCGGCCGGTGAACGCCGGCGCGGCGAGGGCCACGGCCGTGAGCACGAGGAGGACGGGGGCCCCGCGCGGCAGACCCGACTGGGCCCAGCCAGCCAACTGCGCCAGCGACACCAGTGCCCCCGCACCGAAGCCGAGGTAAGCGAGGACCACCACCGGGAGCACGAGCCGGCCGAAGCGGCCGCCGCGCAGCCGGCTGAACGCCGTCGCCAGGCCGACGCCGATCACCGCAATCGCGCCCCACTGCGGGCCCTCGATCGAGCGCCACCCGGGGGCGTCGCGCTCGTGCCGGGTCGCGGCGTGGGCGCGGATCGCGTGGAGGATCCCCTCGGCGACCGCCTGGCTGGTCATCGTCGCGCCGCTCACCCCCTCGACACCGTGGCCGAGCGGATCGCGGCCGGCGAGTTCCTCGATCGTCGTCCCGCGCCACAGCCGGCGGAAGCGGCCGTCGTCGCGGACGTAGCCGACGTAGGGCTCGTTGTCGAAACTGGCGACAAGCGCGATGCCGCACACCCGCCCTTCGGTGTCGAACCCCACCAGGGCGTCGGAGGGGCCCTGGTAGCCGATCGTCCGGTCGGCGGCGGGGCTCGTGCGGAGGACGAAGCCCAGCGGCAGGTGGTCGGGCCCGTGGATACGGATCACGTGCGGGTCGCCCGGGTCCTGGGCCGAGCTCACCATGCCGGGGAAGAGCTGGCGCAGGTCGGCGGCGGTGGGCGCCCCGGGGAAGAGCCCGGGGGGAGCGCTCGCCCCGAGGCGCAGGGCCACCGCGGCGGCGATGGCGTGGCTGGTGAGCGTGGCGCCGGCGACGTGGCGCTGCGGCGCGGCAGCGAGGTCGGCGAGAGCCCGGCCGCGGAACGATTCCCAGAAGCGGGCGTCGGCCGCCACGGCGCGGACGTGCTCGCGCGTGTCACGGCTGGCGAGGATCTCCATCCCGGCGATGGTCAAGTCGCGGTCGCAGACCACGAGCACGGTGGTGGGTCCGGAGAACCCCACCGCCGCATCGCCGGCGGGGCTCGTGACCAGCGCCGTGCCGACGATGCTCCCGGCGGCATCGACGAGGCTCGAGGCCCCGGCGACGGCGCCGGCGGGTGGCCCGATCCCGACCGCTTCCGGCAGATGAACGCGGATCCTGTCGAGCGGTAGCAGCCGTGGGTCGGCGGCCGTTTGCCGGGCGGCGCCGCGGACGGCGCCGGCATGGAGCAGCCAGGCGGTGAGGGCCACCAGCCCGAGCCGCGCCGCGTGACCGGCGAAGCGGCCGACGCGACGGCCGGTGGATGCCGGAGCCATCACTTGCCGTCGATCCGTACCAGCGACAGCGTGCCGGCGTCGGCGTCGATCTCGAACTTGAAGTTGCGGAGGAAGCCCATGCCGAGGAGCAGTTCCGCCCCCACCGCGTCGGGACCGAGGACGACACACTCGACGTTCTCGACGGTGAACTTGCCGACGCGGACGCTGCGCAGCGTCTTGCGGACGCCGCGGACGGTGCGGCCGTCGGCCATGAAGCACTCCACCGGTTCGTCATCGGCGGCAGGCACGACCTCGAACTCGCTGGCCAGGGCGGCCGGCACCAGGAGCGTCGAGCAACCGGAGTCGACGATCATCGAGCGCGGCTTGCCACCGTTGACCACGACGTTCGCCGCCAGGGTGCCACGGTCGCGCGTGAGCGGGATCGATTCGGAGAGGATCGTGTCCTCGAGGTCGGCGAGCTTCTTGAGGCCGGTGCGGAAGCCGCTGCCGGGGCCGAAGGTGAGCGCCTTGCCCGCCGCCGTACCCGCCGCCGCGACCGCCTCCTCCACGGCATCGTCACCGGCGCGGTCGGCATAGGCGGCGGTGAGGGCGTCGGCCTGCTTCCGCAGGGCGAGGATGTGCGCGAGGAAGGCCTCGCGGGCGTCGGTGGCACCCGCGCGGAGCTCGCGCCCCGTCGCCTCCCCCTTGTCGCGCTCCTCGACGAGCTGGTTGATCTGACCGGCCACGGCATTGAGCGCGCCGACGAGCCGGTTGGAGGTGGCGGGATCGGCATTCGTGGTGCCGGCCATGAGGGTGCTCAAGCGCACGTGTTCGGCGCGGAGCCGCGACTGGAGGTCGCGGCCGCGCGCCATGGCCGCGTCGTGGGCGGCCAGTTCACGGCCCGCCTTCTGCATCGCGGTGCGGAGGGCGGTCGCCCGGCCGAGGTCGCGGGTGAAGGTCACCTCGTCGGCGAGGATCACCTGGCTCCCGGAGACCTTGAGCCCCGCCGCGTCGAGTTGCTTCTTCGCGTCGGCCTTGTCGTCGGCCGACCGGGCTGTGGCGGGAGCGGGCAGCCCGGCGCCGAGGACCAGCGCCGCAGCCCACAGAGGGAGGAACCGCAGCCCGATTCGCCTGCTGCGGAGCCGCCGCGCCGGGGGGCGGCAGGGCGAGCGGCCGCGGCCCGCCTGGGAGCTGTCGGTGACGTGGCTGCCGTTCATCGCTCACCCCCGCGGTCGCTCGGACACCCGCGCCATCATACCTCCCGCGCCACCGGCAGGGCTCACCGCGGCACCGGCACGAGCAGCACCGCATCGGCATGGACGATCCCCCGGGCCCCCTCGCTGCCGATGACCACCTCGCAGCCGTCGTCGGCGCCGAGCGTGACCCGGCCCGCGCTGCCGAAACCGCCGGGCAACGGCGCGGGCCGGCGCATGTCGAGGCGCACGGCCGAACGTCCGGTGGCGGTCTCCACCACGACCGGGACCGCCGGCCCACGGTTCTCGTGGGGCTGCCAGCCGACGAGCACCTCGTAGACGCCGGCGGCGGGAACGGTGAACGCATAGCGGGCGGTAGCGCCACTGTCGGGGCTGGCGTAGTGGTAGCCGTTGCCGACGTAGCCCGCGAGCCCCGTCCCGGCGGTCCACGTGCCGGTGCGGACCGCCTCGAGGTCGTCCTTCACCAGCGCCCCCCGGTCGCGGGCGAGCTGCGCCGGATCGACGCCCGTGGGGGGGCCGTGCGGGCCGGCGAGCGGCAGGGCGTCGGCGGGGATCGTGATCGGCCCGTCGGCGGTGGTGCGGCGGGCCTTGCCCGGCAAGCGCAGCAACTCCTCCATCTCCCCCCAGTACTTCTCGTACACCCCGCGCGGCGTGGTGTGGTGGCGGATCGCGACGCTCGCCGCCTTGCCCACCACCTCCCCCATCATCCCGCAGGTCTTCATCACGCGGACCGTGCCCAGCGCCTCGTGCGTCACGGAGATGCAGCGGCCGGCCATGAAGAGGTTGGAGAGGTCCTTGGAGTAGAAGCAGCGGTAGGGGATCGGGTAGCCGTAGCTGCGGTCGACGCGCCGGTCGTGGACGGCGATGGAGATGAAGGGGTTGTCGGGGAACTTCCGCGCGTATTCCTCCTTGGGATAGTGGAGGTCGATCGACCACGTGGAAGGGACGCAGCCGTCGGGGAATTCGCGCTTGGCGACGATGTCGTCCTGGCCGAGGACGACGTCGCCGAGGATCCGCCGGCTCTCGCGCGGGCCGCCGATCGCCGCCACCCAGGTGAGGATGGCGCGGGGGTGGTCGGCGGCCCCGTCGCCGTTCTTCATGGCGTTGAAGGCGCCGTACACCGCGCGGAGGTTCCAGTCGCGGATCCCCTCGGCATCGGCGAGCGGATCCTTGTCGAAGCCGCTCTCCCAGAACCACTGGCCATGGAAGTCGCGCGGGTAGGGAAAGTCCTCCATCGAAAGCGGGAGCGCCCAGGGGGTGGCGGGGAAGGGCTGCGGGGTCGCGGCCTCGGCCCAGGCCCACATGTTGCTCATCCCCATCCGCCCCTTCTCCTCCATCACCGTCTCGGCACCGGCGAGGTGGCCGAGCGTGGCATGGCCGGTGGCGTCGCAGAAGAAGGCTCCGGTGATGGCGAGCTCACGGCTGGTGTGCGTGTCGAGGCAGGTGACGGCGGTGATCCGGCCCGCCTCGGTCGTCGCCGCGAAGGCATGGGTGTCGAGGAACAGGTCGATGCTCGGCTCGGCGCGGACCAGCGCCTCCTTCTTCGCATCCTCGAACTCCTCCGCGGTGCCCGGGCTCTTCGTCGCCCGGTCGGCGAACTCCTCGACGATCTCGCCGATCCGCGGGTACTTCCCGCGCCGGATCAAACCCATCGCCCACACGCGGACCTCGCTCGAGCCGTTGCCGCCGAGGACCGGACGGTTCTGCACGAGGGCCACGGTGAGCCCCATCCGCGCGGCGGCGAGCGCCGCTCCCATGCCGGCGTAGCCGCCGCCGACCACCACCAGGTCGTAGGGACCCTTGACCTCCGGTTCGGAAGGGAGGCCGAGCGCGGTGCGGCGCCACGCGGGGAGGACGCCCGAATCGTCGGGCGGGGCGGTGGCGGTCGGGCCGGCGGGCACCAGCGCGATGCAGTCGCAGCGGCCGTCGAAGCCGGTGAGGTCGCGGAGGGCGAGGGGCACGGCGCCGGCCGGCAGCGAGACGGTACCGCCGTCCTGCCAGCCCCACGTGGCGGGGCCGGTGCCGAAGGTCGTGGTCAGTGCCGTGCCGCCGATCACGACCTGGAACCGCCCCGGCGCATCGCCGGGAGCGCGCCAGCGAGCGACCCAGTCTTTCGTGCGGACGAACACCCGGTAGTCGCCCGCGGCCGGCACGGTGATCGTGGTGGTGGCGTCGGCCACCGGGCGACCGAGGCCGTGGGCGAGCAGATACGGGGAGCCCATCTCGGTGATGAACTGGGTGTCGAGCGTCCAGCCCCCGTGATCGGCGAAGCTCTCCGCTTCGACGAGGAGCGTGCCGGGGGCCTGTCCGGCCACGGGACGGGCGCCAAGCAGTGCGGCCACCCAGGCGAGGCTGACGACCAAACGGATGCGCGTGCGCATGGCGGCTCCCGCAGGGGACGGGCGATCCCTGCCGAGTCTACCCGCGCCACCCCCGGCTTCGCCGCCGGTCCGATCCCGGCGGTGGCCCTCAGATCGGGGCCTGCTTGCGCTCCGGCGCGTCGCCGGGGGCGATTTCGATGTCGAAAACCGTGTCGCCCGAGGTGGAGCAGTCGATCGGCAGGGTGTGCTCGAAGAACCTGCTCCCGTCGGCCTCGAGGAGACCCATCACCATGGCCGACATCGGGCCGCCGCCGACCCCCGGGGCGCGGCTCCCCTGCGTGTCGTACGTGCCGTCCTTGATCGTGGCGATCCCCTGGGCCCCGGTGTTCTTCTTCGCACCGTCGGGGGTGAGGATGATCTCGCCCCCCGGCACCGGCTTACCGCCGTAGGTGATTTTCCCCGACACCCGGTGCCGCACGCGCGTGTCGCGCGGCCCGCACCCGGAGACGCTCAGGGCAGCGACCACCAGGGCACCCATGACCAGCGTGCTGACGATCGCCAGGGCGACGGTGTGACAGGTGCCGGTGTGACGGGGCCCGAGCGCAGCCAGGCCGTGGCCCTGCGAGGGTGCCGGGGACGTCATGGCTGCGACACGTTCTCCCCGCTCGACCGGCTGGCCAGCGGCAGGAGGACACCGTTGAGGTCGACGTCCTCGCCGAGGAACGACACGCTGCCGTCGGCCATCGCCACGTTGCAGCCGCCGGGATGGTTGCTCCCCATGCTGACGCTGTTGAAGTTGCCGGGGGTGACGTACTTCGCCGTCCGCATCGCGTTGGCGATGTTCCTCACGGCCGTCATGTCGTTGTTCCAGGCGGCGCCGCGGACCCAGCTCCGCAGGGAACCGGCCCCCATGTCGCTCCACGACAATTCCATCACCATGATCGTCTTGCTCGTGCCGTCACGGATGTCGGTGAGCGCCACGGCGAACGGCTTGGAGGGATTGCTGCCGATGATCACCGGCGAGAGCGGCATCACCCCGTCCACCGCCATGAAGCCCTGGGTCGAAGGATTCTGGCCGTAGGCCCGGCCGGTGAAGATGTTGGTGCCGATCGGGCCGGCGTTGGCCACGTAGTGGGTCGTGTAGGCCTTCCCGCCACCGGTGACCGAGTCGATCGTGCTCCCGGAGAAGTCGGCCCACTCGTTCTGGAAGCTGGGGCAGTGAAACCCCGGCACCCGGACCCGGGCGACGTTGCGGTTCTGCGTGAAGTTGGTCCCGGCGTACGACGGGTTGAGGGGCTGGACCTCCGCCGCCAGGGAGGCCTGTTCGATGTTGGCGAGGATCAGCGCCAGCCAGCTCACACCGGTCTGCCCGCCGGGGGAGAAGTGGGGCGGGAATTGCTGCCGTGCCGAGTGGTAGTTCTGGCAACCGAGGGCCAGTTGCTTGAGGTTGTTGGTGCAGGCGCTGCGCCGGGCGGCCTCGCGGGCCGCCTGGACGGCCGGGAGGAGCAGGCCGACGAGCGTGCCGATGATGGCGATGACGACGAGCAGTTCCACGAGGGTGAAGCCTCCCGGCGTGGACCGGATTGGCCGGACGAATCGACGCGCTTGCGCATCCATGGAACGGTGCCCCCGATGAAGCGATGGAACCGGAACCCCCAGAACTCCCCGGACTGTACCACCCGCTGCCGGGGAACGCGAGTGGACCGCTTGAGCGGACCGGAGTGATCGGCCAAACTCTGCCCATGCACACGCGATCCTTCGGGCGGACGGGCTGGCAGGTCTCGGAGATCGGCTTCGGGGCCTGGGCGATCGGTGGCGGCCAGTGGGGCGGCGCCGACGAGCGCGAGTCGATGGCCGCCCTCCATGCCGCCCTCGATGCCGGCATCACGTTCTTCGACACCGCCGACGTCTACGGCGACGGGCTGTCGGAGCGGCTCATCGCCCGGTTGCGGCGGGAGCGGCCCGTGCCCTTCCTCGTGGCCACGAAGGCCGGCCGGCGACTCTCCCCGCACGTCGCGTCGGGCTACGACCGGGCCAACCTCGCCGCGTTCGTGGAGCGCAGCCTGCGGAACCTGGAGGTCGAATGCCTCGACCTCCTCCAACTCCACTGCCCCCCCACCGAGGTCTACTACCGGCCGGAGGTGTTCGGCGTCCTCGACGACCTCGAGGCGGCGGGAAAGATCCGTCACTACGGCGTGAGCGTGGAGAAGGTGGAGGAGGCCCTCAAGGCGATCGAATACCCGGGCGTGCAGTCGGTGCAGGTCATCGTCAACTGTTTCCGGCTCCGCCCCACGGAGCTGTTCTTCGAGCAGGCGCTGCGCCGGCGTGTGGCGGTGATCGCGCGGGTGCCACTGGCCAGCGGGATGCTCACCGGCCGGCTCCGCCCGGAGACGACGTTCGCCCCCGACGACCATCGTCACTTCAACCGCGACGGCGCCGGCTTCGACCGTGGCGAGACTTTTTCCGGGGTCGATTACCGGACCGGTCTGGAGGCGGTGGAGCGGCTCCGGGCCCTCGTCCCGGCGGGCTGGACCCTGGCCCAGTTCGCCCTCGCCTGGATCCTCTCCTTCGAGGCGGTGACGACGGTGATCCCCGGCGGGCGCCGGCCGGAGCAGGTGGTGGAGAACGCCCGTGCCGCCGCCCTGCCCCGGCTCGACGCCGCGACGAAGCATGCCGTGCAGCAGGTCTACGACGACTGCATCCGTCCGCACGTCCATCACGTGTGGTGAGTCCGCGAGCGGAGGCGCCAGGCGCGATCCGGGGCGCGCCGCCTTTCAGAGGTTCATCCCCACATAGCCACCGGCGGCGTCGCTGGCGGCCTGCTCGCGGGCCAGCCGTTCCAGGGCCCGGCCCAGGTCGCCGGCGGCGATGTAGCGGTCGAACTCCACCTCCACCGCCCGCTGGGCCGACTGCGTCAGCCACGCGACGGCCGGCTGGGTGAGCCAGTCGCAGGTCTCCCGGTCGAGGACGACCGCGAGGTCGCTGCCCACCGTGCGCTGGTCGAGTTCGTCGGTGAGGACGGTACCCTCCACCGCGAAGCTCACCCACCCGATTTCCGGGTCGTTGGTGAATCGGAACGTGCACCGGCCGTCGGTGAGATAATAGGTGTTGCGGGTGCCGTGCCGGGCGACCGCGTGCTGCATCCGCTGGAGGCGCCGGCGGAAGCCCGGCGAGGCATCGAGCGGGATGTCGAGTCGCGGCACGCCACGCAGCGGCGTGCAGTCGAACGTGATCTCGACGGCGGGACTCGGAGTGACACGTTCCATGGCAGATTCCCCCATGAGCCAAGTTTACCCCAGGCGCCGTGTCGCGGCGATCCTCGCCGCCGGCGTGGTGGGTGCCGGTGCGGCCCGTGCGGCCACCGACGCGGAGCAGCGCCTGGTGCGCTCGCGGCGGCTGATGGGCGTGCCGTGGAGCGTCACGGTGGCCGGTGGGAGTGATGCGGCGGAGGCCGCCGCCGAGGCGGCCCTCGACGAAGTGGCGCGGCTCGAACGGATCCTCTCCGACTACGATCCGCAGAGCGAACTGTCGCGGCTCTCCGCCAGCGCCCCGACCCGCCGACCGGTGCCCCTCTCGGCCGATTTGGCCGCCGTCCTCATCCGGGCGCTGGCGATCCGGGATGCCAGTGGCGGCGCCTTCGACCCCACGGTGGGGCCGCTGACGACCCTCTGGCGTCAGGCGCGGCGCTCGGGCCGCCTGCCCCTTCCGGAGCGGCTGACGGCGGCCCGGGCGGCGGTCGGACCGGCGACCTTGCGCGTGGAGGGGGACCCACCGGCGGCCATGCTCACCCGGCCCGGGATGCGCCTCGACCTCGGCGGGATCGGCATGGGTTACGCGATCGATCGGGCCCTCGCGCTGCTGGCCGGACGTGGGATCACCTCCGCGCTCGTCGATGCCTCCGGCGACGTCGGCTGCTCGGGTGCGCCGCCGGGGAGCGACGGCTGGCGGGTGACGGTGGCCCCGCTCGACCCGGCCGACGCGGCGGGCGAAGCGTCCACGATCCGCGTGGCCCGTGCGGCGGTGACCACGTCGGGCGACGCCTTCCAGGCGGTCGAGATCGACGGGCGCCGCTACAGCCACATCGTCGATCCACGGACCGGGATCGGCGTGGCCGGCCCGGCCGCGGTGACGGTGATCGCCCCCGACTGCACCGCGGCCGACGCCCTGGCGACGGCGGCGAGCGTGCTGGGGCCCGACGCGGGCCTGGCGCTCGTCGAGCGCATGGAAGGCTGCGCAGCCCGCTTCGTGTGGGTGGACCGGGGCGACCAGCAAGTGGCGACCACGGTGGGGTGGCCGGGACGCGGCCTCCGGAGTTGATGCAGCGCGGGGCCGGGACCCCGGCCGGCCGAGTCGCGCCACCTTCGCCAGTCCCCCGCCGGCCGTGACGATTCCTCCAAGTTTGACGGTCGGGAGGACGATACCACCTTCGCCGTCGCTGCGCCCTCGTGACGACGACCCGGTCGCGGGTCGGGGGGCACCGCGGCGAGGGAGTCGGCTGCGAGGCCGGCTGCCCCCGAGGGCGCAGCGGCGGCACTTTCGTCCCGACATCCCAACCGGCGGACTCGGCCCCGTGCACACCACCACCCGACAGGTGCTCGTCGCGGCACTGATCGTGGCGCTCGTGGCGCCGGGATGTGCTCCCCGGCAGCCGTTCTATTTCTTCGAGGACGGCGACCTGTCGCACTACGTCGGGGCGGTGCAGAAGATGGAGTACCCCGACTCCTGCACGCCTCCCCTCGACGAGGCGGCCGGCACCGTCGAGCCGCTGACCCTCACCAACGCGCGTTTCGACCAGATCTGGGAAGTGTCACTCGAGGAGGCGATCCGCACGGCGCTGGAAAACGGCAAGGTGCTGCGCAACCTCGGCGGCCGATTCGGCAGCTTCGGTGGCCCCAGGCCGCAGACCGGCGAGCCGCCGGTGTCGCTCCTCACCCAACCGGCCGCGACACCCACCGTCTACGATCCGGCGATCATCGAAACCGACCCGATCCGCGGCGTGGAGACGGCACTGGCCTTCTTCGACGCCCAGTTGGCCAGCTCGCTCACGTGGGAGCGGCAGAACCGGCCGCAGAACGTCGGCGGGGTGGGGACGCAGATCTTCCAGCAGCAGTTCCTCGGCGACACCGGCAACTGGACGACGAGCATCAACAAGCGGACGGCCACCGGGGCGACGTTCGGGGTGGCCAATACCACGCTTTACGACAACAACAACTCGCCGATCCGGCAGGACGGCGTCCCCTCGACGTTCACGACGAATTACGACTTCACCTTCAACCAACCGCTCCTCGAGGGGGCGGGAGTCACCTACAACCGCATCGCCGGGCCCGACCCGTTCAACAACATCGACGCCCGGCCGATCTTCCGCGGCGTGCTCCTGGCGCGCATCAACGCCGACATCTCGCTGGCCGACTTCGAGGCCGGCGTCCGCAACCTCGTCAGCGACACCGAGCAGTCGTACTGGGAGCTGTATTTCGCCTACCGCAACCTCGAGGCGCGGAAGGCGGGGCGCGACAGCGCCCTGGAGGCCTGGCGGCGCGTGCACGCCCTCTACGTCGAGCAGTCGCGCGGTGGTGAGGCCGACAAGGAAGCCCAGGCCCGCGAGCAGTATTTCTTCTTCCGCAGCGACGTGGAGAGCGCGCTGACCGACGTCTACCGCTGCGAGAACCGCCTCCGCTACATGATGGGGATCTCGGCCAGCGACGGCCGCCTCATCCGTCCGGCCGACGAGCCGACCACCGCGCGCATCGCCTTCGACTGGCAGCAGGCCCTCACCGAGGCGCTGTCCCGGTCGGCGGAACTCCGCAAACAAAAGTGGGTGATCAAGCAGCGCGAGCTGGAACTGGTCGCCGCCAAGAACCTCCTCCTGCCACGGCTCGATTTGGTGGGCCGGTGGCGGTTCCTCGGCATGGGCCAGGAGCTGATCAACCAGAACTACACCCCCTACGACGCCAACGGCCAGGATCCGCTCGTCGGCACCGACGCCTATTCGACCCTGTTCAGCGGGCAGTTCCAGGAGTGGCAGGCGGGGGCGCAGTTCCTCATGCCCCTGGGCTTCCGCCGCGAACTGGCCACCGTGCGCCACCACCAGTTGCAGTTGGCCAGGGAGCGGGCCCGGCTCCAGGACGAGGAGCTGGAGGCCTCCCACGCCCTCGTCGAGGCGGTGCGCAACGTCGACACCAACTTCGCCCTCTCCCAGACCAACTTCAACCGCCGCGTGGCCGCGGAGCGCCAGGTCGAAGCGGTGCAGGCGGCGTACGACGCCGGCACGGTGACCTTCGACCAGCTCCTCGATGCCCAACGGCGGCGGGCCGACGCCGAGAGCGGCTACTACCGGGCCCTCGTCGATTACAACCGCTCGATCTCCCAGCTCCACTACCGCAAGGGCTCGCTGCTGGAATACAACGGCGTGTTCCTTTCCGAGGGGCCGTGGCCCGGCAAGGCCTACTTCGACGCCTACCGGCGAGCGCGGCAGCGCGACGCCAGCCTGTATCTCGACTACGGTCACTCGAAGCCGGGCGTGTTCAGCCGCGGACCGGTCACGCAGCGCTTCACCGACATCGGCAACGGCACGGCCGTCGAGCAACTCGAACCGCGGGATCCGGCCACGGTCGAGGAGCCGGCCAAGCCGGACGCCGGCAAGGCCGGTGCCCCGGAGGCGGTACCGACCCCGAAACCGAAGTCGTCCACGGCGCCGGCCACGACACCCCCCACCGTCCCGGTGGTGCCGACCGCGGCGCTGCCGTGGACCCCCGCGGGGGCGAGGTTCCTGCCGCCGTCGACGACACGCATCCTGGCGACAACGGCCGCGCGGCCGCTGGCCCCGTCGGCTGCGTCGCTGTCCCCCATGGCAGCGCTTGGCGACGAAGGCGATGCCGCCCGTGCCGTGGCGGGTCTGAAGGGGAGTCCACTGCCGGGGAGTCGGCTTATCGACGGCCCGGCGGCCGCCGCGGCGACGCAGCTCCGCTGACGTCCGGCGACGCCGTGGTACTTGCCGCCGCTGCCCCGCCGCGCCCTTTTGCCGTCAGTCCGGTGCGGATCACTCGAGGTGCCCGCAGTCACTTCAGTTCGCCGCAGTCGCTGATCACCACCTTGGCACTCGTCTTGCCGTTGGCCGAGCCCACCTTCTCGATCGCCTTGACGACGTCCATCCCGTCGACGACCGAGCCGAAGACGACATGCTTGCCGTCGAGCCACGGGGTGGCGACGGTGCACAGGAAGAACTGCGAGCCGTTGGTGCCAGGGCCGGCGTTGGCCATGCTCAGCACGCCGGGCCCGGTGTGCTTGAGGGTGAAGTTCTCGTCGGCGAACTTCGCCCCGTAGATCGACTTGCCACCGGTGCCGTTGTGGTTGGTGAAGTCACCCCCCTGGCACATGAAGTCGGTGATCACGCGGTGGAAGGAGGAGCCCTTGTAGCCGAACCCCTTCTCGCCGGTGCACAGGGCGCGGAAGTTCTCGGCCGTCTTCGGCACGACGTCGGCGCGGAGTTCGATGACGATGCGGCCCGCGGGGCGGTCGCCGATGCTGATGTCGAGGAAGCAACGGGGCAACTTGGCGTCGGCGGCGGTCACGGGTGATCCCCCAAAAAAGTGTGTCAGGGCGAGGGCTGCGGCCACCGTCGTCATGAACGAGCGGCGGCGGGTGTCGGGTGCAGGGCAGGGCATGGCGTGGATCCCGGAGGAACCGTCCGGCGTGGACGTGACCCGGTGGGATTATGCCGCACCGTCGGGCCGGCGGAAAGCCGGCGCTCATTCCGGTCGCAGCAGCCCCGCGGCCGTGATCGCCGCCGCGAGGCGCTGCGGGTCTTCGCGCCGGAGGCGGTCGAGATGGACACGGGCCTCCGGTCGCGGGCAGGCGGTGAGATAGCCGGCGATGGCGCGGCGGATGTGGGGATCGTCGGCCCCGGGCCCGTGCCACAGTGCCGCCACGGTATCGAGGTGGTCCCAGCCCCCCAGCCGCGCCAGGTCGATCACGGCATCGGCGGCCACGACCGGGCTGGTGACCAGCACCGCGGTGGCCGCGACGATCCGGGCGCGGGGGATGTCGGCCGCCAGTTCCTCCCCGGCGAAGCGGACCGCGGCGAGGAGTTGCTTCTGCTCCACCGGCCGCGTGGGGCTCGAGCGGGCGAGGAGCCAGTCGAGTCCGGCCTGGCCCTCGGCCACCAGCAGGCCGGCCATCACCCCGTCGATGCCGGCGCGGAAGTCGCCGTCGTTGGCGGCGATCGTGGCACGCAGCGGGCGGGTCGTGGCCGGATTGGCGGCGGGGAGACCGGCGCCGGCGACGATCCCCAGGGCGAGGCCGTAGAAGCCGCGGCGGCGCTGGTCGATTCCCGGATCGGTGAGCCAGTCGGCGAGGGGGCGAGAGCCGAGCGCCGGTGCCGTGGCCCGGACCGCCGCGAAGGGGGCCTGGCCGAATTCGGCGAACGCATCGGTGGCGATCGCGTCGTCGGGATGCTCGAGTCGGGCGGCGAAGAACGGCAGCCGTTCCTCCGCCGCCAGGGTCGTCGCCGGGACGAGCGCGGCGTGGGCCAGGAGCGCTTCGTCGGCCGCCAGTCCCCGCCACTCGAGGGCGTCTGTCCGGTCGGCCGCCGGGGCAGCGGTGGCGAAGAGGAGGGCCGTGCCGGTCACCGGCGCCGGGACGCGGGCCGCCAGCGCGGTGCCTGTCGGCAGGTGCCGGCCGCGGAGCATGCTGGCGAGTGTGAAGGGCTGCACCAGTCCAGCCGCGGCGTCGCTCCGGACCGGGCCGGTGGCGGTGCCCACCGCAGTGGCCACGGCGGCATCCCGGCGCATGGCGAGCGTCGGCCCGACGGCGCCGCAGAACGGGCAGGCATCGGCCACGTGCGCCACCAGCGCGATGGCGACACCCCCCAGGTTCCGCACGAGCGTCGTGGCCATCCCCTGGCGCGTCATCCTCCACCCCGCTGCCGTCCGCTCACTCCGCCGCCGGCCCGAGCCGCTCCTGCTGCATCCGCAGCCGCCAGAAGGGGGTGGGGCACAACAACAGCCGCCCCGTCCCCTCGTAGACATGGCTCCGCTGCTGGCCGGAGAGCCAGAAGCTCAGCAGGCTCGTCGTCGGCCGCCTGAGCGACAAGCGGATCCCGGTCGTCCGCGCCACCACCTGCGGACCGTCGACCACGAGGCGATCGTCGGCGAGGTGCACCTCACGCACCGGACCATCGACCGACAGCATCACCTGGCCGTCACCCGCGAGGACGGTCTTGTACCAGATGAATCCCTCGCCGGCGTACCAGGCCGTCAACCACGACTCCCGCCGCACCGCGAGTTCGACCTCGCCATCGGAGGCCCAGAAGCAGCGCCGGTCGAGGATCCACTTTTCGCCGCGGCGGACCTCCAGCCGGTGGTAACTGCCGAGGCTCGAGTCGAGGATCACGGTGCCCGTCCCGTGGTACCGGGGGCGGAGCACCGATTCATCGGAGAACAGCGACACCCACATGGCACGCAGCGACGGCAGCGGCACGTCCATCGCGATCGACCCCTGCATGTGATTGAGGGCCCCGCGCTCAGTGCGGACATCGTCGCCGGTGAGTTCCACCTTCACCCAACGCATCCCCTCGGTGTGCTGCACCTCAAAGGTCGCCATCGAGTTTCACCTCCGCGCCGCGCACGAGCCCGGCCTGTGTCCAGTCGCACGACCAGCCGGGGAAGGCCGCCGCCGGGAAGGGGTCGGGGGCGATCGGCGCGGGCGACTCGTGGACGAGCGTGAACTGCCGGTCGGAGCGGATCCGGCCGAGGCGGCAGGGTTTGGCACAGTGCTGGGTGGCGGGGTCCATCGCCAGGCGGCCGCCGGGGCCGTCGAACCCGCGCCCGTCGCGGAGGGCCTGGATCACGGCGGTGGTGGCCACCGAGCCCGCCCGGCGGACCGCGTCGGCCCACAGGTGCACGAGGGCATAGCCGGTCTCCATGGTGTCGCTGGTGACGCGGTCGAAGCCGAACTCGCGCCGGAAACCCTCCACCCAGGCGGCGTTGACGGTGCCCGGGTCGGTCTGGAAATAGGCCGACGTGGCGAAGTGTCCTTCCACCTGGTCGGGGCGCAGGTTCCGTAATTCGTCCTCGCCGATCGTCGTCGACACCACCGGGAGGCGGCGGGAGTCGAGCCCGGCCGCGGCAAGGGCGGCGAACAGGCTCACCGACGTGTTCCCGGAGAGGGTGTTGAGGACGCAGTCGGCGTCGCTGTCGCGGATCAGCGCCACCGTGTCGCGGAAGTCACTCAGCGTGACCGGCAGGAAGGTCTGGCCGACCGGGCGCAGCACCCGCCCCTCCAGCCAGCGGCCGACGAGGTAGCCGATGAGGCGGCCGTAGCGGTCGTCGTTTCCCACCACGAACACCCGCCGGCGCAGGCCCCCGGCGACCGACTGCAGCCATTCGAGCGCGGGCAGCACTTGCTGGTTGGGGATCTGGCCACCGTAGACGATGAACCGAGACGCCTCGCCCCCTTCGTAGGGCACGGCGTAGAACAGCAATTTCTGGAACTCCTCGACCAGGGGAAGCACCGCCAGCCGGCTGGGAGTCGTCCAGCAACCGAACAGGGCAACCGCCCCCGCCTCGAGGAGATCGCGGGCCCGGGTGGCGAACAGGTTGGGGCGCGACCGTGGGTCGGGCGCCCTGAACTCCACCGGCCGGCCAAGCAGCCCTCCGGCGGCGTTGATCTGTTCGACCGCGTGAATCTGGGCGTCGCGAACCGGGGTGGCGCTGATCGCCAGGGGGCCGGTTTGCGAGTGGAGGAGGCCGACCGGCAGCACCCGCCCCGCCGGCAGGCTACCACACCCGGCGAACAGCAGCGGCCCCAGCCGTCGCGCGGCGACCAGCGTGGCGGCACAGCCACTGCCGATCACGGAGCGCCGCGTGGGGCGCGGGGGAGGCAGCGTGGCGGCACAGCCACTGCCGATCACGGAGCGCCGCGTGGGGCGCGGGGGAGGCGCGGGGCAGAGGGTCATGTCATTCCTCCACCATGTGCTCGAAGATCGACTGGAACACTTCGGGGGAGATGCTCACCTCACCGCGGAACGGATTGTCCATGGCGGCGATGAGGAAGATCATCGTCCCCAGGTAGGCGGAGAGCATGCCGCCGAGGAGCAGGTGCGAGATGAACTTCATGTCGAACAGCCACACCATGGCGATGGTGATCAAGGCGCCGAGGATCACGACGTACCACATCACCGCCGGGATGCTCGCCGTGACGGTGAACAGCCGCATGCGCCGGGCTTCGAGGAAGGTGTTGAATTGGCGCAGCGCCTCGGCGTGGAGGATCTCCTCGGCCGGCGTCCGGGGCTGGAAGCCGAGGAGTTGCTCCTCGAACGCCTGCGTGCGGATGGTGCCCTCCACGGGAACGATGCCCCGGCGCTGGAGTTGCCAGTCGTAGCGGATCACGTAGCGCGCGTAGTCGCGGAGCAGCCAGCGGAGGTTCTGGCCGTACGGCTGCGGATACTGGCTGACGTCCTCGTAGAGCGCGGAGAGGGCCGCGGCCTCATGGGTCACGTTGGCCTCCGCCTGGGAGAAGTTCTGGTAGGCGGTGACGGCGATGAGGCCGAGGAGCAGTCCGTAGAACACGCAGAAGCAGGAGAGGACGTAGCCCACCACGTCGTTGCAGGCGGGGGTGTGCTTGACGAATTGCCGGAGTACCGGCCGGACGAGGATCAAACCGGCCCAGTAGAAGAGCACGAACAGCGCGATCATCCCCACGGCGAGCGTCGGGGAGGGAACGTCGTAGATCCAATAAAACATCGGTTACGGCGCTGGGTGGATCGGACCCGGTGGGCGTGGTCTGGTTGTGAAGCGATGGTACCAACGTCCCCAGGTCACTTCACCTCCAGCCCCTCCATGGAATAGATCGCCAGGTGGCCGCCCGCGGGGCCGCGCAGTTCCTCCACGCGGAACACGCCGGTCACCGCCACCGGCCGGATGGAGAAGTCGGCCGTCTTGCCGGGGGCCATGCGCACCACGACGCAGTCGTGGAGCGCGGCACCGGGGCCGAAGCAGCATTCGAGGTTGTCGCGCACGAGGACGAACTGCGTCAGCCCGGTCTGCTGGAAGCTGGGGAGGATGTAGCCGCGGATCCGCACCCGGCGGCGCTCCAGTTCGCGGACCCGTGGCGTGAGCGCCTCCGGCGTGAAGGGGGCGCCCTTGGCGAGGTCGAGTTTGACGTCGTCGAAGGAGATGTCGCTGACGGCGGTGTCGGAGGGCGTTGGTTGTGGAGCGGGGGCCGGCACGCCCGTCACGGCCGGCG
>RFRL01000050.1 GCA_009924545.1 Planctomycetia bacterium | reverse complement strand
CCTCGTCGCCCGGAGCACCGCGTGGCTGGCGGTGGTGGTGACGCTGTGGTCGGGAGCCGAGTATCTCGTTCGCGCCGCACCGGTGCTGCGCGGCGGTCGCCGTGACTGACGCCCGATCCCGTCGCCTGCGCCCATCCCATGGACCCCATCGAGCAGTCGCTCCCCGCTGTGGAAACCACGGTCCTCGGACTCATGGCGGCCGTAGCCAGCCTCCTCGTGGCGTGGGGGATGGTGCGGCGCTGGCGACTGGGTGTGCCGGTCGTACCCGTGCGCGAGGCTCCCGCCGCCACCTGGACCGGCGGCGACGTGGCCGCGGTGATCGGCACGGTGCTCGCCGTGCAGGTGCTCGCCGCGGGACTCGTCTCGGCCGAGTCCCCCCTGGCGTGGCGACTCCTGGCGAGCGTGGTGGGGATGGTCGTGGCGGCCGGGGTCGGCGCCTGGCACCTGTGGGTGCGTGGTGCCCGCTGGCCGGAGCTCGGCCTGACGGTCGGAGCCTGGAAAGATGACGTCCGGCTGGCCCTGGGGGGGCTCGCGCTCGTGCTCTGGCCGCTGTTGACCCTCGCGTCGCTCCTCGACCGGATCGAGCCCTACCGCCATCCCATCGTCGAGTACCTCGCCGGCCATCGCGATCCCGCTGCCGTGGCCCTGGTGATCCTCTCGGCGGTGGTGGTGGCACCGGTGGTCGAGGAGTTCCTCTTCCGCCGCGTGCTCCAGGGGTGGCTCGCGCGGCGATTTCCCGGCCCCGACGGGGTGGCCGCCGTGGCGCTCCAGGCGCTGGCATTCGGCCTGGCCCATGCCGGCCAGGGACTCGCCCCCGTGCCGCTGACGGTGCTGGGGATCGTGCTGGGCTGGCTTGCCCTGCGCACGGGCACCCTCCTCCCCGGAATCCTTCTCCACGCCCTGTTCAACGCCGTGAGCGTGGCCATGATCCTCGCCGGAGTGGGGAGCACACGGGGCTGACCCGTGGCTGCCAGCGCCGGGAGCGGCAGCCACCCGGCGCTGTGCAGATGCCGCAGTTTGCCTGGCCGCGCGCCGCCGTGCGGGAGGCGCAGAACCGATCTGGTCCGGCGGGCACCGAGCGGACGACAATCGGAGACCTGATCTTTCCCCCACGGAGCCGCGGGCGTGCCGGCAGAGCCACGAACCCACCGGAGCCTTGCCACCCGGTGCGTTGATCGGCTGGTGTATGCGGCGGTCCGGGTGGCGATCTGCGTCATCCAGGCGCTGCCTCGTGAGGCCTGCCAGCGGCTCGCCCGCCGACTCGCCCGGGTGCTCGCCGACACCGTGCCGGTGCGCCGGCAGGTGGTCGATGAGAACCTGCAGATGGCGTTTCCCGATTGGTCTGCCGGCCAGCGCCGCATGGCGACCCGGGAGATGTGGGAGCATCTCCTCCTCATGGTGGTGGAGGTCGCCCACGCCCCGCGGGTGATCCAGAAAACCACCTGGCGACGGCACCTGCGGATCCACGGCATGGAGTCGATGGTCCGCCTCCTGTGGTCCGATCGGCCGAAGGTCATTCTCGGGGGGCATTTCGGCAACTTCGAACTGGCGGCCTACCTGTTCGGCGTGTTCGGGTTCCGGATCTTCTCCGTGGCCCGCGAGCTCGACAATCCGCTCCTCGACCGTTTCGTGACCCGGTTCCGCGAGTCGCGCGGGCAGGTGATCCTCCCCAAGAAGGGCAGTGCCCCCGACGTGGCGCTGGCGCTGGCGGAGAACGGGGCCATCGGACTGCTCGGCGATCAGGCGGCGGGCCCCAAGGGGTGTTGGGTCGATTTTTTCGGCCGGCCGGCGAGCGTCCACAAGGCGATCGGTCTGTTCGCCCTTTCGGCCGAGGCCCCCGTGCTCGTCTGCTCCGCGACCAGGCGACACGGCCTGTTCGACTACGACCTGCGGCTGGAAGGGAGCGTTGACCCCCGGCGGGCGACCGCCGAGGTGGCCGGGCTGCAGGCCTTGTCGCAGTGGTACACCACCCTGCTCGAGTCGTCGATCCGCCGCGCCCCGGGGCAGTACTGGTGGGTCCACCGCCGATGGCGGGGCCAGCGTCCGCAGGCTACAGTGGCCTCCACGGAGCCGCCGCCGGCCGCAGCCACGCGGTCGGCCGCCTGACAGCGGTTTCCGCAGGCTCCCCGGAATGGCTCACGGCATGGGCGACTGGATCGACATCGCGGCCGTCGTCGAGTGCCCTCCCGGAGCGGTCATCGAACGGGTGGTGGGCGATCGCATCGTGGCCCTCGCGAGCGTCGAAGGCCGCTGGCATGCCATCGATGGCCTTTGCCCGCACCAAGGGGGCCCACTTGGTCAGGGTAGCCTCTGTTCCGGCGTCCTCACCTGCCCGTGGCACGGGTGGCAGTTCGACGTGGCCAGCGGGCGCCATCGCCTCTCGGCCACCGTGCGCCAGACGGTGCACGAGGTCCGGGAGGAAGGGGGCCGGGTCCTCGTCCGCCTCGCGGCGCCCGGCGGAGACCGCGCGGCGTGATCGAGTACCGCTGCTTCCGCAACGACGATCCCCCGCGCCTGGCCGACATCTGGCGGGCGGCAGACCTCGGCCCCGCGGCGGTGCAGCCGATGACCGCCGATCTGCTCGAGGGGGCGGTGCTGGCAAAGCCCTACTTCGACCCCGAGGGGCTGGTGCTGGCGTTCGACGGCGACCGGCCCGTGGGCTTCGCCCATGCCGGCTTCGGTCCCACTGCCGATGGCCGGGGGATCGATCACGGTCTGGGGATCGTCCCACTCGTGGCGGTCGTGCCCCACCCCCTTGCCGGCCGCGTCGGAACCGAACTCCTGGGCCACTGCGAGGCTTACCTGCGGCGGCGTGGCGCCACCCGGATCCAGGGCGGGGGCAGCGGGGCGACGCGCGGATTCTACCTGGGGCTCTACGGCGGTGCCGACCTTGCCGGCGTGCTCGACTCGTCGCCCAGCCTGCAGGCCGTGTTCCTCCGCGGCGGGTTCCGGGCCATGGAGCGGATCGCCGTGGTCAACCGGCGACTGGCGGGGTTCCGCCCGGCCGTGAGCCGCACCCACCTCGCCCTGCGGCGCTCGACGCTGCTGCGGCCCATCGACGAGCCACCCCACCGCACCTGGTGGGAGGCGGCCACGACCACCGGGCTGCCGCTGCGCCGCTACGAACTGGTGGGGGCGGACAACGCTGTGGTGGCGACGGCGACCTTTTGGGACATGTACGGACTGGCGGGCTGCCCGTCGGGGACCCGCTGGGGGTTGCTCGACGTCGAGGTGCCGCCGACTCTCCGCCGCCGCGGGCTGGGGCACCACGTGCTCGGTGAGGCGCTGTTGGATCTCGCGGAGGAAGGCGGAGAAGTGGTGGAGGCCCAGGCTGGCGACGACCACCCCGCCACCTGCGGCCTGTTCGCCAAGCTGGGCTTCGCGCCGGTCGCCTTCGGCACCCTGTACGGCAAGTGAGTGCCGCTGGCGGGCCTGACCGTGGCCGGCCCGCGCGGGCTGGGGAGTGGCGGGTCAGCGCGGCAGCGCGAACGACCCGTCGCCGACCAGCGATTCCAGATGGCGGCGCACGGCGGCGGCGCACACCAGCGGAGAGCCCTCGACGTGGGTCAGACGCGCGGCCAGCGGAGCGGTCGTGCCGTCGCGACGGAGGTCGATGAGGTAATCCTGCAGCAGCCGGCGCCGCTCGGGCGTCGAGTGGAGCAGCCAGTGCACCCAGCACCAGGCCTCGGCATAGTGGTCCTGCGACATCTCGCCCGGTGACGTGAGTGGCTCGAGCCGGGCCAGATCGATCTGCCAGGTGCCGTCGAGCAGCCGGCCGGTGAGGTGCGCGACATGCTCGCGGTGCACCCCCTGTTCGCCGCGCGGCAGTTCGAAGTATTCCGCGATCCCTTCGTCGAGCCACAGCGGGATCGTGGGGACGACCGCATGGACGTACCCGTGGGTCGTCTCGTGCCGGAGATCCTCGGCGATCCGGTCCTGCCAGGGGGCGAACACCGAGAGCGTGGTGTCGGTTTCCACGAAAAACGCCCGCCGCACCGGGAAACCCGGGAAGCGCCGCGCGGCGAACTCGTCGTAGCGGCGTGGCTCGCCGAACAGGTAGAGATGCACCGGCTCGTCCGACACCGGCAGTGACAGGGTCTGGCTGACGTCGGTCCGGAGTGTCTCCAGGTCGCGGATCAGCCGGTGCTGGCCGGCGAGGGGAAAATCGGCGTGGACGACGAGCTGGCCGGCAAGCACCACCGCGCGGTCAGGGAGCCCCTCACCCGCCCGCCAGGCGAGTGGGTCGGCGAGGCTCGCCGTCTCCAGCACCACCGCATCCCAGCCGGGCGGCGCCGACAGGTGGGCGCAGCCCGCGATGATCAGTGCGGCGGCGGCACAACTCACCGCCATCCCCGGTGGTCGGAGCCCCCGGGGTACCGTCGCCGCGATCCGCGTCGTGGCCGGAGCGGGCCTGGCTGCGGTGGGCAGCCGCTCGTCAAAACAAGTGCGGGGGTGTGGCGGCATCGGGGGCTACCGGTGGGACTGGTCGTGGCGGGATGCTAGCGGCCGTGATGGCGGGCACCAAGGTCAGCCGCCGACCGGTGCGGTGGATCGCTGCCCACCGGTCCGTTCCGGCGTCGGGCCGCGGTCGCCTCCCCGGGGTCAATCGCGTTCAGCCCCCTCCACCATCCAGCCCAGGGTGCCGGCCAGGGAGTCAGCCGCGATCGTACGCGGCAGCACCGCCGCGGCCCCAGCCGCGAGCGTGGCCACGACGCCATCCCCGCGGGGAAAGGATTCCATCACGAGGACGTCACGGCGACCGTCGGCAGTGAGCAACCGGAGCCACTCCCGGTCGCGCGCGCCGACGCCGCCAAGCGCCCAAACCACCGCGCCGTCGCAGCCGGGCTGCGGTCGCTTTCCGGGCAGGGGCAGCGGGGTCCAGCCGGCGGCGCTGAGCAGGTCACAGACGGGCTCGACGAAGTCCCGATCCGCCGCCACGTGGACGCGCCGAGCAGGACTGCCGTGGGTATGCGCTGGCGCCAGCCACCGCTCGTCGCGCCTGCTCATCCCGAACGTGGTGGGCAGGGGGGAGCGGATCCACGACCAGATGCGCCCCGGGAGTTCGATCCAGGGAATCTCCTCGACACCCGGCAACAGATCGCCGCTGCGCCGGCTGCCCTCGGCCAGACTGGTGGTCACCGCCACCACCGGCACCAACGGGAGCGTTGTCGCCACGCGTGTGAGATCGGCGAGCGTCCAGCAGGCGGGCCGTGGACAGGCCAGCACCACCAGACGCGGCCGCGCATGCCCCGCGCCGAGCCCGCTGGCATCGGCGGTGGTCTCCACCGGCATGAGCGTGGCGAGCCATTCGGCGGCGAGGGCCAACTCGGTGCCCGCCGTCGGACCGATCCACACGGCCCGTCGCCCGTTGGCACCGATCGCGACGAGATGACCGGCGGGGGCGGCCACGGGGTGCCTCGACGAGGGGCCGCCCGGTGCACGGAGTCTGGCCGCGGTCGGGGCCCGGGTGGCCAGAGGGTACCCCGACCGCGCATGCCGGGGCAAGGCGGGAAGGCTGCGCGGGCGCGTTTGTCGGCCGCGCAGTCGGCATTGACCTGGAGTCGCTCTCCCGGACAATTCCGCTTCCCGTCTGCCGGTGGTGTCCATGGAGGGACGGCCGCGGCGCGAGGCCGGCGTTCCGGCCGGGCACCGGCCCGGCGGGGCCGGATGGAGTTGGCGGGCGTGGGCTCGCCGTATTCAGGGCAGGGAGGCCGCCATGGTGGGGAAACGTGGTTCGCGGCCGCTGCAGGACTCGGGTGACGCGCCGCGCCGGCTGGTGCGGCTCGCCGACGTCTTGCAGCGCTGCCGGTTCATCGGAGCGGGCGACATCCCGGCCCGCGGCTGCCACGACGATGGCACGCGGTGCGGGCCGGGTGACGTCTACGTGATGCGGACCACGGCCCTCGGAGACGGTGACGATGGGCTCCGCGAGGCGGTGGCACGCGGCGCCGTGGGGGTGGTGGCGGAGCGGATGGTGCCGGCCTACGGTCTGCCGGTGTGCATCGTGCCCGACGCCGATTGGGCGCAGGCGCGGCTCTGCCACGCACTGGCGGGCGACCCCGCCGGGGGCATGAGCGTGATCGCGGTGTCCGGCACCAGCGGCAAGACCACCACCGCGTGGCTCGCCGCCGCGGTCCTCGCCGAGGCCGGCCGCCGCGTCGGCGTGCTCTCGGATCTCGGGTGCCTCGAGCCCGACTCCACCGGTCCGGTGCCGGCGCGGCTCGCCGACCCCCACGACCTGGCCGCGTGCCTCGGCCGGCTCGCGGCCGCCGGCTGCACCCACGTGGTCATGGAAGTGTCGAGCGCGATGCTGGCGCGCCGGGTCCTCGCCGGGGTCGAGTGCGACACCGTGGTCGTCACCAACGTCGCCACGGCGCACCTGCGCCGGCACGGCACCGCGGCGGCCTACCGGGCGATCCAGGGCCGGATCCTCGACAGCCTCGATCCGCGGGGCACGCTCGTCGCGTGCGACGACGACGCGGGCGCCCGTCGCCTGGTCGGGCGCTGGCGCCGGCGGGGGAATGCGACTCCCGTCCTCGTCGGCCTGCGGGGGCGATCGCGGGACCGCGTGCTGTGGGCCACGCCGGTGGAGCGGCAACTCGCCGGGCAGACCTTCCTGTTGCAGACCGTGGACGCCGTCGTGCCGGTGTCGGTGACGACCCCCATCCAGCCGTTCGTGCGCGACGCGCTCTTGGCCGCGGCGGTCGGTCGGGTGCATGGCGTGCCGCTCGACGAGGTGGTGCGCGGCTTGGAGTCGGTGGGGAGCGTGGCCGGGCGCGTGGAGCGCATCAACCGGGGCCAGTCCGCCCATCTGTTCATCGACCAACCGACCAGTGGGCACGCACTCGCCTCCACCCTGGCCAGTCTCCGGCGCCTCACCTCCGGTCGGTTGGTGGTCCTCGCCGAGCGGCAGTTCGCCCGTCCCCTCGGTGGACACCGCTTCCTCCGGCGCGTGGCCCGGTGGTGCGACGAGGCGGTGGTGGTGCCCGACGGGATCCTCGGTCCGTGCCCGCCGCGGGCGGCGCTGGAAGCCTATGCGCGGATCGACCGGCTCCTGGCCGGCGTGCGCCGCCGCGACTGCGTCGTCGTCTTCGGTCGCGGGTTCGATCCCCCGGTCGTCGACCCGGGGGGCGACGACGGTGAATCTCAGCCCGGACTGGCGGCGCTGGTGGCCGGCTGGTTCGCGCTGGCGGCGAAGCCGTCCGGCCGGCGGGCGGCCTGAGGCCCCGCGCGGCGGCGCGTGGATTCGCTTGCCGCTGTGGTGGGAGGAGCGTCACAATCTCCGGAAGTGGTCAGTGGCGGTGACCGTCGGCCGTGCCACCCTACCAGAGGGCCCTCATGACGGAGAGCAGTGCAGTGGACGATCCGCGGCGGCATTCCGGTGGGGCCACGCCGTTCGACGACCTCGGGTTGGCGGTGGGGAGCGGCGAGCCGCTCGCGGCCCACACGTGGCTGGGTGTGGGGGGTGCCGCACGCTTCTTCTGCGAGCCGGTCGACTGCGAGGCGCTGGCCCGGCTCGTCCGTCGGTGCCAAGAGCTCGCGCTCTCCGTGCGCGTCATCGGCGGCGGCTCGAACGTGCTGGTGCCCGACGGCGGCTTCCCCGGATTGGTGGTGCGGCTGTCGGCGCCGGCGTTCTGCGGCATCGAGGTCGATAGCGCGGGGGCCACGGGAGCGGTCGATGCCGGGGCGGGCGCGAAGCTGGTGCATGTCGTCGCCGCCGCGGTCCAGGCGGGACTGGCGGGGATCGAGACCCTCGTGGCGGTGCCCGGCACGATCGGCGGGGCACTCGTGGGCAACGCCGGCGGACGCGGAGGCGATATCGGTGACCGTGTGCGCCGCGTCACGGTCATGCTGCCCGACGGCACGGTCGAGGAGCGCGAGGGGGACCGGTTGGCGTTCGGATCGCGGTGGAGCAACCTCGACGATGGCATCGTCGTCGCCTGTCGGTTGGAGCTGGAGGTCGAGTCGCCGCAGCAGCTCACCAAACGGATGCAAAAGCAGTGGATCGTGGAGCGTGCCGAGCAGCCTTCCGGTTCACGCAGCGTGGCCCTCTTGTTCAAGGATCCGCTCGGGGTCAGCGCCGAGTCGATCATCGCCCAGGCCGGTTGCCGCGGCCTGCGGGTCGGTGGGGCGACGGTCCACTCCACCCACGCCAACTACGTCGCTGTCCAGCCGGGCAGTTCCAGCAACGATGTCCGGGGGCTGGTCGAGTTGGTCCGGGGGCAGGTGCGCCAGCGGCTGGGGGTCGAACTGACTCCCCACATCGAGCCCTGATCCTGTCCCGCCGGTGACGGGCCCGACGCTCCCCGGTTGTCGACGTCGTGAGACCGCGGTCATGCCCGCTCCCCGCCCATCGTCGCCCCCCGTCGCGGAACCCGATCCCCGGTCGGATGTTCCCCTCCGCCCGCTCGTGGTGAGCGGCCTGCTTTTGGCCCTGGCGTTCGCCGGTGCCGGCGTGGTGTGGTGGTCGGTGGGGGACCGCGTCCGCTGGGCCGAGGGGGCGCTGCTCCAGCCCGCGGCGATCGAGGTCCGGGGGCTGGCGCCCTGGGTACGGGCCGATGTCCGGGGCGAGGCCCTGCGGATGGCCAGCCTCGACCACGGACTGCCCGTCGACGATCCCCATCTTCCGACGCTGCTGGCCCGGGCCTTCGACATGCACCCCTGGGTGCGCGAGGTGGTGCGGGTGGAGGTTCGCGATCCCCCGGCGGCGCTGGTGGAACTGGTGTGCCGGGAACCGGTGGCGATGGTCCGCGTGCCGGGTGGCTTGCTGGCGGTGGATGGCGACGGCGTCTTTCTCCCCAGTGCCGACTTCACCGCCGAGAACGCCGCGGTCTATCCGCGGATCGACGGCATCGTCACCAGTCCACAGGGACCTGAGGGCTCGCGGTGGGGCGATCCGCTGGTGGAGGAGGGGGCGGCGTTGGTCTCGGCCCTCGGCCCGCAGTGGGGGGAGCTCGACCTCGTGGAATGCCGGCCCACCGCCACTGGCCAGCGCGGTCGCTGGGACCTGCTGACGCGCGCCGGCGGCTCGATCCGCTTCGGCGCGGCGCCGGGGCGCGAGCAGCCCGGAGAGCCGGCCGCCGCGCTGAAGCTGGCCCGGCTGAAGGCGGGGGTCGTGCCCGGAACGGCGGCCGAGCCGTTCGATCTCGGCCAATCGGCGGCCGATACCGGCCGATGAGGCGATCGGCGGGGCCGTCGCCGGTGCGTGAGTGGGGTGCCGTGGCGCTCGTCCGACCGGTCACTCGGGCTCGACGACCAGCCTCCGCAGCGCCTGGAACTGCGGGTGTGTGGCGCTCCGGCACCATTCGAAGATCACCGCCTCGCTCGTCACGGGCACCGCGCCCGCCCCCTCCAGCCGGCGCATCGCGACCTCATGGTCGATCACGTGGCGGGAGGCGACCGCATCGACCACCACGAACACGCCGTAGCCCTGTGCCAGGAGATCGAGCGCGCTGTGGGCGATGCACACATGGGTCTCCAGGCCGCAGATCACGAGGCTCTCCACCGTCGTGCCCATGGGGGTGGGGCGGGCGGCGGCCGCGGCGATGGGCGTGGCGGCGCTGAAGTCGAGCTTCGTGACGGCGGCCGGCAGGAGGCCGGCGAGATCGGCGGGGGTCGGGCCGAGCCCCTCAGGGTACTGCTCGGTGAGCACCGCCCGGATGCCGAGGCAGGCGGCTCCCCGGGCCAGTCGGGTCGCGCGCCGCACGACCGCCGCCCCAGCTGGCACGGCGGCGAGGAGCCGCTCCTGGATGTCGATGACGCACAGCAGGGAGGTGGCGGGGTCGAGACGCATGCGAGCCTGGACGGGCGGGAAAACGGCTGACCGACCTGGTGGGCCGGCCACGAGGCCGGGGGCCCCGCATGGGACGGAGTGTAGCAGTCCGTGTGCGGGCGCGGGCCGCCATTGCCAACCCGGGAGCGATCGGATATCGCCACGGCGGCGGGGGTCGGCCGTTGCGGGCCGGCAGCGGCGGCCGTGGACCCGAGGCAGGGCGGAGGCGACGATGGCTGAGACGCGATTGGTGGTGACGACGCACGGGCTCGATCGGCACCGGCGGTTGGTGGGGGACATCGTCCGCCTCTCCCGCCGCGTACCGACCTTTCCGGTGGACCGCGTCATGGTGCTCGGCGAGGTGGACCGGCTGCGCCGCCAGGCCGTGCCACGCATCGGCTGGACGGCCCTCCTCGTGAAGGGCTTCGCGCTGGTGGCGCGCGAGCGGCCGGCGCTCCGCAGTTGGTATGTGCCGCGGCGCTGGATCACCCCGTGGCGCGGGCCACGGTGGGCCACCAGCTCGATCAGCGTGGCCTCGATCGCCATCAGCCGGCCGCGGCCGACCGACACCCCGGCCGCGATCCGGGCGCTCGATCCGGAAGCGCTGTGGTGGGCCCGGATCCGCGCTCCCGACGCGCTGCCGCTGCCGGTGCTCCAAGAGGAGATCACCCGCCACGCCACGGCGCCGGAGGAGGAGGTGTTCACCAGGCAACGGGAACTGCGGCAGCTGCCCGGCTGGCTGCGGCGGATGGTCCTGCGTGCCAATCTCGCTTCCCCGGGGGCGAAGCGGCCGTCGCGCCTGGGCACCTTCAGTATCTCGATGCTCGCCGGCGAGGGCTGCAGCAACCGTCACCACCCCACCTTCCTGTCGACGAGCCTCTCCGCCTCCCCCCTCGATGAATCGGGCCGGTCGGTGGTCACGCTCCTGGCCGACCACCGGATCCTCGACGGTGTGCCGGTGGCCCGGGCGCTGGCCGCGCTGGAGGTGGTCCTCACCGGACCGCTGAGCGCCGAGTTGGCCGCCCTCGCGGCCGCTCAGCGGCGCCAGTGAGCCGGAGCCCGGGAGGTGGCCGGATCCCGACGAGCCGTCAGACCACAGGTGACCGGAGGGCATCGAGGACGGCCGCATGCCGGGGGCCGAGGGCGGCGAGGTGGAGTCGCCGGCTGGATTCCCCGAGGATCTCGATCGTCACCTCGAGGCGATCGGGTGGGAGGGCCGCGCCGGCCCGCTCGGCCCATTCGACGCACACCCAGGCGGGACCGGCCGACAGTTCATCCCAGCCGATCTCCGCCAGATCGCCCGCGCCGGCGAGGCGGTGAAGGTCGGCGTGGACGAGTCGTGGGGCGCGGCAGTCTTCCGGGAGCGGCAGCACGTGCACCAGACCGAACGTGGGGCTGACGACGCTGTCGGGATCGAGACCCACCGCCGCGGCCAGCCCCTTCACCAGCCGCGTCTTTCCGGCGCCGAGATCGCCGTGGAGCGCGAGGCACGCGGGCACCGGCAGGGCTGCCGCGAGCCGGGCCGTGAACCGGTCGAGGGCCGATTCGTCACCGAGGTCGACGATCGTGGCATCAGCCTTCGAAGGCATGGAGGAAGCCCCGTGGGGTCAGGGGGGCGACTCGGCCGTCGGTGGATCGGGCGGAGAGACCCGGACCGACGGTCACCGTGCCGATGCGGGTGAGTGGCGTCGCAAAAGGCCGCGGTGCCGCGAGGAGGTCGGCAGCGGCGGCGGGCGGCAGCGCCATGAGCAGTTCGAAGTCCTCGCCATCGGCCAGGGCATGCTCCAGGGCGTTCCCCCCGTCGGTGTCGGCGAGGCGCACGGCATCGGGATGGATCGGCACTGCCGGGAGATCGAGGATCGCGCCTGCGTTGCTGGCCCGCACCAGGCGCGAGAGGTCGAGCGACAGGCCGTCACTGACGTCGATGGCCGCGTGGACGGCAAACCGCTCCGCGATCCAGGCCGCTTCGGCGCAGCGTGGCCTGACGTCGAGATGCCGCCCGAGGATGCTGCCGCCGAACCCTCCCGTGGCGACGAGCACGTCGCCGGGCCGGGCGCCGTCGCGCCGCCAGCAACGCCCCGGGGCGACGCTCCCCAGGACCGTGACGCTGACCACCAGTGGCCCGTCCCAGGCGTTGGTGTCACCGCCCGCGATCACCACGTCGAACCCGGCCGCGAGGGCGGTGATGCCCGCGGCGATCCCGCGTGCCAGGCTGTCGCCGCCGACGCGGGGGAGGCACACCGCCACCACCGCCGCCTCGGGGCGGGCCGCCATCGCCGCCAGATCGCTGAGCCCCACCGCCAGGGCCTTGTGGCCGACCCGCCGCGGTGCGGCGCCGTCGGGGCCGAGCTGGAAATCGACCCCCTCGGTGAGCATGTCGACGCTCACCACCGTGCGCCGCCCGGCGGGCGGTCGGAGGACCGCGGCGTCGTCCCCGGGACCCACCTCCAGCCGTGGGTCGGGGGGGAGACGCGGCAACAGCCAGTCGAGAAAGTCCTGCTCCACGGCACGGCAGCCTCCGCCGCGGTGACCAGGCCGCGACCGAGACGATTCTAATCGCCGCTCCGCCGCGCTGCTGCCGTCAGCGGAGGATCGTGTCGCTGGTGAGATGGCCGAAGAGCGTGTCCCGGCCACGGAGCACGTAGAACTTGAGCTGGCCGAGATTGTCCTCGCGGGACTTCTCCAAGACGTACATCACGTTGTCGACCGTGATCGTCTCCCAGACGTGGAGCCCGACGAGGATGTCGCCGGTGCGGATCCCCTGGTCGGCCGCCGGGCCGCCGTCGCGGACATCGGTGACGAGGAGCCCACCCCGGTAGCGGGCCTGGAGTTTTTGTACGCGGCCGGCGGGCTGCGGCTCGACCTTCAGCCCCAGCTCCTGCCAGCAGCGGTCCTCCTTGGAGAGCATCCGGGCGCGGGCCGGGGCGAGGAGCAGGTCGAGCCGCGTTTCACTCCCTGCCCGCGTTACCGCCAGCGGCACCGTGTCGCCGGCGTGCCGGCCGAGCATCGCCCGCTCCACGTCGAGCGGGGTGGCGACCGGGAATTCCCCGATCCGCGTGATCACGTCACCGGAGACGAGGCCCGATCCGGCAGCGGGACTGTCGGGCTGCACGGTCTCCACCAGCACCCCGTCGGCGGCGCCGCCCCGGGTGACGATCCCGTGCCAGGTGCGCTCCACGCGCTCGGTGGAGAGCAGCTCGGTGATCACCACGAGGGCGCGGTCGATGGGGATGGCGAAGCCGATGCCCTGGGCACCGGCACGCACGGCGACGTTGATGCCGATCATCTCGCCATCGATGTTGAGGAGGGGGCCGCCGGAGTTGCCGGGATTGATGCTGGCGTCGGTCTGGATGAGATCGTCGTAACGTTGTGTGCGGTTGACCTCGACGCTGCGGTGCAACGCGGAGATGATACCGCGGGTGACGGTGTGTTCGTAGCCGTAGGCGTTACCCAGCGCCAGCACGGTCTCGCCGATCATCAGGTCGGCCGACGTGCCCATGGGGATCACGGGAAGGGCGGAGTCGGTGGCGATCTTGATCACCGCCAGGTCGGTGCGCGGGTCGTGCGACACGAGGGTCGCGGTGGTCGTCCGCCCGGAGGCGAGCGTGACCTCGATGCGGCGCACGCCTTCGACCACGTGGTAGTTGGTGGCGATGTAGCCGCGGGCATCGATGATCACGCCGGTGCCCATGCCGTTGACGCGGCGGAGCTCGGTGGCCGACTCTTCGTCGGTACCCGCGACCAGCTTCTGGCCGTGGATGTTGACGACAGAGTCGCGGGTCGTCTCGATCGCCCGGACGATGGGGGTGCGCCGGGTCTCGCTCGCCTGGGCCGCGACGCCCGTGGACGGCCCGAGCGCCGCCACGACCGAGAGAACGACCCAGACTCGCTGCATGACGCGCCGACTCCCCGACCGCACTGCACTGCAGAATGTCGTCGTCGCCGCCCTGCCGGAGACATGCGGCCCACGCCAGGAGTGATCGGTCGGCCCGGGTTCTCGAGTCGCCCCGGTTTCCGTCAGACCGCAAACCTTCCCCAATTGCCATGCCGACGTGGTCGGGGCACGCATCAGCCGTCACGGCCACGGGGTCCGCCAACCAGGAGAGGGAGGATCTGCAGGGCGAGGAACGCCCCGAGAACCACCAGGAGGAGGGCTGGCCAGGCCCCTGCGATCCGTTCCGCGAGGTCCCACTCGTTCGCTCGCGCGATGCCCCCCACCAGTGTCGCCAGCAGGATCACCACGAGGGCCAGGAGCACGAGGCCACACCCCACCGACGCCATGGTGCCCTTGAAGGTGCCCATGTCGGTGAATTCCTCCTGATGGAGGTCGATGCCCCGGCCGCGGGCGAGGCTGCGCGGGACCGTCTCGGCCAACTCGATGGCCCGCGCGGCGTCGTCCCACGTGGCGGGAGGGGGCGTCGTGGAGGGACCGGGCAGGCTGGATGGATCCGTGGGGCCGGCGACGATCCGCTGCAGTTCGGCCAGGGCTACCGCGGCCCGGTCGAAGGGCATCCGCTCGGTGCCGGTCGCCGTCACCACGCGGCAGTCCACGGTACGTCCGTCCGGGATCTCGACCGCCATCTCCCCGGCGGTGCCGAGGAGGCGGATCCGCAAGCCGACCGGGGTGCCGCGGCCCCCCTGCCAACGGACCGGGAGGCTGGTGGGCCCGGAGAGCCCCACGGCGAGGTTTCCCCAGATGGAATCGTCGGGGCCGGGGCCACCGCCGCCACCCCCGAGGGTCGAAAGCCGTCCGGGGCTGCCGACGATCGCCCGGATCAGATCGGCATCACGGGCGAAGGCGCGGAGCACTGCGCCGCGGCTCCTGTCGGCGAGATGGCGTTCGAAGAGGAGGGTCTCGGCGGTGCCGAGGTCGCCGCCCCCGGCGAGTGCCTCCTCGAGCGCGACGCGCAGTTTCCCCACGAAGGGATGCAACCGTTCGGGGAGGAAGGGAACCAGGCGGGCACCGGTGTCCTGCCGGATCATCTCCAGTTCGTACGCCCAGACCATCGACAGGTCGAGCGGGTGGGAGAGCAGCGCGGTACGGCCCGCCTGGACGAGCGCCCGGACCGCGTCGGCGCGGCCGGGATGCCACCCGTCGGCGCCGACGAGGATCACCGCGCACGACTGGGCGTCGAGCAGCGTCTCCCAGGCGGTTGCGGTGGCCCCGGGAAGCGACAAGACCACGGCCGGATCGACGTCGCACACCGGTCCGGGCGTGTGCCCGCCGCCGCGGGCCGCGTCGAGCAGCCAGCCGATCGATTCGTCGTACCCGAGCAGACCGAAACGCATCGTTGCAATTGTTTCCTGGACCGGGGAAAGTGACCAGGGGTGACCGGGCCGACCAGGGCAGCCACGGGCGAGGTTCCATGCGCGCTGACGTGATCGCCATCGGTGACGAGTTGACCACGGGCCAGCGGCTCGACACCAACAGCCAGTGGATCTCACGGGAATTGGCGGTCCTGGGGATCGCGGTGGAGCGCCACCTCACGGTGGCCGACGACCTCGAAGACGGCATCCGGGCCGTCCGGGCCGCGGCAAAGCGGGCCGAGCTGCTCGTGCTCACCGGTGGGCTCGGGCCGACAGCCGACGACCTGACGCGGGACGTCCTCGCCGCGGTGGCCGGTGCGCCGCTGGAGTTGCGTGCCGAGGCCTTGGCGACGGTCGAGGCCCGGTTCGCCCGCCGGGGTGTGCCGATGCCCGAATCGAACCGGCGTCAGGCACTGTTCCCGCGTGGGAGCCGCATCATCCCCAACCCGGAGGGAACGGCCCCGGGGCTCGACGTCGATCTGCCCACGGGGTCGGGGACGACGTGCCGGGCGCTGGCCCTGCCAGGGGTGCCGGCCGAGATGCGGGTCATGTGGCGTGACACGGTGGTGCCGGCGCTCCTGGCCGCCACGGGCGGCAGCGGCACGATGCGTTTCCGCCGGATCAAGTGCTTCGGGCTGGGGGAGAGCGCCATCGAGGCCCGCCTCCCCGATCTCGTGCGACGCGGCCGCGATCCGCTGGTGGGGATCACGGCCCATGAGGCCACGATCACGCTGCGGATCGCCGCGCGCGGAGCCGACGAAGCGGAGTGCCTGGCCCGGATCGCCCCCACCGAGACGGTGATCCGGGACTGCCTGGGGAACCTCGTGTTCGGCGTCGAGGACGACGAGGTGGAGGATGCGGCGCTGGTGGCCGTGGCCGCGGCGGGTGGCAGCCTGGCGACGATCGAAGCGGGCACCTGCGGGCACGTCGCGGCGCTGGCGGCAGCGGCGGCCCGGCGGCGGGGCGATGACCGGTTCCGAGGTGGCGAGGTGCTGACGCCTGCCGCTGGGGAGGCGCTGGCGACCGATGGGCTCGCGCTGTGGGCCGAGCGCGCCCGCCACGCCCGCTCGGCCACCCACGGGCTGGCCGTGGGGCCAGTGGAACGGGAGGACGGGGGCGACGTCGTGGAGATCGTGCTCGTCGGCGGGACGGCGCCCGTGCGGGTCAGGCATCGGCTCGGCGGCGACGCCACGATCCGCCTCCCGCGCGCCGCACGCACCGCCCTCGACCTCGTGCGCACGACTTGTCTGGCCGGTGCGGGGCCGACGGCGTCCGCGGAGGCCCGCGCATGACGCCCCCCCGCCCCGACCCGGTCAGGTCGACCAACCTGCGGACCCCGCTGCTCGCCCTGGCGCTGGTCATGGTGCTGACGCTGCTCGTCTGGCCGTCGTTCATGGGCCGCATCCAGTACGCGCGGACGCGAGAGGAACTGGCCGCGATCCGGGATGCCGCCGCCGGCGCCGAGCTGGCGCCGGTCGGCAAGTTGTTCACGTCGCTGGCCCGGCTCGTGGGCCCGGCGGTGGTCAACGTCAGCAGCAGCCGGCCGGTGGTCGTGGAAGCCGACGAGGTGGTGGCCCTGCGCGGCCGGCGGAGCCAACTGGCGGACGCGGAGTCGTCGGGCTCCGGGGTGATCGTCGAGCCGGATGGGGTGATCGTCACCAACTACCACGTCATCGCCCGGTCCGAGTCGATCGAGGTCCGGCTCGCCGACGGACGGCGTTTCAAAGCCGAGATGCTCGGGGCCGACGCCGCCACCGACCTGGCGGTACTGCGCATCCCGGCCTCCGACCTTCCCACGGTGGCCTGGGGCGACAGCGACCGGCTGGAGGTCGGCGAGATGGTGTGGGCGATCGGTAATCCGTTCGGCCTCGACCGCACCGTCACCTACGGCATCATCAGCGCCACCGGCCGGCGCGGCGTGCTCGACGACCCGCGGCAGGAGTTCCTCCAGACCGATGCCGCCGTCAACCCGGGCAGCTCCGGGGGGCCCCTCGTGAACGTCCACGCCGAGATCGTCGGCATCAACACGGCGATCGTGGGGGCCGATTTCCAGGGGATCGCGTTCGCCATTCCGGCCAACACCGCCCGGGAGGTGTGCCGGGCGATCCTCGATCGCGGCCCGGTGGAGCGGGGCTTCCTCGGGGTCGAGGCGGGCGACGCCCCGGACGGCATGGCAGGTGGAGCGCTGCTGGTACAGGTCGATGCCCGATCGCCAGCCGCCCAGGCGGGATTGAAACGCGGCGACGTCGTCATCCGCTTCGATGGCAAGCCGGTGATCGACCATCAGACCCTGTTTCTCCTCGCCGCGCGGGCTCCCATCGGCAACGAGCTTGCCGTCGACGTGCTGCGCGACGGGGCGCCGCTCCGGCTCCGCGTGCGCGTCGGCCGGCGGCCCGCAGAGAAGCGGCGCTGACCGCCCACCCCCCAGGGCCGGCCCGGACTCAGGCGCCGGGAGGGGGATCACCGTCGGGAGCGGCCGGAGCATCGGCACCGGAGGCCGGAGGTTCGTCGAGGAACTTGGTGAAGTTGAACTCGTCGTCGGGCGGCTTGGAAACGCCGCCGCTCCCGCCGCCGGCCAACTTCGCCGCCCGCGGCCGCTCGATGCCCTGGCCAGGTTCCCGTGCGCGGAGCGCCGCTGCCACGCCGTCGAGCCACTCGCCGCCGGGAAAGGCGTAGGGGCGGAACTTCTCCAGCGTGCCGGTTTCCTCGTGGATGAACAGCGCCCGCTGCGGCCCGAGCTTGCTCGCCAGCGGGCTGTCGACGAGCTGGCTCGAGTCGGAGGCGCTCATCTGGAACAGGACCCGCAGCTCGAACTCCTTGAGGGCACCGCGCTCGAAGGTGCGCATCAGGTTGGTGAGCGAGTCGCACCACACGAGGGTGTGGATCCCCACCGCGGGGCCGTCCTTGAGCACGGTGTTGAAGTGCTGCGCCGGTCCGGCCTTCTGGTCGCCGCCGAAGGAGAAGCCGAAGTCACCGTCGCTTTTGCGCAGCTCGCGGAACCGGGCCAGGTCGCGGATGATGAGGAAGATCGCCTCGCCGTCGAGCACCTGCTCGTCGAGCCGGCGCTTCACTTCAGCCGCCAGTCCGGCACAGGCATCGGTGACGCCCAGGAGCGACACGCTCTCCACGTCGTGCGGCAGGTGGGTGGCGAGCCGGCGGAGGAGCAGGTCGGGCTTCTCCTCGGCAACGGCGGGCTCGAGGATCACGAATCGCGCGGTGCGTCCCAGGGCACCGCCGGGGTACGGGTCGTGGGCGGCAGCCAGGCCGACCAGCGCCATTCCCAGGAGGCTCACCGCCAGATCCTCGCGCTGGCCGACGACCAGCAGGTTGGCGCCCCCCTGGCGGCGGAGGATGGCGGCGGTGGGGTCCTTGATCGCGATCGCGTCACCGAGCCAGGCCACCGGAGCCACGGGATCCCGGCCACCGACGGTCCCCTTGGCAAGGAGCTCGGCGAGCTGGCCGTTGCCGGCGGGATCGGCCGCCTGGTTGCCGTCGAACACGATCCGGGGCAAGGGGGTAATGTCGGTGCGCCGGTCGGCGAGCTGACGGAGGGCCCCGAGATACCGCTCGCGCCGCTCATCGCCGAGCCACACCACCTGGAAGGGATTGTTGCCCGCCACCATGCCGTTGGCATCGTTGTAGATCGCCTCACCGGGGCGGGTGAGGAGGCGGGCCGCGGAGTTGTCCTCCGAGAGGATCAGGCTGCTGTCGGCTTCGTTGCACTGCAGCGCGATGCGCACCGCCATCTGCCCCATCGTGGCCCGCGGCAGGCTGTAGGAGCCGCCCAGGGTCTGCGAGCCGAGGAGGACATGCATGCCGAAGGCCCGGCCCTGGCGGACGAGGCGGTCGAGGATCAACGACGCATCCTGGGCGAGCTTGTCGTCTTCGATGAACAGTTCCTGGAACTCGTCGATGATGAGGAGCACGCGCGGCATGGGGTCGGGGTTACCCGTGGCGCGGAATCCGGCGAGGTCCTGCACGGCGAGGTCACGGAACAGGTCGCCGCGCCGCTTCAGTTCGCGGTCGAGCTGTTCGAGAACCGAGAGCCCGAACTCGCGCTCGCTTTCGATGGCGATGACGCGCGCGTGCGGCAGGCGGTAGTGGTCGTAGATCTTGAACTCGACCCCCTTCTTGAAGTCGATGAGGTAGAACTGGACCTCGTCGGGGCTGTAGGTGAGTGCCAGGTTGGTGATCAGCGCGTGCATCATCGTCGACTTGCCGGAGCCGGTCTTGCCGGCGATGAGCACATGCTGGCTGGTGCCCTTGCCGAGCCTCATGTGGAGCATCTTCTTGGCCCCGGCCGGCCCCAGGGGGACGTCGATCTCGCGGGCCGTGCTCCCCTTCCACCAGTTCTCCTCCGCCGGGGCCACCCTGTCGAACGGCACTTCGACGCGCTTCGAGGCCTTGGCCGCCCGCCCCACACGCTGCACGATCTCGGTGAACACGTCGTCGGGCGGAGCCGCCTCCACCGTGAGCGGCCACTTGGAGAACTCGGGATCCTGCCAGGTGAAGACCCCGTCCTTGAGGAGGAGCACGGTGGCGTACTGGTCGATGTCGCCGAGCGTGAAATTGGCCGGCAGGGGCAGCTTCGTGTCGACCGAGACGATCGTGGCCACGCCGCAGCGGGCGCCGCTGGAGGCGATGCTCGCCAGCCGCCGGGCGCTCGTCTCGGTGAAATTGGCGGGGAAGTTGGCCACCACGACGAACCGGTAGGGCTCGGGCACCTCGGCGTCGGCGTTGTAGGCGGCGATCGAGTCGTATTCGTTGCGCAGATACTTCTGGATCACCAATTCCATCTGTTCGGTGATGTCGGCGAGCCGCTGCTCGATCTGCGCCGGCTCGGTCCAGATGCGGCTGGTCACGAGCAATTCGTCATGGTCCGCCAGGTGCATGAAGCCGGCGAAATGCTTGCCGAGGCCGAGCGGATCGATGATCGTGAAACGCGTCTGCCCGGCGGGCACGCCGGCGGCGATCCGCAGGGTGAGTGCCTGGAGGAAGGCACCGGCCGCCTCGCGCTGGTCGGCCGTGGTTTTCACCACCAGTGATGAACCACCGGGGAAGGGCACCAGCGCTGGCTGCGTCCACGCGACCGGACCGAAGGCATTGAGCTCCGGGCGGCTCGACAGCCCGCCGGGGATCTTGTCCAGCGACAGGTCGAGGTGGCCGAAGCGGAGCCCCGGCGGGGCCTGCGGGGCCAGGGGTTCCGTGCCGTCGGCCAGGGCCGCCCAGGCGGGAAAGGCCGCGGCATCGACCTGGTTGGCGGCGGCGTAGACCGCGTCGGCCGCCACACGCGCGTCGCGCCACGCCGCGGTCATCGCCGCCGTGCGTTCGGCGAGGGTCCGGTCGGCGGCCGCGAGCCGTTCGTCGCGGGCCTGCTCCCGCCGCTGCCGGTCTTCGGCGAGACTTTTCTCCAGGGCCGTGACCCGGGCCGGATACTTCGCGTCGGCGTCGGCCCGCGCGGCGTCGGCCTTGGAGCGGAGGCTGGTCGTGGCCACCCGGACCTTTTCCTCCACCTCGGCGAGTTGGGCATCGCGCTTGCCGGTCAGGTCGGCGAACCCCTTCGTGGCCCGGGCCTCGAGTTCGGCGAGGTGCTTGCGCGTGCCCGATTCGAGGGCCCGCGCCTGCTCGTCGCGACGGAGGGGAAGCCACGCGGCGGCTGCGGCGAGGAGGCGGCGGCCACGCCCGACGTCGCGCTCCACCGCGTGCCACAGTTCCGTCGCCTGGCGGGCTGCCTCCTTCTTCAGCCCCCCGAACATCGTCTTCGACGCCGCCAGCCCGAGGAGCTCCCTGGTCCGGGCGATCACCTGGGCGTGGAGCGCCTCGACTTCGGAGAGGATGCCGTCACGCTCCGGGAGCGGAGCCTCGTCGGCCGGTGTCGGCTCGGTCTTCACCCCGCACCCGCCGAGGAACTCCTTTCCCTTGGCGAGGGCCTCGTCGAACTGGCTTGCGATCCTTTTCAGGTCGGCCTCGGTCTTCGCGAGCAGTTTCAGTGGATCGCCCCGCTTCTCCTTGAACACCTCCTTGACGGAGGCCTGCTCGAACTCATGGTCCTCCTTGATCTTCGTCGTCTGTTCATGCCAGGTGCGCTTGATGGCGGCGACCTTCGCCGCGCGCTGCTCCTCGATCTTCTTCAGTTCCGCCTCCGTCTGGGCGGTGAGGCGGGCGCGGAAGTCGGCGTGTTCCTTCTGGGTGGTGGCGATCTCCCGCTGGTGCTTGTCGGTGGTGGCCGCGAGGCCGCGTGTGGCCTCGTCGCGGGCGGCGGTCGAGTCCCGCTCGTACTCGGCGACGATGTCGTTCTCGAGTTTCACACGGACCGCTGCCGCCTTGCGCAGACCGTCCATCGCAGCACGGAGCTGCCCCTGGTCGTAGGCAGCCGCGGCGCCAGCATCCCGCGTGGCGGTCGGCGCGACGTCTCCGGCAGACGCATTTCCGGCGGGATCCCCGGCCATGAGGCCGGTCGCGGCAAAAGTCGACATGCTCGTCT
>RFRL01000049.1 GCA_009924545.1 Planctomycetia bacterium | reverse complement strand
CCGATGGCCTCCCCCGCGCCGGCCGCCGAGAAGCCCCCCGTGTTCGAGGTCGCCAGTGACCAGGCGGTGGCCCAGGCCCGGACCGCCCTCGATGCCCACGTCCGCGAGATGATGGCCTGGCATTTCCACGAGTCGACCGGCTGTCCGTTCTGGCTCGAGTACGCGAAGAAACTGCCGTTCGATCCGCTCCGCGAGGTGCAGAACTTCGCCGACCTGCGGAAGTTCCCCGCGTTCGAGGACGACTGGCTCCGCGGCGGGCCGGTGCGGCGCTGGGTGCCACGCGGCCTGGCCGACAAGCCGATGTACGTCTTCGAGACCGGCGGCACGACGGGCGTGCCCAAGTCGCGCGTCAACCACCGCGACTTCCGCACCGACTACGAGATGTTCAGCGACACCCTGCCCGAGGAGTTCTTCCCGCGCGGGGCCAACTGGCTCATGCTCGGCCCCTCCGGGCCGCGGCGGCTGCGCCTCTCCATCGAGCACCTCGCCCAGCACCGAGGCGGGATCTGCTTCTGCGTCGACCTCGATCCGCGCTGGGTGATCAAGCTCATCCAAAAGGGCTGGATGGAGCACCTCGAAGCCTACAAGCAGCACTGCATCGACCAGGCGATCACGATCCTCGAGGCGGGCCACGACGTGAAATGCATGTTCACCACGCCGAAACTCCTCGAGGCCCTCGCCCTGGCACTGGAGAAGCGCGGGACCACGATCCGCAAGATGGGGATCACCGGGATCTTTTCCGGAGGCACCGAGTTCACCCCGCAGTGGACGCGGTTCGCGGTCGAGGAATTGCTCGACGGGGCCTACATGACCCCCACCTACGGCAACACGCTGATGGGCCTGGCCGCCTCGCGGCCGGTGGTGGCCGCCGATGGCTACACGATCTCCTACCACGCGCCGCAGCCCCGGGCCGTGATCGAGGTGGTCGATTTCGACGACCCCGACACCGTCGTGCCCTACGGCGGCACCGGGCGGGTGCGGCTCTCCACCCTGACCCACGAGACCTTCATCCCCGGCTTCCTCGAGCGCGACGAGGGGGAGCGGGAGCGCCCCTACGTGAAGTATCCCTGGGACGGGATCAGTGGTGTGCGTCCGTTCCGCGTGCTGGCGGCCTCCACCACCGTCGGCGTGTATTGATGCGGCGGCCGGCGACGGCCCGCGATCCCCCGGCCCCGGCCCGAGAGCCCCTCCCTGGAGTGCGATGCCCATGCACCTGCCCGCCTGGCGGTTCGGCAAGCCCTACGAGTCGATCGAACGGACCACGCTCGTCCACTTTCTCACCGGGGCCCCGGTGGCGGAGGTGAGCCAGGTGGGCGGAGCCCTCGTGGGCCGCGACCTGCACAAGGCGCATCGCGCCCGCGAGGCGCTGGTGGCCCTCGACCCCGAGGACGTCGTCGAACGCCTCCAGACCGCCGGCAACCTCTATGCCCACGGCACACTCCCCGTCGGGGGCGTGAGCCAGTCGCCCGACGACTTCGTGCGCTGCCAATCGGCCACCACGGGCCTGCCGGAGTCGCTCTGCCGGGCGAACATGCAGAAGAACCTGTTCGTGCTCTCCAACATGGACCGGATGCTCGACGCCCTGTCGCGCGGGCTGCCGCCGGAGGTGCTGTGGAAGGGGTGGGGGCGCGAGCACCGCGGCGTGGTGGTGAGCTACCAGGTGCAAAGCCCGGTGCTGGGGCTGGTGCTGCCGAGCAACTCGCCCGGCGTGCACACGCTGTGGCTGCCGGTGATCGCCCTCGGGGTGGGTCTGGTGATGAAGCCGGGCGGCCAGGAACCCTGGACCCCGTACCGGATGGCGGCGGCGATGGTCGAGGCGGGGATCCCGCCGGAGTGCATCGGTCTCTATCCCGGGCCCACCGACGTGGGAGCGGCGCTCCTCGGGGGCTGTCGCCGGAGCATGATCTTCGGGAGCGCCAAGACTGTGGAGCAGTACCGCGGCAACCCCGACGTACAGGTGCACGGCCCGGGCTTCTCCAAGATCCTCCTCGGTGACGACTGCGTCGACGACTGGGAGCGGTATGTCGACATGATGGTGGAGAGCGTCGCCGCCAACAGCGGCCGCGGTTGCATCAACGCCTCGGCGATCTGGGCCAGCCGGCACACCGAGGCGATCGCCGCCGCCCTCGCCGACCGCCTCGGCCCGGTGGAGGTGAAGCCCCCCGACGACCCGGCGGCGAAACTCGCCGCGTTCACGGTGCCGGGGGCCGCCAAGGCGATCTGGGGGCAGATCGAGGCGGGGCTCGAGGCGCCCGGGGTGCGGCACGCCACGGCGGCCCATGGGGATCGGTTCGTGGAAGGGGAGCGCTGCGGCTGGCTCCGGCCTGTGGTGGTGCACTGCGATTCTCCCGAGCCGGAGATCGCCAAGGCGGAATACATGTTCCCGTTCGTCGCCGTGGTCCGCTGCCCGCAGGAGCGGATGCTCGAGGCGATCGGCCCGACGCTTGTGGGCACCGCCATCACCGACGATCCCGCCTTCCAGGCCCGGCTCACCGACTGCACCCACATCGACCGGCTCAACCTCGGGCCGATCCCGACCACGAAGCTCGACTGGCTCCAGCCCCACGAGGGCAACATCATCGACTTCCTCTACCGCTCGCGGGCCCTGCAGGTCCCCGCCGTGGCGGCGGCTGCGGCCACGTGATGCCGGGCGCCGGTCGGGCGACCGGCGCCTATGCCCGACCCTCCGCCCTGCGGCGCCGGGAGACCGACCGTGACCCCGTCCGAGCATGCCACCGCCGCCCCCCCTGCGTTGGGCGGGCCGGAGGCGGCTCCGTTCGAGTTCCACGCCCCCACGCGGTTGGTGGTGGGTGCGGGGGGGATCGCGCGGCTGGGCACGCTCGCCGCCGAACTGGGCGCGCGGCGGGTGCTCGTGGTGAGCGATCCGGGTGTGGAGCGGGCCGGGCACACCGCCGCCGGCGTCCGCGCCCTGGAGGCAGCGGGCATGGTGGTGGGACGGTTCGCCGACTTCGGCGAGAACCCCGGCACCGGCGCGGTGGAGGCGGGCACCGCCGTGGCCCGGGAATTCCGCCCCGATCTCCTCGTCGGCCTCGGCGGCGGCAGTTCCATGGACTGCGCCAAGGGGATCAACTTCCTCCTCTGCTGTGGTGGCCGGATGCAGGAGTACCGGGGCCGGCGCACGGCCACCGCCGCGCTCCTCCCGGCCATCGCCGTGCCCACCACGGCGGGCACCGGCAGCGAGACGCAGTCGTTCGCCCTCATCACCGACGATGCCACCGGGATGAAAATGGCCTGCGGCGATCCGCGCGCCGCCTTCCGTGTGGCGATCCTCGACGTGGCGCTGACCCTCACGCAGCCCTCCCGCGTCACGGCCCTGACCGGCATCGACGCCCTGTCGCACGCCGTGGAGAGCCACGTCAGCCGCGCGGCAACGCCCGCCTCACGCGTCTTCTCCCGGGCGGCGTTCGCCCTCCTCGCCCGGGGCCTGCCCCGCGTCTTTGCCGACCCGACCGACGTCGCCGCGCGGGCCGACGTCCAGCTCGGTGCCGCCTGGGCCGGCCTGGCGATCGAAAACGCGATGCTTGGCGCCGCCCACGCCCTGGCCAATCCGCTCACTGCGGCCCACCACGTGGTGCACGGACAGGCGGTGGGGCTGATGCTCCCGCACGTGGTGCGGTTCAACGCCGCCGCGGGTGCCGCCGGCTACGACGAACTGGTCGCCGAGTTGCCCGCCCCCGTGACGGACGCCCGCGCGGCGGTGCGCCTCGCCGCCTGGCTGGAAGCGATCCTGGCGCGCTCGGGACTGGCCCGGTCGCTCACCGCCTTGGGCCTGGCCGGCGCCGACATCCCCGCCCTCGCCGCCGCCGCCGCCGGACAGTGGACGGCGGGGTTCAATCCGCGGCCGGTCGCCACTGGCGACCTGTCGCTGCTCTACGAGGCTGCCCGATGACGCGCCGGACGGCGACGCACTGGCTCACGACAACCCTGGTGGCGCTGGCGCTGCCCGGCGTGGCGGCCGAACCCGACGCCGAAGCGCCGGCCGACGCCTGGCCGGTGTTCCGCGGCTGCCTGGCGGGGACCGGCCGATCAGCGGCGGAACTCCCCCTGCCGCTGCCCGAACGCTGGCAACGGTCGCTGGGCAAGACGGCCGTCGATGCCACGCCGGTGATCGCCGCCGGCACGATCTACGTCGGCGACCTCGACGGCACCTTCCACGCCCTCGCCCTCGCCGACGGCGCGACCCGGTGGACCGCCAAGAGCGAGAACGGCTTCCCCTCGGCGGCGGCGGTGTCCACCGACCCGGCGGTACCGATCGTGGTGGTGGGGGACGGCGCGGGGATCGTGCGCGGATTCGACCGCGCCACCGGGCGCGTGGTGTGGACGCACGAGGCTGGGGGGGAGATCTCCGGTGGACCGACGATCGTGACGGCCGCCGACGGCCCGCGCGTGCTCGTCGGCTCGCAGGATGCCACGCTCGTGTGCCTGAAGCTCGCCGACGGGCAGCCGGTGTGGAAGCACACCATCGGCGACCAGATCCGCTGCTCCCCCACGGTGGCCCTCGGGCGCGTCCTCCTCGCCGGATGCGACGGCAAGCTCCACGCCATCGACGTCACCACCGGCATGCAGTCGGGCGAGGTGCCGATCGACGGCCCCACCGGCACCACGCCGGCGGCGGCCGGCGGACGGGCCCTGTTCGGGAGCGAAGGCGGGGTCTTCTGGGCGATCGACGTGGCGGCGGGCGCGGTGGCGTGGCGCGTCGACCCGACGGGCAGCCCGCAGGCCTACCGCTCCAGCGCCGCGGTGGCGGGGGATCTGGCGGTGGTCGGCACGCGCGGGCGGGCCGTGGAGGCCTTCGCCATCGCCGACGGCATCCGGCGCTGGCGCCAGCCGATGCGAGGACGCGTCGATGCGGCGCCGGTGGTGGTGCGCGTGGCGGGGGTTGACAGTGCCGCGGCGACCGGTGCGACCGCGGTCATCGCGGCCGACTCGGCGGGGCGGATCGTCGCCCTCGCCCCCGACACGGGCGCCGTCCTCTGGCAGTTCGACGCCGGCGTGGCCTTCACCGCTTCCCCGGCGGTCGCCGCCGGTCGGCTCGTCCTCGCCGATGGCGAGGGCACCGTGTGGTGCTTCGGTGCCGACTCGCCATGAGCATCCCCTTCGATCCGGAGCGATTCCGCAGCGAGGGCCGGGCGGTGGTCGACTGGTTGGCCGACTACTGGGCCCACCTGGAGGAACGCCCGGTCGCGCCCGCGGTGCGACCGGGAGCGGTCCGGGCGGCCCTCCCCGGCAGCGCCCCGGAGACGCCGGACGATCTCGCCACGGTGCTCGCCGACCTCGACCGGGTGATCGTGCCGGCCCTGACGCACTGGCAGCATCCGGGGTTCTTCGCCTTCTTCCCCGCCAGCACCGCGGCGCCGTCGATCTTCGGCGAACTCCTCGCCGCCGGCCTTGGCGTGCAGGGGATGCTGTGGTCGACGGCGCCGGCCTGCACGGAACTGGAGACGCACGTCCTCGACTGGCTGGCGGAACTGCTCGGGCTGCCCAAGCGGCTGACCAGCGGTGGGCCGGGCGGCGGCGTGATCCTCGACTCGGCTTCCAGCGGCGTGCTTGTGGCGCTGGTGGCCGCACGGGAACGGGCCACGGCGGGCCGGAGCAACACCGCCGGACTGGCGGAGGTCGGCGCACCGCTGACGGTGTACGCCAGCGTCGACGCCCACTCCTGCGTGGAGAAGGCAGTGGGGATCGCCGGCTTGGGCCGCGACACATTGCGGCGCATCCCCACCGACCCTTCCGGCGCCATGCGCGTCGCCGACTTGGAGGAGGCACTGGCGGAGGATGCCGCGGCGGGACGGCGGCCGTGTCTCGTCGTGGCGACGGTCGGCACCACCGCCCGCGGCGGGATCGATCCGGTGCCCGCCATCGCCGCGGCCGCCTCGCGCCACGGGGCCTGGGTCCACGTCGATGCCGCCTGGGCCGGGACCGCGGCCCTCTGCCCGGAGTGGCGCCCGGCGCTCGTGGCCGGCGCCGACCTGGTCGACAGCTGGGGCACCAATCCCCACAAGTGGCTGATGGTCAACTTCGACTGCCACTGCCTGTGGGTGGCCGACCGGGCGGCCCTCATCAACAGCCTGTCCACCAAACCCGAATACCTGCGCAACGCCGCCTCGGAGAGCGGCGCGGTGATCGACTACAGCGACTGGCAGGTGCCGCTGGGGAGGCGGTTCCGGGCGCTGAAGCTGTGGCTCACGCTGCGCCTGTTCGGTGCCGCGGCCTTGCGGCAGCGGATCCGCGACCACGTGGCCTGGGCGGGCTGGTTCGCCGAGCGCGTCGCGGCCGAACAGCGCTTGGTACTCCTCTGCCCGCCGAGTCTGTCGCTGGTGTGCTTCGCCGCGGCCACGGGCGACGCTGCCACGGCCGCCCTCCTGGCGCGGATCAACGCCGCCGGCCCGATCCTCGTCAGCCAGGCGCGCGTCGCCGACCGGCTCGCGATCCGCCTGGCGGTCGGCGCCACGCTCACCGACCGGCGGCACGTGGAGGGGGCGTGGCGGATCGTGGCGGAGGCCCTCGACGCCCCGGCGGGGTAGCCCCCCCTCTCCGACCGCGTCGCGGCCGGAAGACGCCGGTTTTCCCGGAGCTCCCGGCCGCAGCCGACAACCTCGGAACCCTGCACCGCCTCCGCCCACGCATGGGGATTCTGGGGGGATTCTGCCGCTCCCCACCAAGTGTCACGATCGCGCGGGCCCGCAATTTCGATAACAAGATTCGGGGATTTTCCAGCCGCCGAACCAACGGCGGTGCGGGCCGTACTATTCGGTGCGACCCAGGGCGGCGGCATGCGGGGCAAGGACCGCACGCGAGCGGCGGGCCCGTCCGGGTCGAGGAGTACACACCATGGCACGCAAAGACGCCCTCGTGAACCTGCGGACGATCCTCGTCCGGCGCCGGGACGCCCTGCGCAGCGCCCTCGTCGGGGACCTGTCCCTGCTCAAGGAACTGCGCAGCGAGTCGCCAGGCGACGTCATCGACGCCGCCCTCGACACCGCCCAAGACGAAATCAGCTCCCAACTGGCCGAGGTGGAGAGCCGCGAATTGGCCCACATCGAGAACGCCTTGGAGCGGATGCGGTCGGGCGATTACGGCGTGTGCGAGGTCTGCTCGGGGAAGATTCCCATGGCACGGCTCCACGCGCTGCCCTACGCGACGATGTGCATCGCCTGCCAGCGGGAGAGCGAGAAGACCGGTTTCCGTACGGCCCGGGACGAGGTGGAAGACAGCTACGCGGGCGACTTGGAGATCGACGTTTCCTGACTTCCGCTCTGCGCAGGGGTGGTCTGGCGGGACGTCGTTTCGGGTATGCTCCGCCGGCAGGTATCCGCGTGCCCCCGGAGCCGGTCATGATCCTCCCCCTTCCCCCCGCTCGGTCCCGCGCGTCGCGCGTTGCCGTGGTCAGCCTCGTGATCGGCCTGATCACGGCCGGGGGCCACAGGCTGCCGGCCGACGAGCGCGTGGTCCCGGTGCCGACTCCGGTCGAGCGCCCCGCCGCGGCCGTCGACAGCCTTCCCCGCGTCGACCCGATCCGGCCGGCCCGCTTGTCGGCAGCCGAGCGCGAGCGGCTCTACGGCCAGGTGCTCCGCGAGGCTGAGGCGCTCGAGCGCCAGGGGGCCCAGCTCCGCCGCCTGACGCTGCTCCTCCGCCCCACGGTCGTGCACATCGACACGCGCAAGCCGGCGCTGCGGCCGCGCAACGGCAAGGCGAGCGAAGACGAGGCGGGCTCCGGCGTGATCGTGCGGATCGCCGGCCGCACCGTGGTGATCACCAACCGGCACGTGGTCAACCGCGCGGAGCTCGACAACATCACCATCCGGCTCGACGACGGCCGCGAAGTGACCCCGCGCCGGTTGTGGTCCGACGCCGGCACCGACATCGCACTGCTGGAGATCGAGGGGGACGATCTCGAACCGGCCCGGCTGGCGGCGGCCGACACGCTGGAGATCGGCGACACGGTCCTGGCGATCGGCAGCCCCTTCGGCCTCTCGCACTCAGTCACGCTGGGGATCGTGTCGGCGAAGGGCCGGCGAGACCTGGAGCTGGGGGACGAGGGAGTGCGCTTCCAGGATTTCATCCAGACCGACGCGGCCATCAATCCGGGCAACAGCGGCGGGCCGCTGGTCAATCTCCGCGGGGAGGTGGTCGGCCTGAACACCGCGATCGCCAGCAACTCCGGTGGCAGCGAGGGGATCGGGTTCGCCATCCCCGTGGCGATGGTGGAGTTCGTGGCCCGCCAGTTGGTGGAGAACGGGAAGGTGGCGCGCGGGTACCTCGGTGTGGCCCTCGACAAGTCGTTCTCCCGGCAGGCCGCCGAAAGGCTGGGAATGGTGCGGGCCGTGGGGGCGCGGGTGACCGGGGTCACGAACGGGTCGCCGGCCGATCTCGCGGGGATCCTCCCCGACGATGTGATCATCGAGTTCGCCGGCACGCGCGTCGACGATGACGATCATCTCGTCAGCCTCGTGAGCACCACCACCACCGACCGCGAGGTGGAACTGGTGGTGTTCCGCGACCGCCATCGGCTCCCGCTGCGGATGCGCGTCGCCAGCCGCGACCAGTTCGAATCACGCTGATCCGCCACGCGGCCCGTTCAACCGGGCACCAGCCGTCAGGTCGCGGCGGCGGAGGTGGCGAGCCCGCGGAGGATGCAGTCCTGCACCGCCACCGCGTCGCACGCGGTGAGGATGTCCGCGCTGGGCTGCCACTGCCGTCCCTGGCGCCTGTCGACCACGAGCATCCCGGTCGTGAGCTCGCCGCCGGTCTCCACGTCGGCGGCGACGGTGGCGCGCTCGAAGAGCTCCGGATGGGTCGCCGCCACGAGGGCCACCGTGCCGTGGAGGCGGATCCCCTCGCTGCCGAGCAACTGCCGCTGGGCCCGGTAGGCGTGCGGCAGCATCCGCCGCACGAGCGCCCCGGCCCGCGAGGATTCCGCGGGGAGCTGATCGAGGAGGTCGAAGCCGAGAACGAGTTGGCCGGACGTCTCCAGTGGCATGAGCACCTTCGACACCGGGGCCCCGACCACCTGCCGCGCCGCGGCCGGGTCGGCGAAGAAATTGGCGTCGGCCACCGGTGTGGCATCGCCCGCCCCGCGGAGCGTGCCGCCGGAGATCACCACTTCCTGGACGGCATCGACGATGCCGGGATCCCGGCGAAAGAGACGCGCCAGGTTGGTCAGCGGCCCCAGCGCGATGATTGTCACCTGCCGCGGATGAGCCCGCAGCGTTTCCCCGATCACCTTGTCGGCGACGTGCCCCCCGTGGAGCGACACCTGGGGGAGGTCGAGGCCACCGAGGCCGTCGGCGCCATCGAGGAGGAACGGCCAGGGCGTCAACTCGACATCGGCCGGGGCGACCCCGAGCCGCGGCAGGCGTGGTGGGTCGAGGAGGTTGACCAGCGACTGGAGGTTGCCGGTGGCCCGCTCGTGGCCCACGCTGCCGGCCGTGGCGGTGACGGCGAGCACCTCCAGCCGGGGATCGAACAACGCCATGGTGAGGGCCACGGCATCGTCGATTCCGGGATCGATGTCGAGGATCACCTTGCGGGCCACGGGTGCGCTCGCTGCGGGGCGGCATCGCTGGTGTAGGCTCAGGCCCAGCGACCGACCCGTAATCGTATCGGATCGTCCAGCCGCGTTGCCGCAGCCCCGTTCATCCAACGCTCCCATGGCCGCCCCTCCCGATCCCTGCACCGAGGCCGTCGCCGCCCTCGAGGCCGGGGCCGCCCCCACCCGCCGGCAAGCCCACGACCTCGTCGAGGCGGTGTTCGCCGGCCGCGGCGCCCTCGATGCGTTCGGCCGGTGGCTCGTGCTGCTGGCCGACAGGCTCCCCGATGCCGACGCGATCGCCGGTGTGGCGGAGGCGGTCCGCGGCCGGATGGTGCCCGTCGTGCACGACCTGCCGCTGGTGGCCGACACCTGTGGCACGGGGGGTGACGGCTCGGAAACGTTCAACATCTCCACCGCCGCCGCGATCGTCGCCGCCGCCGCCGGCCTGCCGGTGGCCAAGCACGGCAACCGCGCCGTCTCCAGCCGGACCGGTTCGGCCGACGCCCTGGCTGCTCTCGGGGTGCGGATCGATGCCCCCCCGGCCACCAGCGGCCGCTGCCTCCGCGAGCAAGGCCTCTGCTTCTGCTTGGCGCCGACGCACCACCCGGCCATGGCGCTGGTGGGCCCGCTGCGGCGGTCGCTGGGAAGACCGACGGTGTTCAATGCCATCGGCCCACTGTGCAATCCCGCCGGCGCGACGGTGCAGGTGGTGGGGGTGGGGACGCCGGCCCTGCGCGAACCGCTGGCCCGGGCGGCGGCAGCGCTGGGCCTGCGCCGCATTCTTGTGGTGTCGGGGGCGCTCGAGGCCGGCGGCGGGCCCACCTGCGACGAGGTGAGCGTGTTCGGCCCCACCAACGTGATCGACGTGTCCGACGGACGCCTGGAGAACTTCCGCTGGGAGCCTGCCGACTTCGGCCTCGCCACGCGTCCCGGATCGGAGTTGGAGGGCCTCGTGGTCGACGGCCCCGAAGCGAGCGCCGCCGCCATCCGCCGCGTGCTCGCTGGCGAACCGGGAGCGGCGCGCGAGATGGTGGCGGTCAACGCCGCGGCCGCGTTGTGGGCCGCCGGCCGGGCCGTGACCCCGGCGGCAGCCTGCCGCGCAGCCTGCGCGGCGATCGACTCCGGCGCCGCGGCCACAACCCTCGCCCGCTTCACCGCGGCATCATGGTCCGCCGGGGACGACCTGGCATGAAGCTCGACGTCATCCAACTCGACGTCATTCAGCCCGACACTCTCCCGCCGGCCGGTGAGACAGGCGCCCCGCTACCACCCTGCTGCGCCAAACCCGCCACCGGCGAACTGGGCTGGCGCTGCCCGATGCATCCCGACGTCACCTCCTCGGCGCCCGGCACCTGCCCGGTGTGCGGGATGGACCTCGTGCCGATCGGCGAGGCGGCACCGGCTACGGGGGCAGCGGCCGCAGCCCGGCACCGGCTCGTGGTGTGCAGCCTCCTGGCGGCGGCGCTGATGGCGGTGTCGATGACGGCGATGGCCGCCCACACCTTCGGGTGGACCGCCGGCCCCGCCCGCTGGCTGGCGGGCGCGGGGGGCAACTGGCTGCAACTGGCGCTCGCCACACCGATCGTGGTCTGGGGTGGGTGGCCGATCCTCGCCGGGGGCCTGGCCGGATTCCGCCGCGGGCGGCCGACGATGTTCTCGCTGGTGGGGCTGGGCATCGCCGTGGCCTACCTGACGAGCCTCCTGGCCACGCTCGCTCCCAACGCGTTCCCGGCAGCGTTCCGCCGCCACGACGGCAGCGTGGAGACGTTCTTCGAGTCGGCGGGGATGATCGTCGTGCTCGTGATGGCCGGTCAGGCGCTCGAGTCACGGGCGCGGCGCGGCACCGGGGCGGCGATCCGCAGCCTCCTCGACCTCGCCCCGCCGACGGCGGAACGCGATCCGGGTGGCGACATCGTGCCGCTGGCGCTGGTCAGACCGGGCGACCGGCTCCGGGTCCGCCCCGGTGGCCGGATCCCCACCGACGCCACGGTGCTCGAGGGGGACACCACCTGCGACGAGTCGCTCCTCACCGGCGAGCCGGTGCCGGTGCCGCGCGGCCCCGGCGACCGGGTGCTCGGCGGGGCGATCAACGGGCTGGGGCTCCTCGTGATCCGCGCCGACACCGCCGCCTCCGGTGCCCTCGTGGCCCGGATCGCCGGACTCGTACGCGAGGCGCAGGCCCGCCGCGCGCCGATCGAGGCCCTCGCCGACCGGGCGGCGGCGGTGTTCACCCCCGCGGTGCTGCTGGTGGCGCTGGCGACGTTCCTCGGCTGGGCGTGGTTCGGCCCGGAGCCGCGGTCGGCCCTCGGGTTGGTGTCGGCGGTGAGCGTGCTGGTGATCGCCTGCCCATGCAGCCTCGGGCTGGCCACCCCGCTGTCGATGACCGTGGCGATCGGCCGCGGGGCGCGCGAGGGGATCCTGGTGCGCAGTCCGGCGGCCCTGGAAGCGCTGGCCGCCACCACCACTTTCGCCTTCGACAAGACCGGCACCATCACCCGCGGGGAGCCGCGCGTGGTGGGCCTGCTCGTGCTCGATGACGGCACGGCCACGGTCACGGCGCCCTCCGGCGGACCGCTCCCCCTCGGCATCGGAGCCGGTCGTGACCTGCTCCGCCTGGTGGCGGCCGTCGAGGCGGCCAGCGAGCATCCGCTGTCGCGGGCCTTCGCCAGCGCCGCCGCGGAGGCGGGGATCACCCTCCCCCCGGTCAGCACCGCCAGCGCGATCGTGGGGCGGGGGATCCGCGGTTCGTGCGCTGATCGGGCGCTCTTGGTGGGCAGTGCCCGGTGGCTCCGCGACGAGGGGATCGACTGCGCGGCGCTCGACACGGGCCGACCGGCGGAATGGATCGCCGCCATGAGCGCGGCGGGCCAGAGCCTGGTGCTCGCCGCCGTCGATGGCCGGCTCGCGGGCGGATTCGCCATCGCCGACCCTCCGCGGGCGGACGCCGCGGGGGTGGTGCGGTGGCTGCACGGGCGCGGCGCCAGCCTCGAATTGCTCTCCGGCGATAACGCCGCGGCCGCCCGTCACGTGGCGGGCCTCGTCGGCATCGAGCGGGCCAGCGGCGGCCTCTCCCCGGAGGACAAGGCGACGCGGATCACGGAGCTGCGGCAGACGCGCCGCGGCCGGGTGGCGTTCGTCGGCGACGGGATCAACGACGCCGTGGCCCTCGCCGCCGCCGATACGGGGATCGCGCTGGGGGATGGCGCCGACGTGGCGATCGAGACCGCCGACATCACGCTGCTCTCGGGCGGGCTGGCGGCGGTGCCGCGGGCCGTGACTCTCGCCGCGGACACGATGACCAACGTCCGCCAGAACCTCCTCCTGGCCTGCGTCTACAACCTGCTGGCGCTGCCGGTGGCGGCCGGCCTCCTCTATCCCTGGGTCGGGCATGTCACCAGCCCGATGCTGGCGGCGGCGGCGATGAGCGTCAGTTCGCTGTCGGTGATCGGCAACGCGCTCCGCCTCCGCCGCGCCCCGCGCGGGGGCGGGTTGGCGGCGGCCGGCCCGGACGTCACTCCGCCGTGAGACCCGCGATCGGCACCGCAAGGCCGTCGTGGGCCAGTTCCACCCCCGGCGGGAGCACCGCCGAGACGGCGGCATGCCCCAACTCGTGCGACAGGTGCACCAGGAGCGTCCGCCGGGCGCCGATCAGCCGCGCCGTGTCGATCGCCTCGGCGAGTGACAGGTGGGTGGGATGGCGCGACGGCCGCAGGCAGTCGAGCACGAGGACATCGAGACCTTCCAGCAACGGCCGTGTGGCCTCGGGGACGGCGCTGGTGTCGGTGCAGTAGGCGAGATCGCCGAAGCGGAAGCCGAGGACATCGAAGGGGCCGTGCCGGAGGCGCAGCGGCACCACCCGGCAGCCGAGCACCGAAAAGGGCGCGGTGGTGATCGTCCGGAACGTGAGGCGGGGCACTCCCCCGCCGGGGGCCGGCACCGCGGCGAAGGCGTAGTCGAACGCCGAGCGGATCCGCGCCTCGACGCGCGGCTCGCACAGCACCGGCAGGGGCCGGCCGGCGTGGAAGCAGATGGGCCGGACGTCGTCGAGCCCGTAGACGTGATCGACGTGGTCGTGCGTATAGAGGATGGCATCGACATGGTTCAGCCCGGCGCGGAGCAACTGCGTCCGCAGGTCGGGGGTGGTGTCGACGAGGAGCGTGCCCCCCGGGAGTCCGACGGCGACGCTCGTGCGCAGCCGGCTGTCGCGCGGATCGGTGCTGGTGCAGGTGGTGCAGCCGCAACCCACCACCGGCACGCCCACGCTGGTGCCGGTCCCCAGGAAGAGGAGTTGCCCGCCGATGTCGCGGCCGGCCGCGCGGGGAGTGGGGGACATGGTCGGGCGGGGTGTGGGGAGAACGATGGCGGCACTGCCGATGGCACGGCATGCTACCGCATCGACCGACAAAGTCCCGGCCACCGGATCGCCTTGACCCACCGCAGCCCCTCCCGCGACAATTCCCCAGAGGCCGCGGTCGGCTCACCGCTCCCCCGTCCAGGCCGTGGGCGGCCCATCCCCCGCCGTCGTTCGCCGCCCGGTTCCCCGATCCCCCGCTGGCTCGTTTCCGGTTCCGCTGCCGGGCCTGCGGCATCCCGCCGACCCATCCGCCGGGCCCGAGCGCCCCATCCACCAGCCCGCCCGCCATGGAACAACTCGAACGCCTCTGGGAGTCGGTGAGCAACGTGGCCGCGGGGGCCGGGTCGCGCCTGGAGCGGATGCTCACCGGCCTGTTCGGTTCCTCCAATGCCCGGTACCTGCGCCGCTTGGAACCGCGCATCGAGGCGATCAACTCGCTCGAGCCCAAGTACCGGGAGATGAACGACGCCGAGCTCCGCGGCCAAACCACGGAACTCCGCCGCCGCCTCGCCGCCGGCGAGACCCTCGACGACATCCTCGTCGAGGCCTTCGCCGTGTGCCGCGAGGGCGGGCGCCGGTTCCTGGGGATGCGACACTACGACGTGCAGCTGATCGGCGGCATCGTCCTCCACTCCGGGGCGATCGCCGAGATGATCACCGGTGAGGGCAAGACCCTCGTGGCCACGCTGCCGGCGTACCTCAACGCGCTCGAGGGCAAGGGGGTGCACGTCGTCACGGTCAACGACTACCTCGCGCGCCGCGACATGGAGTGGATGGGGCCGCTGTACATCGGGCTGGGGCTCACCGTGGGTGCCATCCAGTCGAAGATGGAGACCGACGAGCGGCAGAAGGCCTACGCCTGCGACATCACCTACGGGACCAACAACGAGTTCGGCTTCGACTACCTCCGCGACAACATGCGGATGGCCCGCCGCGGCGACGACCGCTTTCCACCCCACCTCCAGCAGAGCCAGGGGCCACTCCATTTCGCCATCGTCGACGAGGTGGACAACATCCTCATCGACGAGGCGCGCACGCCGCTGATCATCTCGGGACCCGCCCACGACGACGTGCGAAAATACGCCCGCGCCGACCAGATCGCCCGGCAATTGCAAGCCGATGTCCACTTCGAGATCAAGGAGAAGGAGCACACCGTCGCGCTCACGGAGGAGGGGGTGCGGCGTGCGGAACGACTGGCGGAGGTGGAGAGTTTCTACACCGCCGGCAACATGGAATGGCCGCACCTCATCGACAACTCCCTCAAGGCCCATCACCTCTACAAGCGCGACGTCAACTACGTCGTGCAAAACGGCGAGGTGGTGATCGTCGACGAGTTCACCGGCCGGCTGATGCCGGGCCGGCAGTGGTCCGACGGTCTCCACCAGGCGGTGGAGGCGAAGGAAGGGGTGCGGATCAAAGAGGAATCGCAGACGCTCGCCACCGTCACCCTGCAGAACTTCTTCAAGCTTTACGCGAAGGTCGGCGGCATGACCGGCACCGCCATGACCGAGGCCAGCGAGTTCTGGAAGATCTACAAACTCGACGTCATCGCCATCCCCCCCAACCGCGGCCTGAAGCGGATCAACCACCCCGACGTCATCTACCGCACCGAGCGGGAGAAGTGGACGGCGGTCGCCGAGGAGGTGGAGCGGATCCACCGCTGGGACTCGCTGCTGCTGTCCGACGGCAGCTTCCACATGGGGCGCATCGTCGCCGAGGACGACGCATCCATCCGCCTGGAGACGAAGCCGGAAGGGGATCGCCGCGGCGGCGAGGTGGAAACCATCCCCCGGGGCAAGATCCGTGAACTGCAGCGGCGCGGGTGCCCGGTGCTCGTGGGCACGGTGTCGATCGAGAAGAGCGAGCGGCTCTCCGACCTGCTGGAGAAGCGCGGCATCGACCACCAGGTGCTCAACGCCAAGCACCACAAGCGCGAGGCGGAGATCATCGCCCAGGCGGGCCGGCTCGCCGCGGTGACGATCGCCACCAACATGGCCGGCCGCGGCACCGACATCATCCTCGGCGGCAACCCCGACACGCTCGCCTGGGCCCGGCTCCAGGACCGCTACCCGACGCGGCTCGACGTGCCGCGCGACGAGTGGGACGGGCTGGTGGCCGAGATCTCCCGCGCCGAGAACATGAAGGAGCAGGGCGAACTGGTCCGCTCGATGGGGGGTCTGCAGATCATCGGCACCGAGCGGCACGAGGCCCGGCGCATCGACCTTCAGCTCCGCGGCCGCTGCGGCCGCCAAGGAGATCCGGGTTCGAGCCGGTTCTTCCTCTCGCTGGAAGACGACCTGATGCGGATCTTCGCCGGGGAGTGGGTGAAGAACGTGCTCACGCGCCTCGGGATGCAGGACGGCGAGGCGATCGAAAGCCGGATGGTGACCCGGCGCGTGGAGGCGGCACAGAAGAAGGTCGAGGAGCGCAACTTCGACGTCCGCAAGAACCTCCTCGAATACGACGAGGTGATGGACGAACAGCGGAAGCGCGTCTATGGCTTCCGCCAACGGATCCTCGAGGATGCCGATTGCCGCGAGCTGATCCGGGAGATGGTCGCCCGCCAGATCGACACCAACATCGGCACCTTCCTCGACAAGGACTACGGCCCACAGACGTTCGCCGCCTGGGCGGCCGGCCAGCTCGGCTGCGAGCTCGATGCCGGCGACTTCCGCGGGCTCTCCCCCGCCGAGGCCGAGCGCCTGGCGGTGGACGAGGCGATCCGGCAGTCGGAGGCGCAGATCTTCGAGGCCGTCGAGGAGAACATCCCGGCGGGCGAGGACGAGGGGGAGTGGAACTGGGGAGCACTCGCCGCGTTCGCCAACGCCCGTTGGAAGACCGGTCTCGCCGACCGCGAGCTGAAGCGCGTCGGCCGCGACGGGGTGGCGGAGTTCCTCCAGGAGCGTGTCGCCACGGCGATCCGCGCCATCGACCTCGGAGACGGCACCCGGTTCCTCGCCGACGACTTCGGCGTCCGCAGCGCCTGCGGCTGGACCGAATGGCGCTTCGGCATCCAGCTCTCCCCGGAGGAGATCGCCGACCTGCAGGCCTCCGGCACCGACGTCGACGGCTTCCGGCGCAAGGTCCGGGCCAAGGCCCGCGAGGTGTACGACCGGCGCGAGATCGAATACCCGGTGATGGCGGCGCTGGGCCACTATTCCCAGCGCCAAGCCGACGGCGTGCGGCGCATCGACCTGGCCGGCTTCGTCACCTGGGCCCGGGAACGCTTCGCCGGTGACCTCGACGACGCCCGGCTCGGATCGGGGGATCCCGACACGGTGGTCGGCGAGGTGTTCGCCGCCAGCGCCCGGCGTCACGCCCGGGGCGCCGACGGCCGCGACGAAATGAAGCGGATGGAACGCGCCGTCGTCCTGCAGATTCTCGACAACGCCTGGAAGGATCACCTCCTGGCGATGGACCATTTGCGCAGCAGCGTCGGGCTCCGCGGCTACGCCCAGGTCGACCCCAAGGTGGAGTACAAGCGCGAGGGGATGCGGATCTTCGAGCTGATGTGGAACGGGATCGACGAGCGGGTCACCGACCTCGTCTACCGCATCGAGCAGGTCGAGGACGATGCCGTCCGCAGCGCCTTCCGCGAGACCGCCGCGATCCACGCCGAGGCCGCCCGGCCGACCCCGGAGGCCGTGGCGGACGAGGCCCCGGCGGCGCTTCCCGATGCGCGGGGGGAGGCACCGCGCCCCGAGCCGATCCGCAACCTCGGCCAGAAGGTGGGCCGCAACGACTCCTGCCCCTGTGGCAGCGGCCGGAAGTTCAAGAACTGCTGTGGGAAATCGAGTGGCGTGACCGCCGGCTGACGCCGCTCCCGGTGGGCCGACGCCACGCCTGCGCGTCGGACCGGTGCGGCATGCTGCTCAACGTCGTGTACCTCGTGCTCGCGCTGCTCGCCCTCCCCTGGGTGGTTTGGCGGAGGTTCGCCGGGGGCCGCCCGGTGGCGGCGCCGTGGTTGCGGTTCACCGGGGCGATCCGGCCGCTCCCCCCGACCACCGGCGCGCGGATCTGGCTCCATGGCGTGAGCGTGGGGGAGGTGCAGTTGCTCGCCGTGCTCGCGGCGGAGATCCGCCGACAGGCGGGGGAGCGCGGCACGGAGATCGACTGCGTCGTTTCCAGTTCCACGACCACCGGCTTGGAGGTGGGGGAGAAACGCTTCGGCGTTGACCGGGTGTTCCCCTGCCCGCTCGACTTCACCTGGGCGGTGAATTGCGTGCTCGACCGGGTCCGGCCCGACCTCCTCGTGCTCGGGGAGCTGGAGCTGTGGCCCAACCTGCTCGCCCGCGCCCGGCGCCGGGGCATCCCGATCGTCGTCGCCAACGCGCGGATGAGCGCGCGGAGTGCGGCGGGGTACGCGCGGATCGGACCGCTCGTGCGCCGCATGCTCGGCCGGGTCGACCTGGTCGCCGCCCGCTCCGCCGAGGATGGCGCCCGCTTCACGGCAGCCGGCGCCGCGCGCGTGGTCGTCGTCGGGTCGATGAAGTTCGACGGCGTCCGCGGCGACCGCGGGGCCCCCGACGTGACGCGGTTGCGGAGGCTGGCCGGTTTTTCCGACACCGACAGTGTGTTCCTCGCCGGGAGCACGCAGGCCCCCGAGGAGCGACTCGCCCTCGATGCCTTCCGGGCGCTCCACGGCGAACATCCGGGACTTCGCCTGGTGATCGTGCCCCGGCACGTGGAGCGCGCGGCCGAGATCGCCACCCTGCTCGACGGTGCGTCCCTCCCCTGGCAGCGGCGCAGCCGACTCGAAGCCGATGGTGCCGACCCCACGGCCCGCGTGCTCCTGGTGGACACGACGGGGGAACTCGCCTGGTGGTGGGGGACAGCCACGGTGGCCTTCGTGGGCGGGAGCCTCGACGGCCGGCGTGGTGGGCAGAACATGCTCGAGCCGGCGGCCTACGGGGCCGCGGTCTGCTTCGGCCCCTACACCCGCAACTTCACCACCGAGGTGGCGACGTTGTGCGCGGCCGACGCCGCCACGGTGGTGGGCGACGGCACCGCACTGGCCGCGTTCGTGGAGCGGTGCCTGCGCGATCCGGGCTGGGCCGCCGCCCGGGGGACGCGGGCCCGGGAGACCGTGGCGGCACACCGCGGCGCGACGCCGGAGACGGCGCGGCTGATCCTCGAACGCTTGCCGGCACGCAGTTCGCCGCCGGGGCGTTGCCGGCCGGCGCGCGACGCCCCATAATCCCCTTTCCTCGCGGCGTCGAGCCGCGGGTCACACCACCATCATCGTGAGGCACCGGACGTGGCACGAGGGAAATTCCTGTTCACCAGCGAATCGGTCAGCATGGGGCACCCCGACAAACTGGCGGACCAGATCTCCGACGGGGTCCTCGATGCCTACCTCGCCCAGGATCCACGTAGCCGCGTCGCCTGCGAGACCATGGTGACGACGGGTCTGGCGGTGGTCGCCGGAGAGATCACCTCGCGCGGCACGATCGACTACCAACAGGTCGTGCGCGACGTGATCCGCGACGTGGGCTACACCGACGACGAAATGGGGATCGCGGCCGACACCTGCGCGGTGCTTGTCGCGGTCGGGAAGCAGAGCGGCGACATTGCCATGGGTGTCAACGAGGATGACGCCAAGGGGAAGGACATCGGCGCCGGCGACCAGGGGCTGATGTTCGGCTACGCCTGCAACGACACGCCCGAACTGATGCCGCTGCCGATCGCCCTCTCGCACCGGATCCTCAACCGCCTCACCGACGCGCGGAAGAAGCGGGCGGTGGATTGGCTGCGCCCCGACTCCAAGAGTCAGGTGACGATCGAGTACGACGGTCACAAACCGGTGCGCGTCGACACGGTCGTGGTGTCGACCCAACACGCCCCGCACGTCACCAACAATGAAATCCACGACTACGTTGTCAACCAGGTCGTCAAGCCGGAGTTGCCGGCCAACCTCGACACGAGCCGGATCACGTACCACATCAACCCCACCGGGCGCTTCGTGGTGGGCGGACCGCACGGTGATTGCGGCCTCACCGGCCGGAAGATCATCGTCGACACCTACGGGGGTTGGGGGCGACATGGCGGCGGGGCCTTTTCCGGCAAGGATCCCACGAAGGTCGATCGCAGCGCCGCCTACATGGCCCGGCACGTCGCCAAGACGATCGTGGCGGCGGGCCTCGCCGACCGCTGCGAGGTGCAACTGGCGTACGCCATCGGGGTCAGTGCACCGGTCAGCGTCCGCGTCGACACCGCGGGCACCGGCAAGGTGAGCGACGAAGCGCTGTGCACTCTCGCCAGCGAGTTCTTCCCGCTCACCCCGCGGGGGATCATCGACCACCTCGACCTGCGGCGGCCGATCTACCGGCGAACCGCGGCGGGTGGTCACTTCGGCCGCGACGGGTTCTCCTGGGAGAACACCGACCGGGCGTCGGCTCTGGCCGAGGCCGCCCGGGGAGCGGCCGCCGTCGGCTGAGTGGCGATGGAGCGTCGGCAGCCCCACGAAATCGAGCGCGCGGTGGCGACCGTGTCGACGGCTGTCGTCGGCTTCCTCCCGTTGGTGTGCGCCACGATTCTCTGTGCTCGGCGGCTGGCGGGTGGCCTCTCGGGACAGGAGCGGCCGCTCGCCCTCGTGCTCGCCACCCTCGGTGGTTTCTTGCTCGTCGTGGCCAACGACGCCGTGACGCCGCTGCGCGGAACTGGACGGGGCCCGTGGCGGTGGCAACCGTGGGGGGCACGGATGGCGATGGCCTGTGGCGTGGCAGCGCTCGTGCCGCCGCTGCCCTGGCAAGCGCGGTGGTGGCCGGCCGTGGCGGCCGCCGGCACCGGACTGGTGGGGGCCGCGCTCGTCGGACCGGGGTGGCGGCGACGGTCTGCCGAACCGCCGCCGGACGCGCCGTCGTCGCCCCGGCCGGACCGTGACCAACCTGGCGGTTTTCGGCCACCGTCGCCCCTGGAGGCCCCGGTGGTGGTGGCCGGATCGGCCCCACGTCACAGCCGAGCGGTGGGCCATCGGGGCGGAGCACGGCAGGCGTCCCCCGAACCCGATCGCCTCTCCGCCCTCGCCGAACTGCCTGCCGGGGCCGACGTCACGCACTGGCTGGCCCGCTTCCGCCGCGCCGTCGACAATGCCGATTGCATCCAGGGTCGGCTCGTGATCGTCATCCCGACCGGGGAGCGGACGGCCTACGGGCACGTCGCCTTCTGTCCGCCGTTCGCCGCGGTGCCGCGCGTCGATGTCGTCCCCTTGGTCGAGGCCGCCGAAGTCGAAGTGACGGCGGTGGAGATCCTCCCCTGGGGCACGCGGATCGAGTGCCGCCTGGAGCAAGCCGCCGACGAGCCGGTGGTGGTGGTGGTGTCATTCAGTGCGGACGTCGCTGCCACCGGTGATCAGAGTCGCCACCGCCCACAGGGTTGACGAGCATGGCCCGATGGCCCCAACGCCTATGGACCACGTTGTTCACCTACGGGGTGATCTTCGCCGGCTTCCCCGTGCTGGCATGGCTGCTCTACCGCTGGGTGCGAGGAGGTGGTTGATGATGTTCGACGCGCGCCAATCCGCCGACGCCTGCTCCTCGTACGGCGTGCGCTCCCCTGCCGTCGCGCCCACGCCGCTCCGCACGGCGGTGGAGTCCGCCGGACAGGCGCGCGTATTCGCCCATTGGGACCACCTCGACGGCCCCGGCCGGCACCGGCTGGTGGACCAGGCCACCACCATCGACTGGACGCTGGTCGGTGAACTCACCGCGCGTGTCCGCGGCGGTCGGCTGGCGCTCCCGTTGGCCACCACCACCTTTGATTTGGCCACGGCCAT
>RFRL01000048.1 GCA_009924545.1 Planctomycetia bacterium | reverse complement strand
GCTACGTCAGGCAGTGCGCCACGATGCTGCGCTCCTTTCGGCTCGTCAATCCCGCAGACCGTTGCGAGGTCTACCTCCTGCACAACGGCGTGGCCGCCGACAATCTCGCGAGACTGACGACGTATCTCCGGTCGTTTCTCGACGCGGTCCACAGTGTGCACCTCGACACGACCCCCCTACAGAGTTTTCGCGTCGATGGACACGTCTCCTTGGCGACCTACTTCCGCCTGCTCATCCCCGATGCGCTTCCCCCATCGGTCGAACGACTGGTTTTTCTCGATTGCGACATGATCGTCGTCGACTCGCTCGGCCAACTGTGGAACACCGACCTGCGGGGCGCCCCCATTGGTGCCGTCGAGCACCTCAGCGACCCCGAAGACCTGCGCCGGCTCGGGTTGCGACCGGAGGAGGGGTATTTCAACGCGGGCCTGCTCTTGATCGATCTCGGTGCGTGGCGCGCACGCGGGATCATACGGGCGGCGAAGGATTTTTACGCCCGCTACCCGGAGAAGGTCCGGTGGTGGGACCAGGATGTGCTGAACGGGTTGTTCCGCGGGCAGTGGAGTCGCTTGCATCCGCGCTGGAACGCACTGCCACAACTGTGGACTGCAGATGATTCGTTCCGGGTTCCCACCGCACGGTGCCCGGAAAGCTTGCTCGCCGTCGGTGGACCGGCCGTCGTCCACTTCGCCGGGGGCGGTGCCTGCAAGCCCTGGAACTACCATTGCCGCCATCCCTATCGCGACGACTACCTGGCGATCGCCGAGACGACACCGTGGGGGCGGGGACGGTTGGAGGACACCCCCACCGTTCGCACTCGGATCAAGGCCGTCCTCGGACCAGTCGTGACCCCCGTGAAAACCTGGTTGCGACGCGTGAAGTGACGCACCGAGCGTCTGCCCCCACACCCCATGAACACCCCCGTCGCTTTCCTCGTCTTCAACCGCCCGGACACCACCCGTCGGGTGTTCGACGCCATCGCCGCAACTCGGCCCACGACGCTCCTGGTCGTGGCCGACGGTCCGCGCGCGGATCGGGCCGGTGAAGCCGAGCGTTGCCGGGCCGTCCGCGCGATCATCGACCGCGTCGATTGGCCCTGCGAAGTGCTCAGGAATTATTCCGACACGAACCTCGGCTGCCGGAACCGGGTGTCGAGCGGTATCGACTGGGTGTTTTCCCAGGTCGAGGAGGCGATCATCCTCGAGGATGACTGCCTTCCCTGCCCCGATTTCTTCCCCTTCTGCACGGAGTTGCTCGATCGCTACCGGACCGACACCCGGGTGATGCACATCTCCGGGAGCAACGTCCAGACCGACCGTCAGTTCACCAACGACAGTTACTACTTTTCCCGCTACCCGGTGATCTGGGGTTGGGCCACCTGGCGCCGCGCATGGCGGCATTATGACGTGGACATCGCCTCGTGGCCGCTGCTCCGCGACACGCCCCTGTTCGACGGGCTGTTCGTCGACCCAGTGGAGCGCTGCTATTTCCTGGAAAACTACGAGCGGTTCCACTCCTCCGCGGTTGACACCTGGGACGTGCAGTGGACATACGCGTGCTGGTGCCAGTCGGGTTTGGCGATCAATCCAGAGGTGAATCTGATCTCCAACATCGGGTTCGGTTCCGGCGCGACACACACGCATGACGCGGCCTCACCTCTGGCCGGGATGGCCACCGGGAGCATCGGTGCCCTCCGCCACCCCGCACTGATGATGCGGCAGTCCGCCGCCGACCTACGGTATTTCTACGCGCGGATCGGGGGCCGGGAGTTTCGCGAAATGCAGCACCCGTGGCGCCGGGCGCGGATGGCGTTCGGAGCGTGGCGGCGGCGGGCGGGCCGACACCTGCGAGGGTGGATCCAACCCTTATTCCCGGGCACCGGCGGGGCCTGACACCCGATCGACGGGCGGCGGCGACATGGCTATCCGGAGCTGAGGCAACTGCCGGTGGCCCACCGCCGACGGTCGACGAGCCCCCACTCCATGGGATCGACGCCCACGAAACTCGTCATCTGTTGGACCAACATCTCGGGCTACATGGCCGCCTGCTGGCGGGCCTTGGCGGCGCGGCCGGGCATCGATCTGGAGGTCATCGCCTGGGCCGACGAACACGCCACCTCCGACACCGCCTTCGACGCGGGCTTGCTGTCGGGCATCCGGCACCGGCTCCTCGGACCGGGAGAGCGCGATGACGGGCCATTGGTCGAGCGCCTCGTGCTCGAGCGTCGCCCCGACGCCGTGCTGGTGTGCGGCTGGGGGTTTCCCGCCTACCGGCGCCTGTCGGCCGTGCCGGGGCTGCGCGACGTGCCCTTCATCATGTCGATGGACACGCCGTGGCAGGGCTCATGGCGGCAGGTGCTCTCCCTGCCTTTCAAACGCCGTCATGTGCGCCGTATGACGGCGGTGCTCACCGCCGGCGAACGGGCCAGTGACCATGCCCGGCGCCTGGGGGTGGCGGAGCGCCGGATCCACAAGGGGATCTACGCCTACGACGAGCGGCTGTTCCACGCGGGACTGCTCGACGAGCGGTGCGCCCTGCCGGGGGGCTGGCCGCGCCGGTTCCTGTTCGTCGGCCGGTACGTGCCGAGCAAGGGATTGGACGTCCTCCTCGACGCCTACGCCACCTACCGGCAGGCTGTCTCCCACCCCTGGGAGCTCACCTGCTGCGGACGCGGCAGCCTCCAGGGACAGGTCGCCAGCGCCCCGGGAGTGACCGATCGCGGCTTCGTGCAGCCGGGTGACCAGCCGGCCGTGCTCCGGGAGCACGGGGCGTTCATCCTCCCCAGCCGCTACGAGCCGTGGGGCGTGGTCGTGGCCGAGGCGCTGGGGACGGGCTTGCCGGTGATCTGCTCGAGCGCCTGCGGCGCCGCCGTGGAATTGCTCCATCCCTGGTCCAACGGCCTGCTCGTTCCCACCGGGGACGTCGCCGCACTGGCCGCGGCGCTGCGTTACGTCCATGACCATGCCGACGAACTGCCGGCGATGGGCCGGCGAGCCGCGGCCGTCGCCCCGGGCTACGGCGCCGGTGTCTGGGCGCGGCGCGTCGAGGCCATTTGCCGCGACGTCGTGCCGGCGCACGCCCCGCCTCCGACCATCCCTCCTGCCGACGGTTGACGACGTGCCCTACTCGGTGCTGATCCTGACCCACAACGAGGCCGACAACATCGCCCGCTGCCTCGACAGTCTGGCCCCCGGAACCGACGCCGTGGTCCTCGATTCCGGGAGCACCGACGGCACGCTCGACATCGTGCGCCAGTACCCGGTGCGGATCGCCACGCGCCCCTTCGACTCGTTCGCCGGCCAGCGGAACTGGGCCGTCGACACCCTCGGGTTCCGCCACGACTGGATCCTCCATCTCGATGCCGACGAGTCCCTCACGCCAGCGCTGCGGACCGAGCTCGACACGGTGACCGAGCGCGACGAGCACAGCGCGTACCTCCTCGCCAACCGCCTCTACTTCATGGGCCGCTGGATCCGCCACGCGAGCATGTATCCCCACTATCAGGCGCGGTTGCTCAAGCGCGGCGAGGCCCGGTTCGGCCAGGTGGGACACGGGCAGATCCTCGCCGAGGCCCGCCGCGGCGTGGGGACCTTGCGCGAGCCGTACGACCACCACAACTTCTCGCGCGGCGTCGGCGATTGGGTCACCCGCCACAACCGCTACTCCACCGACGAGGCCCGGCGCATCGTCCACGGCACGGCCCACGGGGTTGCCACCGGCGGCGCCCACGGCACCGCCCACGGCGCGGGTCCGTCGGCGCCGGTGGGATCCGGGCGCGAGTCGCGGCAACAGCGGCTCAAGTGGCTCGCCGACCGGCTGCCGTGCCGCCCCCTGGTGCGGTTTTTGTATCTGTACGGCTATCGGCTCGGATTCCTCGACGGTCGGCCGGGGTTCGACTACTGTGTGTTGATGGCGTTCTACGACTTCCTCACCCGGGCCAAGGTGCGCGAGTTGCGGACGGCCACCCGCGCTGCATCCACCCCGCGCCCCCGCCATCCCTGAAGCCACCGGCGGGCCGCCGGGACCATGTGCCGTGCGCACTGACGTGCCCCTTTTTTCCGTCGTCATCCCGAGCTACAACCGCGGCCCGTTCATCGCCGACACGATCGACTCGGTGCTCGCGCAGCGCGAGACCGACAGGGAGATCATCGTCGTCGACGACGGTTCGACCGACTCCACGCTCGAAGTGCTGGCGGGCTACGGCGACCGGATCCGTGTCTTCCGCCAGCAGAACGCCGGCCCGGGGGCGGCGCGGACCCTCGGCATGCGCCACGCCCGGGGCACCTACGTCGCGTTCCTCGACAGCGACGACCTGTGGCCCCCGTGGACGCTCGCCACCCAGCGCGCCATGATCGATCGCCACGGCTCCCCGGCGGTCGTCGCTTCACGGCAGCGCGACATCCGCACGACGGCGGAGATGACGGCCCTCGTCGAGGAACCGGTGGTGGCGCGGCGGTACGACGACTTTTTCGCCTCGCCGCGCGGCTGGTGGCTGCCCAGCGGCCTGGTGGTCCACCGGGAAACGGCGCTGGGAGTCGGTGGCTTCACCGATCGGATCCGGATCTGCGAGGATGCCGACTTCTGGCTCCGTCTGGGAATCGCCCGCGGCTTCGTGGCGATCGAGCAGCCGCTGTGCATCGGATACCGGGTGCACGACGGCAACATCTCCGCCTCGTGGCCGGGCCGGATCCACGGCGTCCGGACGCTGATGGCGACCGAACGTGCAGGAGGCTACCCCGGCGGGAGCGCCCGCCGGTGGGAGCGGCGCGACTACATCTGCCGCCACGCCAGGCCGATCACGCTCGGTGCGGCGCGCAGCGGCGAACTGGCGGGCAGTTGGCGGCTCTACCGGGAGACCGTCGGATGGCACCTGCGGCTGGGGCGGTGGCGCTACCTCGCAGGCTTCCCCCTCGTGGCCACGGGCCAGTGGTTCCGCCACCGGCAAAGGAGCAGCGATGGCCGCTGACCACGCCGCCACCGTGGGTGCCCCGGGGGTGATCGACCCGACGTTCGGCTACCGGCTGGCCAGCGGGGTGGGGCGGCTCGTCGCTGGGCGCGGACGCCCCCCGCGGCAGCCGGGCACCGCGGAGACGGCCCTCGTCCTCCAGCCAAATCACATCGGCGACCTGCTCATGACCACGGCCCTCCTGGCGGCTCTCCGCCGCCACCGGCCGGCACTGCGGATCACGGTGGCCTGCGGCCCGTGGAACCGCGACACGCTCGCCAACAACCCCGACGTCGACGAGGTCTTCGCCTTCGAGCCCCCGTGGGACAACGCCTTCGTCACCAACCGGGGCACGATGGCGGCGCTGCGCTTCATGCTCGCGTCGCCGGCGGCCCGGGCGCTGGCCGCCCGTCGATACGACCTGGGCTTCGACATGATCGGGGCCCGGCTCAACGGCCTGTTCCTCGCGCGCCTCGGCGTCGGGCGGATCATCGGCGGACCCTTCGGCACGCGCGTGCCACGGCCCTCGGCACCGGTGCACGTCATCGAGTCGATCCTCGACCTGGCGCGGGCGGCGGGCATCGACGACCTCCCCGAGCGCCGGCCGCGGGTGTTCCTCACGGCCGCGGAAGGGCGCCGCGGGGAAGAACTGTGGGGCGCGGTCCCCGGCGGCACGGACGGCCGGTTCCGCATCGTCGTCGCCCCGGCAGGGAGCTATCTCTACAAGCGTTGGCCGGCGGAGTCGTTCGTCGAGGTGGTGCGGTGGTTGAGCGCCAGGCGGGACGTCGCCCTGGCGGTGGTGGGGGGCAGCGACACGGTCGACACGGCCCGTGATCTGGCACGGTGCGGCGGGCCGATCCTCGACCTCGCCGGGCGCTCGAGCCTCCGGGAAACCTTCGCCCTCACGGCGGCCGCCGACCTCGTGTTCGGCAACTCCAACATGGTCTGGCACGTGGGGGGGGCCTTCGACGTGCCGGCCGTCATCGTGCTGCCGGAGGCCTACGAGTCGGCTGACGATCACGCCGCGGTGTGGGGCTACCCGTCGTCGATCGTCCTCGGTCGCCGCCCCACCCATCCCGTCGTCCACTCGCCGGCGGAGGTGATCCAGACGCTCGACGGCATCCTGGCCCGCCTGCCCCCGCGCCGCGATCGGCCGTTCCATGCCCCCACGTCGTGAGAATCGCCGCGCGGTGGCCCCCCAGCCGATGCTCCTCATCATCAGCCAGGTCTTCCCGCCGGACCCCGCCGCGGTCGGACAGCACTTCGGTGACGTGGCTGCCGCGATGAGCCGGCGCGGGTGGCGCGTACGGGTCTTCACGTCGGCTCGGGGCTACGACGACCCTGCGGCGTGCTATCCCGCCCGCGAGACGCGGGAGGGTATCGAGATCCGCCGCTTGCCGTTGTCGAGCTTCGGCAAAGGGAGCATCGCCGTCCGCCTCCTCGCGCAGGGGCTGTTCATCCTGCAGGCGGTGTTCCACGCCCTGTGCGGTCCGCGGCCCACGATGACCCTGGTGAGCACCAGTCCGCCCTTCGCCGGCCTGGCCGGCTGCGTGCTCCGCTGGCTGCGCGGGGTCCCCTTCGCCTGGTGGGTGATGGACCTCAACCCCGACCAGATGATCATGCTCGGCAGGATCACCCCGCGCTCGCTCCCGGCCCGGGTGTTCGACTGGATCAACCGGCGCACGCTCCTCGCGGCCCGCGACGTGATCGTGCTCGACCGGTTCATCGGCGATCGCATCCTGCGCAAGGCGGACGTGGCGGGGAAGCTGCGTGTCATCCCCCCGTGGGCCCCCGACGAGGTGGCCGATCCGATCCCCCACGAGGCCAATCCGTTCCGCCGGCGTCACGGCCTGGAGGGGCGGTTCGTGGTCATGTATTCGGGAAACCATGCCCTGACGTCCCCCCTCGACACGCTCGTCGACGCGGCCCGCCGGCTCGGCGCCGAAGACCGCTTCCGCTTCGTGTTCATCGGGGGCGGCCAGCGCAAGGCGGCGATCGACGCCTGGATCGCCCGTGAGGCGCCGGCCAACGCCTTGTCGCTCCCCTACCAGCCGTTCGCCACCATCCGTGAGTCGCTCTCGGCGGCGGACGTCCACGTCGTCTCCCTGGCGGACGAGGCGGTCGGGATCGTCCATCCGTGCAAGATCTACGGCGCCCTCGCCTTGAGCCGGCCGGTGATCGTCCTCTCCCCGCCGGAGTCGTATGCCGCCGACATCCTCCGTGACCGGTCCGTCGGCTGGCTCGTCCGCCATGGCGACGTCGATGCCCTCGTCGATCTGCTCCGCCGTCTCGTCGACGATCCGCCCGACCTGGCGGCCATGGGACGCTCCGCCCGCGCCCTCGCCGAAGGGCCCTACGCCCGACCGCGCTTCGTGAACGCCGTGTGCGACGTGGTGGAGGGTGCCGTGCCCGACACGGGTGGGGGCGGGGGGTGAATCCCGCCCGGGCATCGATCCGGGCCCTGCGCCGCGTGGTCAACGCACCACGCCTGCACGTGGCCCTGGCACGTCCCTGGACGCGCCGCAGCGGCGCGGGAAACGTCCGCTCGATCATCGTCATCCGCCCCGACCAAATCGGCGACTTCGTGCTCGGCGCGCCCCTGCTCCGGGCCCTGAAGCAGGCCTATCCGGCGGCGGCGATCCACGTCGTCGTGGTGGGCGGGCTCGTGGAACTGGCGCGGAGCTGCCCCCTCGCCGACACCGTCACCGCGCTCCCGGCGGGGATCGCCTTCTGGGGTCCGGCCGGGCAGGCCCCGGCCAGCCGCTTCCCCCGCCTGGCCTGGTTCGCGGTCGCCCACCTGCGGCCCTTGCGGGCCGATCTGGTCATCGTCCCCCGGGTCGACGTCGATGCCCACGGCGCTTCGCTGTTGGCGCTGTGGAGCGGCGCTCCACGGCGGGTGGCGTTTTCCGAGACGAGCACCCCGTCACGGAAACGCGACAACCCCGGGTTCGATGCCTACTTCACCGACCTCGTGCCTCCGCCGGGAGCGCTGCACGAGGTGACGGCCGGCCGGCGCCTGGCAGAGGCACTGGGGATCGATCCGGGGGATGAGACGCTGTTCATGTGGGACAGTCCGCTCGAGCGGCGAACCGTCGCCGAGCGCCTGTCGTCCCTGGCGCTCGAGGGCCACCCCCTCGTCGTGATCGCTCCCGGAGCGACCTTCGGTTTCCGCCGCTGGCCGGCCGCAGCCTTCGCCGCCGTCGGCCGGGCGCTGGTCGGGGGCGCCAACCCTGCCAGGGTGGTGATCGTCGGCGCCGCGTCCGATCGGGACCTCGCCGTCGCCATCGCCGCGGCGCTCCCCGCCGGCACGTGCCATGACTTCACCGGGGTGCTCACGATCGGTGAAACCGCGGCGCTGCTCCGCCGGGCCACGGTGTTCATCGGCAACGACAGCGGGCCCCTTCACCTCGCCGCCGCCACCGGGCTACCATGCGTGGAAGTGTCGTCGTTTCCCCGCGACGGCGATCCGGTTCACCACAACTCCCCGGTCCGCTTCGGCCCCCGGGGCGTGCCCCACCGGATCCTGCAGCCCGCCACCGCCCGGCCGCCGTGCACCGGTGCCTGCACCGCAACCGACGCACATTGCATCCTCGACATCGGGCCGGAGCGCGTCGTCGAGGCGGTCCACGACCTGCTCGCGACCACGCCCTCCAGTCCCCGGGAAGCCCCGCCGTGACGCCATCCAACCACCCGCAACCCTCCATCCACGGGCAACGCTCCATCCACGGGCAGCCATCCATCCACGGGCAGATCGACGACACGATCGCCACGCTTCGCGCTCTCGCCGACCATGCCGCCGCCATCGAGGTGATCGCCGCGCGCATCGTCACCTGCCTCGCCGGACACGGCACGCTCTACCTCTGCGGGAACGGCGGGAGTGCGGCCGATGCCGAGCACGTGGCCGCGGAATTCGTCGGGCGGTTCCTCATGGAGCGGCGCCCGCTGCCCGCCGTCGCCCTCACCTGCAACGGCCCCCTCCTCACCGCGATCGGCAACGACTACGACTATGCCGACGTCTTCGCCCGGCAGGTCCGGGCCCACGCCACGCCGCGGGACTGCGTGATCGGCATCAGCACCAGCGGCCGGTCGCCGAACGTCCTCAAGGCTCTCGCCGACGGCCGCGCTGCCGGTGCGACCACCATCGGCATGACCGGGGCCGGCGGGACACAACTGGCGGCCCTCTGCGACGCCTGCCTGCTCGTGCCCGCCACGCACACCCCGCGGATCCAGGAGGCCCAACTCGTGGCCTGGCATCTCATCTGCGACCTCGTCGACCGCACCATGTTTCCCGCCCCGGCCACCACCCCCTGAATGCCGCCGTCGACACCGCACAGCCAGTCCGCCAGGAGAGCGTCGCCTTGAAGAGCCTCGATTCACCCACCGGAGCCACGGGCGCTGACCCCGCCGACATCCTCCTCGTCGGCGACGTGATGCTCGATCGCTACCACCAGGGACGATGCGACCGCATCTCCCCGGAGGCGCCCGTGCCGGTGCTCCATGTGCGCAACTCGTTCGAGCGCCCGGGCGGGGCGGCGAACGTGGCGGTGAACGTCGCTGCCATGGGCTGTCGCCCACGACTCGTCGGTGCGATCGGCACCGACCACTCCGGTGCGCGGCTCCGGGCGGTCCTCGAGGAGGACGGTGCGCCGGCCGATGGTCTGGTGGCGGCCGCCGGGATCCCCACCACCACCAAGACGCGCTTGCTCGCCGCCCATCAGCAGATCGCCCGCTTCGACGAGGAACGCTTCCTCACCGACGACGCCGTCCGCGGGCGGATCCACGAGCGGATCGCCGCCCTCCTGCCCCTGTGCCGCCTGGCGATCATCTCCGATTACGCCAAGGGGGTCTGCGATGCCACCGTCTGCCGGGCGATCATCGAGCATGCCAAGCGGCACCGAATGCCCATCGTGGTCGACCCCAAAGACGCCGACTTCACCAAGTACGCCGGCGCCACGGTGATCACCCCCAACCGGATGGAGGCGGCGGCGGTGGTCGGCCGGCCGATCCGGGATCCAGACGAAGCGATCCGCGCCGCCCGGGAGATCCGGGGGCGCTGGCCGATCGAGGCCATCGTGGTCACGCTCGGGGAACAGGGGCTCGTGATGGTCAGCGGGGACCAGGTGACCATGATCCCCACCCAGGCCAAACAGGTGTTCGACGTCACCGGTGCCGGCGACACCTTCGTGGCGACCCTGGCCGCGGCACTCACCGAGGGCATGGCGCTCGACCGGGCCTGTGCCGTCGCCAACGTGGCTGCCGGTCTGCAAGTGTCGCGGATCGGCACCGCCCGCATCACCTGGTCGGAGGTGATGGAGGAGATCGACCGGCAGTCGACGGCCTCCATGGGCAAGGTGCTGCCGTTGGCCGACCTGCTCCGGGTCGTGCAACGGGCCCGCAGCGAGGGGAAGCGGATCGGGTTCACAAACGGCTGCTTCGACATCCTCCATCACGGCCACGTGGCCCTCCTGGAGGCCGCGGCACGCGAATGCGATTTCCTCGTCGTCGGCCTCAATTCCGACGCCTCGGTGCGCCGCCTCAAGGGCGCGCCGCGGCCGTTCATGCCCGCGGCGGCCCGCCAGGCCGTGCTCGCCGGGCTGACGAGCGTGGCGTGCGTCTGCGAGTTCGACGACGACACCCCCCTGGAACTGATCCGCGCCGTCGCCCCCGACGTGCTCATCAAGGGAGGCGACTATTCGGCCGACAAGGTGGTGGGGGCGGAGATCGTGACGGGCCGCGGCGGGAAGGTCGTGACACCCCTGTTCGTTCCGGGGGTCTCGACCACCAACATCGCCGATCGGATCCTCGCCTCGTCGCGCCAACGATGACCGCCCCCCACGCCCCACCCCAGGTGGCGCTGGCGGTCTGCGGCATCTTCCATTACCGGAAGTACGTCGGCGAGTTGAGCGCGCGGGGCTGCCTGCACGATTTCTTCTACTCGCATCGGCTCGGCACCACCGCCCGCTCACTCGGCATCCGCTCCGGTCGCGCGGTCAATCTGTGGGCCAAGGAGTATCTCTACCGGGGTGCCACCCGCCTTGCCGGCCGCCGCGGGAGCGACCTCGTCGGTCCGCTCGCCCACCGGATCTGGGACCGCCAGGTCGCCTCCCGGTTGCGGCGCTGCGACATCTTCCACGGCATGCTGCATGGCACGCTCCTGGAGTCGTTTCCGCGCGCTCGGTCGATGGGCATGGTCACGGTCGGCGAGCCCGTCAACACCCACCCGTCCGTCCTCCATGACATCGTCCGGGAGGAGCACGACGTCCTCGGCCTGCCGCCGCCGCGGGCCGCCTCCTCCTCCGCGGCGATGGTGGAGGAACTGCGGTCCTGCGACCACCTGCTGTGCGGATCGCGTTTGATTCGCGACTCGTTCGTCAGCCGTGGCTATCCCGCCGCCTGCACGACGGTCATCCCCTACTGCATCGACACCTCGCGGTTCCATCCGCTCTCCGCAAAGGAGAAAAGCACCCTCCGCGACGACCGGTTCCGTGTCATCTGCGTGGCACAGATCGTGCCGCGCAAGGGCATCCATTACCTGCTCGAAGCCTGGGAGCGGCTCGGACTGCAGCCCACGGAGGGGGAGTTGGTCATCGTCGGGCAGCCGAGCCCGGAGATGGCCAGTGTCCTCGCCCGCCACGCCGGTCGCTTCACCCACGTCGCCAAAGTCCCCCACGACAGGCTCCGGCTGGAGTACGGCCGGGCCGACGTGTTCGTCCTCCCGAGTGTCGAGGACGGTTTCGGCTACGTGACCACCGAGGCGATGGGCTGTGGTTTGCCGGTGATCACGACGACCGCCGCGGGATCGGCCGATGTCGTCGACGACGGTGTCTCGGGATTCGTCATCCCCCCGCGGTCGGTGGACGCGCTCGCCGACCGGCTCGAACGCCTCCGGGCCGACCCGGAATTGCGGCGCAGCATGGCGGAAAAGAGCCTCGCCGCCTCACGGCTGACGCGGACGTGGGCCGGATATGTCGATCAACTCGTGGCGTTGTATGGTAGACTCGATGAGGAGCGGGGTGCCCCGTGATCACCAGTCCGAGCGACCGGCCGCGGACGAACCGCCCGCCTGCATGGCAGGGCCGCCGGGCGGCAGGTGCCCGCGGGCAGGCACTGGGAGGGCAACTCGCGCGTTTCCAAAGCGTCGCGATGCGGATGTCCATCCAACTTTGGGGCTCCGTTCCATGAGCGTGCCGTCCACCATCGCACCGCGGGGTTTCGAACCCTTCCGGCGGCCGCCCTACCCGCTCGCCGGCCCGATGCCCGCGCATCCCGCCTCGCGTGTGGCCCCGCAGCCCATGTCGCGTGGGCTTCCGGCCCTGGACCTCGGGCGGATCGCCAAGAACGTGCTCCTCATCACGCTGCTGTTGCTTCTCAACATCTTCGGCAACGTCGGTGCGGCAGTGTTCTTCGCCATTCTCGCGATGATGGTCGTGTACAGCCCGTCGGCGGCATTCAAGGCGCTGATCATCATGTGGTTGGGGCTGATGCTCAACCACGCCCTCGTACCCAAAAGCCTGACGTGGACCCCGTGCCGCCTGATCCTTCCCTATCTCTGCCTGGTGCGGTTCTCGGTCGACATCATCAGCCTGCGGACATCGTTGTTCACGCAGCCGTTCTACGTCGCGTTCCTGGTGTACTGCGCGACGATGGCGCTGTGCAGCTTCATCAGCGGCTGGTACACGGCCGTCGCCCTGTTCAAACTCGCCAATTTCTGGGCGGCTTTTACCTCGGTGTTCGCCGGCGCCTTCGTCCTCATCCGGAAGCGGATCGACATCGGTGAATGGCTCGTGTCGCTGATCATGTCGGCGACCTCCATCGGCCTGATCGCCATCGCGATCGGGAAGTCGAAGATCAGTTTCGGCGTCGGCGATTCGGTGCACTTCGGCGGTGCCTTTCTCCATCCGAATTGCCACAGTTCGTACGGGTCGCTGTTCGTCGTCAGCCTGTTCGCCATCTATGCCTTTTCGCCGTACCGCCGTCGCTGGCTCGTGTTCCCACTGTTGGCGATCTGGGCCGTGTTCATCGCCTGGTCGAGATCCCGCACTGCGGTGTTGGCCACGAGCCTGGGTTTCATGGCGATGATCCCCTTCATGGTGTCGTCCCTGCGTCCCGCGGGATGGATCCGCCGCGTCAACATCAGCCGGGGAACGATGGCGGCCCTCGTCTTCGCGGCGTGTGTGCTCTTGGGGGTGGCGGATGTCGCCACCGGCAACCGCATCAGCCAAGCGGTGATCGCGTTCGTCAACAAGTCGGACCGCGTGGACGATCGTGGCGACGTGTCGCTCAACGTGGATGACGTGCTCTACTCACGTGCCAGCAAAATCGACGAAAGCGTCGCAAATTTTCGGGAGAATCCGGTTTTCGGCATCGGTTTCCAGGTCGCCAAGAGCGAGGCGTTCATCAGGAACGCGACGATCTTCACCGCCCCGGTGGAAAAGGGGTTTCTGCCCACGGCAGTCCTGGAGGAGGGCGGCATCGTCGGGGCATGCGCTTTCATGGTGTTCATCTTGGCGATGCCCCTGACGTTCATTTTCCAGCGGAACGGTCCGGCACTGGCGGCGTTTTTCACCTTCATCGGATCTTCCCTGACCGAGGTGTCGGTTTTTTCTCCGGGGGGCTCAGGGGGATTCGGCTGGGTCATGGTGGCGGCGGCCTACGTTTTCGGGGAGAGTTGTTGGGCCTTGCGCCGCACTGCCGGCCGCGCCCCGGCTCCCAGCGGGCTCAACGTCGCCCGCCCCGGATTGGCACGGCTCCCTGATCCACGGTTGGGACCCGGCGTCGCCGGATGAGTCGGACCGTCTCCGATCGTGTCGACCGGTGGCAGGTCATCCTCCTCGCCAGCACGCTGGACGACGACGGCGGCATTCCCGTCTGTGTCGCCCAACTCGCCGCCGGTCTGCAGCGCATCGGCGTCGACGTGGAGGTGGTGGGGCAGAGCGGGGATGGATTGGCTCCCGTCCTCCGGTCGCTCACCACGGCGGGGCGCGTGCCCGTGACCGCCGTGCACCATCCGTGGCACCCGGCCGGGCAAACGCTGGCGGCGCTGGCGCTGCGCCGGCTCATCGTCCGGCGGGCAGCGGCTGCGGCAGCCACCGGGCGACGGCTGCTCGTACATGCCCACGGTGTGTGGGTGGCGCCGGTCATCGCCGCCCTCGACGCCGCGCTGGCGGTCGGTGCGGCCGTGACCATCTCGCCGCACGGGATGCTCCGCGTTGATGCCCTGCGGAAGAGCCGGTGGCGCAAGACGGCGGTGTGGGCCATCGCCGTCCGGCGGCTGATCGCCCGGGCGGGTAGTCTCCACGCCACGTCGGCGGCCGAGGCGGCTGAACTCACCGCGCTTTTTCCCGGCTGCCACGCCACGTTGGTTCCACTGGGGATCGAACCGTCGCCCCTCCCGGCCGCCCGCGACCGCCGGCAGGGCCACGAGCGGCTCGCCGGCTACCTCGGTCGTCTGCTGCCCATCAAGAACCTCGACGTGCTCCTGGATGCCTGGGCCGCGGCAGCCCCGCACCGATGGCGTTTCGTGCTCGCCGGTCCGGGCGACGCTGCGTACGTCGCTTCCCTCCGCCGCCGGGCGCACGACTTGGGGCTCGGCGCGACTGTGGAATTCCTCCCCGCTGTTCCGCGCTCGGCCATCGGCGATTTCCTCGGTCGACTCGACCTGTTCGTCCTCCCGTCACGGTCGGAAGCGTTCGCGCTCGTGGTGGGGGAGGCCCTTGCCGCCGGCGTACCCGTGATCGCCTCGACCGCAGCCCCGTGGGAGGGGGTCCGCTCCTCGGGCTGTGGCTGGTGGGTCGCCCCGGACGTTTCCGCCCTGACCGCGGCGCTGCGGGCCGCCACCGGGCGGACGACGGCCGAATTGGCGGAAATGGGGCGTCGGGGTGCGGACTGGATCCGGAGGGAATACGATTGGGACCTCGTCGCCCGGCGACACCTCGCCGAGCTGTATGAACCCGCCCTGGGGATCGGTCCGATCGACCCTGTCACCTCCTCCTCGCGCCACTTTCCCCACGCCGCCCCATGAAGATTCGCCGCGCCGTCATCACCGCCGCCGGGCGCGACCAATACACCTTGCCGTTGCAGCGGCTGGTCGACCGCGACGGCCAACCCAAATCGGCACTGGCCATCATCGTCGAGGAAGCGATCGCTGCCGGGGCCGAGGAGATCGCGATCGTCGTCCGCCCCGGTGACGAGGCGGCTTTCCGCGCCGCCGCCGGGGGCACGGCATCGCGTCTCGAACTGTTGCCCCAGGCCGAGCCGCTCGGCTACGGTGATGCCGTGCAGACAGCGCGGACGTTCGTCGGCGACGAGCCGTTCCTGCACTTTGTCGGCGACCATCTCTACGTGTGCCGCGGCCAGGCGCGGTGTGCCCAGCAACTGGTCGCCGTCGCGGAGGCGGAGGCGTGTGCCGTTTCGGCCGTCCAGGCGACGCGGGAACACCTGCTCCCGCTCTTCGGGACCATCGGCGGCAAGCGGATCCCGTCCAACCGCCGCCTCTATGACGTGGCGACGGTCGTGGAGAAACCGACGCCGACCCAGGCGGAGCAGGAACTGATCGTCCCCGGGCTCCGTGCCGGCCACTACCTCTGCTTCTTCGGGATCCACATCCTGCCCCCGACGGTGTTCGGCCATCTGGCCGAACTCGGGGCGCTGGGCAGCCGGCAACTCTCCGCGGCCCTGGCGCTGCTCGCCACGCGGGAGCGATACCTCGCCTATGAAGTCGACGGGAGCCGTTACAACCTCGGGCCCACCTACGGGCTTCTGGCCGCCCAGTTGGCCCTGGCCCTCTCCGGCCCGGATCGGGACGAAGTGCTGACCATGCTGGTCGATCAACTCGCGCGGTCGTCATGAATTCCAGCCGCCTCGTCGCCATCATCACCGCTGCTGATGCGGAGACGCGCGACCGCTCCGTGGACAGCTTTTGCCGCGATGCCGATCTGGCCACGCTCCTGGCCGAGACCGAGGCACTGGAAGCCTTCCGGCACGCGAGCCCGAACCTTTACGAGCGGGTACGGGCCCTGTTCTTCCTCCATGCCATTCACCGCTTCCATCTCCCGGCACGGCTTGAAGGCCGCGGGGCGGCCCTCGTCCCGCACGGCGGCTACGAACACCTGCTGTCCCGGAGATTCTCCGAGGCGATCGCCTCGTTCCTCGCCGTGCAGCGGACCGCGGGACCATCCGACGCCATCTCCAGCGCCTTGGCGCTGGCCTACCGGGATCTCGGCCTGCAGACCCTCGCCGACCAGGTGCGGCGGAGCGTGCGGAGCCTGCGTGGCAATCAGTGGATGTTCCGCATCGGGCACCCGGCCGAACAACCGCTCCGCGTCCGGCCCGAATTGCTCACCCCCGGTCCCGATGGCACGTTCCCGGTGCTCCGTGAGTCGACTCCCGTCCGCATGGATCTCTCCCACGCCGGGTGGAGCGACATCTTCTTCCTCGGCATGGACTACCCGGAGGGCGCCCGCGTCCTCAACGTGTCGATCGATCTGGCGGTCCATGGTCGGGATCCACGACCGCGGCCCCCGGTCGAGGCCTGCTTCCGCGTCATCGACAGCCCGGTGCTGCGCCTCACCAGCGTCGATCTCGGTGCGACCGCGGAGATCAGCGATCTGGCGGAGATCTTCGACTTCGCCCGCGACTACCTCGGTCTGCTCAAGGCGGCGGTGATCGCCGCCGGGATCGTCCCTCCCGGTGTCGAGGGATCGGGTGTCCCCCTCGGCGATCTCCTCGAACGCCTCGTCGGTCCGGGACGGGGACTGGAACTGGTCAGCAACGTCAACGGGATCCCCAAAGGTTCACGACTAGCCGTCTCCACCAATCTTCTCGCCTCGCTCATCGCCGTGTGCATGCGTGCCACTGGTCAGGCTGCCGGGCTCACCGGCGGGCTCTCGGAGCCGGAGCGCCGCCTGGTCGCTGCCCGGGCGATCCTCGGGGAGTGGCTCGGCGGGAGCGGCGGTGGTTGGCAGGATTCGGGGGGGGTTTGGCCGGCCGCCAAACTCATCCGCGGGGTGGTCGCCGCGGAGGGTGACCCCGAGTTCGGCACCAGCCGCGGGCGCCTCCTGCCCAGGCACGAACCGGTGCCCATCGGCGCCGCCCTGCAGGAGTCGCTCGTCCTCGTCCACGGCGGGATGGCGCAGAACGTCGGGCCGATCCTGGAGATGGTCACCGAGAAGTACCTGCTCCGCTCCGACGCCGAATGGGAAGCGCGTCGCGAGGCGGGCCTGATCCTCGACGAGATCATCGCCGCCGTCGCGGCCGGCGACGTCCGCCGCGTCGCGGCCGCCACCACGGACAACTTCCGCGGCCCGATCCAGACGATCATCCCCTGGGCCACGAACCTGTACACCGAAACCCTGATCACCGAGGTGCAGCGCCGGTTCGGCGACCGCTTCTGGGGGTTTTGGATGCTCGGCGGGATGTCGGGCGGGGGCATGGGCTTCATCGTCGATCCGACGGTGAAGACGTCCGCGCAGGCGGCCCTCGCGGAAATCATGGCCGCGGCCAAGCTCCGGCTCGAAGGCGCGCTGCCATTCGCGATGGACCCGGTGGTCTACGACTTCGCCGTCAACGACCATGGCACCTGGTGCGAGTTGCTGTCGGGGGGCAGTGCCGCCCTCCTGCCGCCGGGTTACTACAAACTCACGGTTCCCGACCTGCTCCGTGCCGACCACCACCGCTTGTCGCCGGGGCGGCGTAGCGAACTCGACGCCTTCGGGGCCGCCTGCCGGACCGACCCCGAATTCAGCGGCATGATCGACACCCTTTTCGAACGGCTCTTCCCCCGTGGTGATGCGGCGGCCACGGGCGTGGGCCTGCGGGGGCAGTTGGCCGAACTCGGCTTCGATGCCGTCCAGCACGAACAGATCCGTGCCGACCTGATCGCCGGCCGTATCGGGCTGGCACAAAACCGCTTGCTCCCATCCACCACCATCACGGACGTCACCGACGACGACGTGGTCCGGGCTGATGTCCCGCATGCCGATCCCGACCTGGCGGCTCTGGGCAGCGCGGCGCTGTCCCGCGGCGCGGTCGCCGTCGTGACCCTGGCTGCGGGGGCGGGAAGCCGCTGGACCCAGGGGGCGGGCGTGGTGAAGGCTCTCCATCCCTTCTGCCGACTGGCGGGCCGCCACCGCAGTTTCCTCGAAGTCCATCTGGCGAAGTCGCGGCGGACCGGCCGCCTGCATTCGATGCCGCTGCCGCACGTGGTCACGACCAGTTGGCTGACCCACCGGCAGATCGTGGCTGCGGGGCTGCCGGTCGTGCTCTCCCCCGGCCGGTCGGTCGGTCTGCGGCTGGTGCCGATGGCCCGTGACCTCGACTTCGCCTGGCGCGAGTTGGCCCATCAGCGGCTCGACGAACAGAAACAGAAGATGCGCGAGAGCCAGCAGGCGGCGTTGCTCGGCTGGGCGCGGCAGATGGGGGAGGGGAGTGATTACACGGCCAACGTGCCACACCAGTGCCTCCATCCCGTCGGCCACTGGTACGAGATCCCCAACATGCTCCTCAATGGGGTACTCGCCGGACTGATCACCGAGCGGCCGCACCTGCGCTGGCTGTTCCTCCACAACATCGACACCGTCGGCGCCGACGTCGATCCCGCCATCCTCGGCCGCCACATCGCCGGCGGTGGCTGCCTCTCCCTGGAGGTGATCCAGCGGCGCATCGAGGATCGGGGCGGTGGCCTGGCCCGGGTCAACGGACGTCCGCGCCTGGTGGAGGGACTGGCCATGCCCCGCGAGGAGGTGGAGTTCGGCCTCCGCTACTACAACACCCTCTCCACCTGGATCGACATCGACCGGCTGTTGGCCGTCTTCGGGTTGTCCCGTGAGGACCTGCTCGCCGCCGACGCGGGAGCCCGGACGGCGGCCGCCGTCCGCCGGGTCGCCGCCCGGATGCCCACCTACGTCACGCTCAAGGAGGTGAAACGACGCTGGGGGCAGGGGCAGGAGGACGTGTTGCCGGTGGCCCAGTTCGAGAAACTGTGGGGCGACATGACCGCCCTGCCGGAAGTCGATTGCCGGTTCTTCGTGGTCCCCCGGTTGCGGGGCCAACAACTCAAGGACGTGGCGCAACTCGACGGTTGGTTGCGGGACGGCTCGGCCGTCCGCGTGGAGCGGCTTGGCGACTGGGACTGATCGCCGGCGTGCGCCCGGGACGGCGGTGGCTTTGTGGCCACGGGGAAGGCTCCGATGACAGCGTGGCACGGCGCCCGTTTCCCGGCCCCCCGCTCCCGGCGCCGCATCCCTGATGGGCCCCTCCACCGGCCGTCGCGCTTCTGATACGCTCCCCGCATGACCCGAGCGGAGTTGACGCCCCGGCCCCTGACGATCTGGCTCGTCAATCCTTTCGATGACATCCCGGGTGAGGGGCTGCCACCGCTCCGCTACTGGACGCTGGCCCGGGTGCTCGCTGGCCGCGGTCACGCGGTCACATGGTGGACGGCCACGTGGAGCCATCGCCGCAAGGTGGCCCGGGTGGTCGCCCCCGCCCTGGCGGCCGACGAGGGTTTTGCGATCCGCCAGGTGGCGGTGCGCCCGTACCGGCGGAATGTCTCCCTGGCGCGGCTGGCCAGCCACCGCGATTTCGGCAGCACCTTCACCCGCCTGGCTGCGGAGGGGGTGGCTGGCGGTCATCTCGAGCGCCCCGACGTGATCCTTGCCAGTCTGCCCCCCATGGAGGGCCCGGAAGCGGCCCTGCGGCTGGCCCGGCGCCTCGATGCCCATGCGATCGTCGATCTGATGGATCTGTGGCCGGAAACCTTCACCCGTCTGCTGCCGGGACCGCGGTGGCTCGTCCGGTGGGTGGCCCCCTGGGTGCTCGGCGGCATGCAGCGGCGCCGGCGGAGCCTCCTGGCCGAGGCCGATGCGGTGTCGTCATCGACGGCGACCTACCTCGAGGCGGTCGCAGGTGAGATCCCGGCGGGGATCCCCACCCACGTCTGCTACCTCGGGGCCTATGTCCAGGAATACCCGCCACCGCCACGGCGGCATCCCGACGCCCCGGCCGATACCCCGCCGCATCCGGCCCCCTTGCGGTGCGTCTATGCGGGAACCCTGGAACGAGGCCAGGATCTCGACACGGCCGTCAGCGCCGCGCGCTTGCTCGCCGAGGCGGGCACTGCGGTGGAGATCCACGTCGCCGGCACCGGCAGCATGGAGGCGCAGATCCGGACGGCAGCCGAGCAGATCAACGGACCGGCACGACTCGTCGCGCACGGGCTCCTCGATCGCCGTGGCTACACCCGCCTCCTCGGCTCCTGCGATGTGGGGTTGGTCCTGGTGAAACCCTCCTCGGCGGTGGCCATTCCCTACAAGGCGGCCGACTACGCGGCCGCCGGCCTGGCGATCGTGAACGGTCTGCCCGGGGAGCTGTCGGGCCTCGTCACCGACTACGAGGCGGGGGCCGACTACACGGCAGGGAACGCCGCGTCGTTGGCCGCACTCCTCACCCGCCTGGCGGGGGACAGGCGCTGGCTGCGCACGTGCCGCGAGGGGGCGCGCCGCCTGGCGGAACAGCGTTTCGACCGGGAGCTGATCTACGGCGACTTCGCCCGATGGATCGAGGATCTGGCTTCCTGACGGACGCCACGCACAACCGCCAACGAGGGGCCTCCATGCGGCTCGTGGTCACCGGGGCCAGTGGGTTCGTCGGCCAGGCCCTCGTCGTGGCTGCCGCTCGGGCCGGGCATACGGGCATCGCCACCGGCCGCCGGCCCCCGGGCTCCCTGCCGAGCGGATGGGAAGGGTGGTGCCGCGACGACGTGCTCGCATCGCCCCCGCCAGGGGCCCCCCCTGACGCCGTCATCCATCTCGAGGTCCGGCAGACACAGGGCGGCCCGGTGGCTGCGGAACTGGCCGAACTTCACCGGGTCAACGTGGAGGGTACCGCGGCGTGGCTCGCCTGGGCCGGCCGCCACGGGATCGGCCGTTTCGTCCTCGCCAGTTCCGTGCTGGCTGTGGCCCGGTCAGCGGGCCCGATCACCGAGGATGCGCCTCCCGAAACGAGCGCCCCGTATGGTGCCTCCAAGGCCCGCGCCGAGGTGGACGTCCGCGACTGGGCCGGCGCCGCTCCCGACCGCCGCGCCGTGATCCTGCGCCCCGCCCCGGTCTACGGCCCCGACCGGCGCAGCAACCTCGTGAACTTCGTCACCCGGGTGGCCCGCGGTCACACGAGCCTGATCGGCACCGGCGCGGCGAGAAAGTCGATCGTCTCCCGGGACAACCTCGTGGCCGCGTTCCTCCATGTTGCCCGGCACGCAAAGCGCGGTTGGACGATCTACAACGTCGCCGATCGGGAGGGCCACTCGATCGCCGAGTTGGCGACGATCGTCGCCGAACTCACCGGCGCCCCCCGCCCCCGCTCGGTCCCGTGGTGGCTGGCGCGGCTGGCCGCCCCCGTGGCCGACGCGATCGGCAGGGCCGCGGGTCGCGATCTGCCGCTTTCCTCGGACCGTCTCCGGGCGGCGACGACGCCGGGCTTTTTCCCCTGTGATCAACTTTCACGATCGGGTTTCCTCCACCCCCAATCGACAAGCGACGGCCTCGTGACGATGCTTAACGCCCTGGGTTTGCTCTCCCGTCCAGTTTCGACACGGCCACGATCCAATCCCGTATCCGGCACGACGACATGACCCGTACCGTCCTGCAATTGACGCGAAACCTCAACGTGTATGGCGTTTCCCATTACATCCGGACGCTCGGACGTGGGCTCGTCAAGCGCGGAATCCGCGTGGGCGTTGCCGCGTATGGTGTCGATGGCACCTACGACAGGGCCTGGTACGAGCGCGAGGGGTTCACCGTCCTGCAGATCCCCGGACAGTTCCCCGCCTACCAGCAACTCCGGAAACCTTCCCACTGGCCGGACTTCCTCCGTGCTCTC